>JAEZSL010000002.1 GCA_023443925.1 Bacillota bacterium | reverse complement strand
CATGTAATTTTTATATTGCACGATTAGAGGCTTATCTAAACCGAATTTCTCTTTAAGCGCTTGCTGCGCCTGCTCGCTGATGGACTTTTCAGCAACGAACGGACCGCCCGGCACCAGATTCATCAGGAAAAAAGTAATGGTCGCTACTATAAATATTGTTACTATAGCTGCACTCACTCTTTTAAGAATGTACTTACCCATACAATAACCTACCTTTTATCTTTAATATTGGATTAAATGATATGTTTTTGATACAATGCACAAAATTTCAATAAATGGCATTTCATGTCAATAAATAAAAAAATGCACACCCAACATGTCAGAACACACACATCTTTGTGCAATATCAATTCTTAATACGATTAATAAATATAGAAGTGCATACATATTAAGTATCGGAATACATATCATCTTTACAAGGTAAAATAATACTCAAAAACACGCAAAATGTCAAGTAAAATTCGCAACTTTATTAATCGTATACATTTATATATGGTGCTTAAATACAGTATATGCATACTTTTACATAAATGGAATTTTACATTGTATTTCTGTATTCTATTGTATCGGCAACCTTATTCCGGCATTCGACATTGTATAATAATACATTAAAATACATATAAAAGTTTAAATATACACATTGATTAAATTTGCAAAACGAGCTATAGTATAAGTAGCTGCTTAGTTTGCCAAAAGTCTTTTTAAGGGGGATAGATGGATATGACAGATGAGGAACTTAGAAGATTAAAAGATAAAGGGCCATACGAACACATGATGGAAGTTTATAATTTGTACGATAAAATGCCTTATAAACGTGATATTAGTTTATGCGGACCGGAGAGCATTGTATTGGTCAGCGGAAATATCATTAAAGGCTGCAGGTATAAATTAATGAATGTTTATACTATCAATTCAAAGAAAACAGAAATATAACCATCACCGGTAATCTGGATTTTTATATTTTTCTACATATATCTGCAGAAAAGAAACTGTCCCGGAATACATAAAATTATCCCGCAGGCAGTTTCTTCCATATCTGAAACATTAAGTCTATTAAAGATTATTTATCCTGGTTGATTTTAAATGCATCCACTCCCGGGTAACAGGCAATCTCACCTAACTGATGTTCAATTCTTAACAGGCGGTTATATTTGGCAACACGGTCACTTCTGCTTGGAGCACCGGTTTTTATCTGACCGGCATTGGTTGCTACGGCAATATCCGCAAGGGTTACATCTTCCGTTTCACCGGATCTATGGGAAACAATTGCAGTCCATCCATTATTTTTTGCCATTTCTATTGCTTCCAGCGTTTCGGTAAGTGTTCCGATCTGGTTAAATTTTATTAATACGGAATTGGATATTCCAATCTTCATGCCTTCTTTGATTCGTTTCGTATTCGTAACAAATAAATCATCACCTACCAGCTGTATTCTGCTTCCTAAACGATCCGTAAGCTTCTTCCAGCCTGCAAAATCTTCTTCTGCCAGCCCGTCCTCAATGGACATAATGGGATACCGGTTGCATAAATCCTCAAGATAATCAATCATTGTATCTACTGTCTTATATTCTCCGGCTTTCCAGAATAAGTACTCTCCGTTTCTGCCGGCTTTTTTTGCTTCTTCGTACATTTCCGTAGAGGCAACATCCATTGCAATGTAGAAATCCTTGCCAGGTTCATATCCTGCTTCCTTAATAGCTTTTACGATATAATCCAAGGCTTCGTCATCACTGCTGAATTTAGGAGCAAAACCGCCTTCATCACCTACGGCGGTTACATAACCGTCAGCTTTTAATAATTTCTTTAAGGTATGGAATACGGTAGTGCTCCATTCCAGTCCCTGTGAGAAGCAGCATGCCCCCACCGGCATAATCATAAATTCCTGAATATTAAGGCTGGAATCGGCGTGTTTTCCGCCGTTAATAATATTCATCATAGGCACCGGCAGCTCTTTGGCATTCACACCGCCGATGTACTGGTATAGCGGCAGATCAAGGGATTCGGCGGCAGCTTTAGCTACAGCCAGGGAAGCTCCCAGAATCGCATTGGCACCTAAACGGCCTTTATTCTCCGTACCATCCAGATCTATCATCTTTTTATCAACTTCCACCTGATTTAGCGCATTCATACCTATAATGGCACCGGCGATTTCCGTATTTACATTTTTTACGGCATTTAAAACACCTTGACCTAAATATCTTTTTTTATCGTTATCCCTGAGTTCAACCGCTTCAAAAGCTCCGGTTGATGCTCCGGAGGGAACCGCTGCCCTGCCAATACTTCCATCGGCCAGAACCACTTCTACTTCTACGGTAGGATTACCTCTGGAATCCAGTATTTCTCTTCCGACAACTTTCTCAATTGCTAAATTCTTTCTCATAGTAATCTCCTTCTTTTTAAAATATTTGTTGCTGCTCAGTCATTGCCGCCACGGCAGACAGTTCATATACCAATCCTCTTTCGTTACTTCCGGTATTACCGTATCCGCGCTATAAAGACCGCTTGTTTTAATCCGGCGCTTACATAAAAATCATTTACCTCTATAATCAGTTATAGTATAAACCACGTGATTAAATGTATGCATGCTGCGAAGATCCGGCAAGCTTTTAAACCTCATTCCGTTTTCATTATATCATAAATCAGGAAAAATGTTGAACATAATTTGGAAGTTTTTCTTCAATTTTATGGAATTTTTACTTGTGTTTACCAGCCTTTTATTGATAATTTAAGAAATAATATGATATACTATAAGTCAAATACACGGAAAGGAATAAAGTTATGAACAAATATTTTGAACAGCTTTCAAAACGCTTTGAAAAAGCAATGGCCTTTCAGTCTGCTCTTACATTATTTGAATGGGATGCGGAGACACTGGCTCCTGAGGAGGCCATGGAATATACCTCCAAGACCATCGGTATCCTGGCCAACGAATATTTCACCAGCTTAATCAATGATGATGTAAAAAAACTTATCAAAAAGCTCAGCGAGGACAAAGAACAGGCTGACCTTGACTTTAATCAGAAAGCGATTGTAAAAGAGATTAAAAAATCCATAGAGGAAATGGAACATATTCCTCCGGAAGAATATCAGGCCTACAGCGAACTTACCGCGAAAGCTTCCGGTATCTGGTCAAAAGCAAAGAATAAGAAAAACTTTGCAGACTTTTCTCCCACCCTGGAGGAAATTATTCAATTCCGTAAAAAGTTTACCGTTTACCGTGCCAAAAAAGACATAAAGCCCTATGATATTTTATTAAATGATTTTGAAGAAGGCTTCAATATGGAAAAGCTGGATGAGTTCTTCGGTAAAATCAAGGAAGCGGTAATACCTTTATTAAAAGAAGTATCAAAGAAAAATGATACCATTGATAAAACTTATAATCACAGACAGTTTAACCTGGAAAAACAAAAAGAATTCAACCGGTTTATCAGCGGCTATGTAGGCTTTGATTATAACCGCGGCGTCCTGGCGGAAAGTGCCCATCCTTTTACTACCAATCTGCACAATCATGATGTCCGCATTACAACTCATTATCATGAGGATAATCTGGAAAGTTCTATCTTTTCAGTAATACATGAAAGCGGCCATGGAATCTATGAAATGCACATCGATGATGCGATTACACAGACTCCGGTGGGAACCGGTACTTCCATGGGTATGCATGAATCCCAGTCACGTTTTTTTGAAAATGTAATCGGCCGCAGTGAGGCTTTCTGGAAGCCGCTATTTCCCAAGTTAAAAGAATCCTTTGAGGAACCCTTAAAGGATGTCTCTCTGGATCAGTTTATTAAAGGAATCAATAAGGCAGCCCCAGGATTAATTCGTACCGAAGCGGATGAATTATCCTACTCCCTCCATATTATTATTCGGTATGAAATCGAGAAAATGATTTTCGCAGATGAAATTACCGTACAGGAACTGCCGGACATGTGGAATAAAAAATATGAGGAATATTTAGGAATCACTCCAAAACACGACGGAGAAGGTGTTCTGCAGGATATACATTGGGCAGGCGGCAGTTTTGGCTATTTTCCGTCTTATGCAATCGGAAGTGCAATTTCGGCACAGCTTTATTATCATATGAGTTCTATTATGCCCATAGAGGAATATTTAGAAGCAGGAAATCTTACACCAATCCGTGAATATCTGAATAATCATATTCATAAATTCGGCAAAACCAAGAATACCAATGAACTTTTACTGGGTATGATGGATGAGGAACTAAATGCAGACTATTACGTAAAATACCTGACAGAAAAATACACAAAACTCTATAATTTGAATTAATATAAATTTTTATCCGCTCCTTATTGATAAATCATAATATATATTGTATAATTAATCTAAATTACGTATATTTAAACATACAAGAAACGAGGTATCTAATATGAAACTGTGGGGCGGACGATTTACAAAAGAAACCAACCAGCTGGTGCATAACTTTAATGCATCCATCTCCTTTGATCAGAAATTCTTTAAACAGGATATAGAAGGAAGCCTTGCTCATGTTACCATGCTGGCAAAACAGAGCATTATAAGCAATGAAGATAAAGATATAATTATAAACGGTCTGAACGGCATAATGAAGGATATAATAAGCGGTGCTTTAGAAATCGACGGAACCCAGGAAGATATTCACAGTTTTGTCGAGGCTGCTTTAATCGAACGGGTCGGTGATGCGGGCAAAAAGCTTCATACCGGCAGAAGCCGCAACGACCAGGTAGCACTGGATATGAAATTATATACAAGGGATGAACTCTTTTTGGTACAAGAACTGCTGAAAGATTTACTGACGGTGCTTCAAAAGATTATGAAAGAGAATTTAACTACCTACATGCCGGGTTTTACCCATCTTCAAAAAGCGCAGCCCATTACACTGGCGCATCATATGGGAGCATATTTTGAGATGTTTAAAAGGGATTATTCAAGACTTACGGATATACATAACCGTATGAACTACTCACCTTTGGGGTCAGGAGCCCTGGCCGGTACTACCTATCCCCTTGACCGTAATTATACGGCAAAGCTTCTTGGGTTTGAGGGTCCGACTTTAAACAGTATGGATTCCGTATCCGACCGGGATTATCTGATCGAATTTTTAAGTGCTTTGTCAATTATTATGATGCATTTAAGCCGCTTCTGCGAAGAAATCATCATATGGAACACCAATGAGTACCAATTCGTGGAACTGGATGATGCCTATTCAACGGGAAGCAGTATTATGCCACAGAAAAAGAATCCTGATATAGCAGAACTGGTAAGGGGCAAAACCGGACGTGTATACGGTTCCCTCATGTCTCTCCTAACCACCATGAAAGGACTTCCTCTGGCTTATAATAAAGATATGCAGGAGGATAAAGAACTTACCTTTGATGCCATGGATACCGTAAAGGGCTGTTTAGGGCTGTTTACCGGTATGCTCTCTACTATGAAGTTTAATAGTACCGCCATGGAAACAAGCGCTAAATCCGGCTTTACCAACGCTACCGATGCTGCGGATTATCTTGTCAATCACGGAGTTGCTTTCCGGGATGCCCATGGTATAATCGGACAGCTGGTGCTCTACTGTATTGATAAAGAAATTGCTCTGGAAGATATGTCTCTTGAAGAATTAAAAGCCATTCACCCGGTTTTCGAAAAGGATATTTACGAAGCCGTTTGCCTTAAGACCTGCGTGGATAAAAGAAATACCACCGGAGGTCCGGGACAGGCTGCCATGGCACAGGTAATCGCCTTAAATGACGAATATTTAAACAGTCTTTAAAATTATCTATTGATCGATAAATAAAAGGATTATTTACGGCTTAGCTGCTATTTCGGTTACCAGACATTATGCTGCTGTTACTGAAATAAAACAAGTCCGTAAATAATCCTTTATTGATTTTCTTATATTTGATAGTTATCCTAATTTATTATTCAAACTGCTTTATGAGTTTTCCCATGTTTGTTAGTCTATCTTAATTCTATTATTGAAACTGCTTTATGAGTTTCCCCATGTTTGTTTAGTCTATTTTAATTTTACTATTCAAACTGCTTTGGGAGTTTTTCCAAATTTTTTAGTCTATCCTAATATTATTATCCAAACTGCTCTTATGAGTTTTTCCCGTGTTTTCTATATATGAGAAAAGAATAGATGTTGATTCCAACTGCACTGATAAGTAGTACGGCCAGAATGACAATGTTTATAGCAGTGTTTTGTATGAAACTCATTAATAACATAAGCAAGCCCAGCAGAATAAACAAAAGGCCACCTGCTCTATGGGTTTTCCGCCATACAAATTCATCCGATAAGGTCCAGGGATTCCGGATGCCTAGAAAATAATTGATTTTTAAAGCCGGCATATAATTTCCAAGCACAATAAAAAAGATTCCCAGAAACACTGGCATTATGACACTAACCTTAATAGAAACCCCCAGTGCAATTACAACCGTCATCCAGTTTAGGAGAATTAAAAGCAGGATAATGGCGGCCTTTAACAACCTATAAACTTTGAGTTGCTTACTGTTTATTTCTCCGTGCCTGTATTTCGTAACACTGTCAAAGGTAATTAAGATTACCACCGGCAGCAGCCCGATAAAAAGAAGATGATTCTTGCTGCCCCAGTTATCAATCTCCCATCTTATATTCCAGTGTATCGGTATCCGTTCCGGTAATTTGGGATAACAAATAAGCGTAGCTGCATAGGATAGAATCGTTAAGATCCACATAATTCTTTTGTTTATTTTACTCATCTGTTTCACCTCCGTTGTTCTTTTTCTCTGTAAAATCAAAAAACCACTTTACCATATCTTCAAATACCGTTGTATTTAAGGAGTATACAATATTCTGCCCCTGTCTTTCATCACTAATTAATTCCGCATTTTTTAATATGCTTAAATGGTGGCTGATTGAAGGTTTGCTGATATTAAAATAATCAGCTATTTCACCGGCATTTAAATCTTTATCGGATAATAACTCCAGAATCTTCCTTCTGGTCGGGTCGGCCAGTGCCTTAAAAGCATTGTTCACAATACTCCTCCTTCCGCAAGTGGACTTATGATATACATGGATGTTATTATAGTTTCTGGAACATCTTGCTTCCTCCTGTTATGAGGTAACGGTATAAAAACAATGTAATAACTGATACAACAATTATGGTACCTGTGTTAGTAAATATCGGATTGATCTCCGGCAATACAAATATTAGGGCGGCAGGAGGTACAACCACTAGAATTCCACCAAAAACAGCCGCCATGGAAGCTGCACTTTGTTTTATTACAGTAACCTCTGTTGTCCAGTTCAAATTAGGCAGGGCAAGATTGAGTAACAGACCTGCCACCGCGGTAAACAGCGAATATACAACCGGCAGGACAATAAGAATCACCATCTCTGCAAGTGATAACTTAAGTCCAATACTGAATAATATTCCACTTATGAATACGGCAGGCAGGGTTACGGTTAGATTAACGGCTATTTTACTTAAGAAAATGGTTTCATCCCTAACCGGAGCAGCTTTTAAAATCCATAGATTCTTCCCTTCAAGCGAGATAGAACAGGCTGTAATATATGTCATAGTTACGCATACAGATATAAAAAGGGGGGCCAATCCGCCGATTAAATTCGCCATCTGCGGTATCTCCAAAACCTTTTCCAGACTTTCCGGGCTCATAAATAAAGTGGCGCCGGCCCCGGCAATTACCATTATAAGGCCTACTGCCGTGTTCGTAATATACAGACTGGAGGAGAAGAATCTTCTCAGCTCTTTCCGGTAAATAGCCATAAAAGGCGTGGACTGTGCCAGATTCCCGATTTTATAATCTGCCTTGGTCCTGGCTGCGGCAATGCCGGTATTTATGGCTTTAAATTTAATACCTGCACCATAAGCAAACACCGCTGCCGTCAGGACCGATATAAGAAGAAATAACAAAATGGAGTTAATATCAAACTCGCATACGGCCAGCCGGTACATCCTGGCCAGAGGATAGATTTGATCCACCTGTCTGGTTAAAGCCGCACTCATCTGTCCCAGAGCCTCTTCAGAGTCATCTGCCAGAAAGCTAAGTGCCATAATGCCGATTACAAATCCAAAGGTTAGTATTAAATTAATAAGATTATTATGACGGAATCCGGAGGCTATAACGGTTATGACCGTTCCGATTATTGCTGCCGCTATCATAGGTATAATCGGTACAAAAAATACGGTAAGCATACTGATGGCATAAAAGTAGACTGTAGCACCCGATAAGATACCATAAGCAATGGCTGCAGGTATCATTATAATTAAAGTAAACGCAATATTAATCATATATAATAAGACCAGACGGCTAAATACTACGACACTGTTCCTTATAGGAAGCGCCATAATCAAATCATAATCCTTAAAACCAAACAAAGTACCCTTCACTTTATAAATCGTTGTGATTAGTGTAATAACACAGGTAAGCGCCATGATCAATTCCGGCAGAAGATCAAGCATTCCTATTAATTTAAGAGTAGTGCCGATTGCATAGCTATAAAGAAAAGAAGCTGCCGCCAAGGATAAAATTATAAAAACTGCACCAATAACCAAAGCATAACCTTTGCTCCGTGATGACTTCCGTTTCCCCATAAACATTTTACTAAAATCAAAAACATTTCCTAATTGAACCTTAGTCAATACCCAAAGTTGTTTCATCACCGGCCTCCGTTTCTTCAATTAAATCCAGGAACACATCCTCCAGACTTTGATTTCCTTTTACAGAAGCCGTATCACCACAGGCCACCAGGCTGCCACCTTTGATGATGGCTATTTTATTACAAAGCTTTTCAGCTACCTCTAAAACATGAGTGGAAAAAAATATGGCACAGCCCTGGCTGCACATCTGGGTCATAATCTGCTTTAAGGTATGTGCGGCTTTTGGATCAAGACCTACAAATGGTTCGTCCAGTATTAACAATCTGGGACTATGAATCAGTGCTGATATAATAGCCAGTTTCTGTTTCATGCCATGTGAGTAGGTTGAGATTAAGTCTCCCAGATTTCCGGTTAATTCAAAGGCATCTCCATACTTTTTCATAAGACTCTCCCTCTCCTGTCTTGAGACAGAGTAGATATCACCAATGAAATTTAAATACTGAATGCCTGTTAAATGTTCGTAAATATCCGGATTGTCCGGTATATATGCAGTTATCTTCTTACAAGCTACGGGATTTTGTTTAATTGAAATTCCGTCAATCATAATATCTCCCTCACCAAAATCAAGTACACCGGCTACCGCCCTCAATGTGGTGGTCTTTCCGGCCCCGTTATGGCCGATAAAACCATAAATGTCCCCTTTCTCTACTTCAAGGGATAAACGATCCACGGCAGGTTTTCCGCCTTTATAAATTTTACTGAAATTTTTAATACTAAGCATAATTCTCACTCCCATTCATGTGAAATAGTACTGTTACAGTAAGTTTTGTTAAAACCTTATAAATTTATAGTCATAGATATTTAGATAATTATCTAAATATCTATGACTACTATATATCTATATCCTTGTAGAGTCAACTATTATTTTTTTAATATTTACTAGTATTATTTTTTTTAATATCACTAGTTATTTTTTTAATATTCACTTACTGCTCATTTTAATAGTATTTCATTAATCTCAGTAAGACAGACAAAGTCCATGAAGCACTGTCAGAAAAAGAACCGCCTTTTCACTTAACTGTGATTCATGGACTTTAAATATAATATATATGATTAATTGATTACTAATAATTATTAATTCCGAAAGCCGGTTTTTAATACAGCTTTATAATCTGTTTATTCCTGTGCATCTGTTGTGGTATCTGCTGTAGTATTCGTTTCAGCGCCATAGATAAAATTATGAACCTCACTGCGCATGGCATCCCAATCTGTGGGTAACAGCACATCCTGATTGTATTTTCCGATCCTTACTTTTTCTGATTTATAATTACCGTCAGAAGGAATTCTAAGTTCCTCCAGTTTTTTCACTTTCAGACTGGCTGCTTCCTGCAGATATTCATTAAATTCCGCCTGAGTTATATCGGTCTTAATATCTACATTGTCAAAGACATCATTCATAAAAAGCCCCAACTGCAGGATATTCTTGCTTTTTAATCTATCAAAAATAGAATTTAATACGACCCTCTGTCTTTGTGTTCTTCCAAAATCATTATTTTCCGTACCAGTTGACACTTTACGTACCCTGCAGTAGCCTAATGCCTGGTTACCGTTCATAATCTGTGATCCTTCCACTACATTACGGTAAGCTGGATTTGAGATATAATTCGTGCTATTCAGATAGTTGGCTTCTTTACTAGTCAATGTAACTTCAACTCCATCCAGTAGATCAACAATCTTTTCAAAAGAGTCAAAATTCACCAGTACATATCCGTCTAAATGTACCCCGAAATTATTCTGTATGGTCTGATATAGCAAATTAACATCGCCTTTAGCATAAGCAGAATTTAATTTATTACTATTGTAGCCCGGAATTTCCACATATAGATCTCTCATTATAGAAGTTAGCTTCATGGTATTGTTTTTAGTATCCATGGTTGCCACAATCATTAAATCGGTATTGGAAGCCCCTCCGATTTCCTCAACACCAAGCAATAAGATATTTACAATATGCTGGACCGGTCTTGGCGGTTTATTGTTTTGTTCCGTTGTATTCTGTTCATTATCTACAACATCTGTTGTATTGGAATCTTCATAATCCAGTTTATCATAAATATATTTACCTGCTATATTTATAATTAGTTTCCTGCCGCCTGGAGTAAAGGCCAGCAAACAGCCTGCCAGCATGATAACGGAAAAAATTACTGCAAAAATCTTAACTCCTTTTGGTACTCTTCCTTTCTTAGTTGGCTTTTCCTCTTTTGTACTCGTACTGTTATCCTCCAGTTCCATACTTATTTGTTTTGCCAGTGAAGAGTTTACTTCGTCTAAAAATTCATCCTCATCTTCATAACCGGCTATATTATTGCCTATATTATCAGCATATTGATCCCAGGTTTTACTTTTGTCTGCTTTGCCGGGTAATCCTTCATCCAAATTTTTATCTTTTGAAAAACGGTTATCTTTATCCATCCCATTCACTCCTAAGGTTACTAGTATATAATTCCTATATGTGTCGAATTATCTTATAATTGGAAATAAGTTAAATCCCGAACAATTATATCACATGTGATGTAAAAAATAAAATACATTTTTTCTAAATTAAGAAATATTAATTTATCATAAGAATATATTTAGAATATGTCCAAATTATAGTATTCATTCATATTTAGGGATATAAACTAAGAACAAAGAATAACGTAACTAGTTTTTCCTAAAAAGATAAGCTCTCACTTGGAGAGCTTATCTATTAGCTTTACAATTTCTTCAATTTTCTCATCTTCATTGCCTTGTTCAAATCCTTCTTTTACGCAGGCACCTAAATGTGCATGGATAATTTCATTATTCACTTTTCGGAGAATTGCCTGTGTTGCCATCAGCTGGTTTGAAACATCAATGCAGTAGCGGTCTTCTTCAACCATTTTCAGCAATCCGTCGATTTGTCCCCTGGCAGTTTTTAATAGACGCGTAACCTTAGTCTTATCCGCTTTCATTATGCATCTCCCATCTATTAGACTTATTACTTACCAAAAAGACCTTTCTTTTCTTCAATGGATACAACCTCATATCCAGCTTCCGTAACCGCATCCTTAAATACGGAATCATTTATGTCGGAATCGAAACTGACTACGGCAGCTTTTTTCTTAAGATCCACCTTGGCGTTAACTCCTGTTATTCCATTTAATGCTTTTTCAACTCTGGCCTGGCAATGACTGCAGGTCATGCCTTCAATTTTAATTGTCTTTTTCATTTTTTATACCCAATGCATCCCAGTCTTGCTGGGATACCGCCACAGAATAGAATGTGAATTAAATTCACATTGTGAAAGAAGTAAATGTGGCAACCTTTCTTTTTATTATTTTCTTTCACCTCTGCCGCTTTTTTACTGCCAGCGGCTTAAATATGAATTCTTTTTAATATAATATATATAAGTGACTGCCCGCTTTGAATCGTTAGTGTGAATTGCCTCGCGAGATGCATGCGAGTCATTAGAAGAATAGCAAAAGAGGCTACTCTTCATAATTTATACCCGAAAAGCATGGGCGTTAGTATGATATAAAAGGCATTTCATACCATGATCTGAGGCTGTAAATCATCTGGTGCAGATGATTTATACCCATGGAAGCCACTGTGAAAACACAGCAGTTCCGTCAGGCTTGCAATTACTTATAGAATATCCGTTATTAAACATTTTATAATTGCAGCTGTTACCGATACCTCCGGTTCCTGCTGATACCTCTTATCCGTAACCATTAGTACCTGGGTTTAAAGAGTTTTAACCTCAATGCATTGGTAACTACACATACGGAGCTGAGACTCATTGCTGCCGCTGCAAACATAGGATTGAGTTTCCAGCCAAGGAGCGTATAGAAAACACCGGCTGCTAGCGGTATTCCTATGGTATTATAAATAAATGCCCAAAACAGATTTTCTTTTATATTTTTAATCGTTGCTTTACTTAACTGTATAGCCGTAACGGCGTCCAGCAGGTCACTCTTCATTAATACAATATCCGCAGATTCAATAGCAATGTCCGTACCGGCTCCAATTGCAATCCCTACATCCGCCCTGACCAGAGCAGGCGCATCATTAATTCCGTCACCGATCATAGCAACCTTTTTACCGGTTTCCTGTATTCTGCGGATTTCACTTTCCTTATCCTGGGGAAGAACCTCTGCCACAACCCGGTTAATATTAAGCTGCCCCCTGATGGCTTCCGCTGTTTTCTTATTGTCACCGGTTAACATTACCACATCAATGCCCAGGTTCTTAAATTGCTCAATTGCCTGACGGCTGGTGGGTTTCACGATATCTGCCGCTGCGATTAATCCGATTATTTGTCCTTCTCTTGCAAAATACAAAGGAGTTTTCCCCTGCAGTGCAAATTCGTCGGAATACTTATTATAATTACCCGCATCTATGCCATTTTCCTCCATTAAGGCCAGGTTACCTGCATAATATACTTTTTCGTCGATACGGGCTATAATACCTCTGCCGGAAACAGCTTTAAAGTCTGTGACTTCTTTGACTGCCGTACCGGTTTCTTCTGCTTTCTTAACAATTGCTTCTGCCAGAGGATGTTCGGAGGGTTTCTCAATGGATGCTGCCACCTCTAAAAGTTCCTGTTCTGTCAGACTTCCTTCTGTTATAATGTCCGTTACAACCGGTCTTCCTTCGGTAACAGTTCCGGTTTTATCCAGTATGACCACATCAATTTTATGAGCAATTTCAAGTGCCTGTGCCGATTTTATCAGAATACCGTTCATAGCTCCTTTTCCGGTACTTACCATAATAGCAACCGGGGTTGCAAGGCCCAGTGCGCAGGGACAGGATATTACCAATACTGCTATGCTGATGGACAATGCAAATTCCAGAGACTCTCCGGTTATCAGCCATATAACGGCAGCCAGCACCGCTATGCCGATGACGGCCGGAACAAAAATACCGCTGATTTCATCCGCCAGTTTCGCTATGGGAGCTTTGGAAGCACCGGCTTCCTCCACAAGTTTTACGATTTGGGCTAAGGTGGTATCCTCACCAATTTTCTTAGCTTTAAATTTAAAATATCCGGATTTGTTAATTGTGGCCCCGATAACCGCATCTCCTGCTTTCTTCTCTACAGGTATACTCTCTCCGGTTAAAGCCGACTGATCAACGGCAGAGCTGCCTTCTATAATGATACCATCAACCGGAATACTCTGTCCAGGTCTTACAACTATAATATCATCAATTACTACCTCTTCCAACGGCAATATTACCTCTTCACCATCCCGGATTACAGCTGCCGTTTTAGGAGCTAAATCCAAAAGTTTGGTGATGGCTTCCGAAGTCTTGCCTTTTGTCCTGGTTTCCAGATATTTGCCCAAAGTAATCAGTGTAAGAATCGTCGCAGCTGATTCAAAATACAAATCCATGGAATAGTGCATTACCATGTCCATATCCATATGCCCCAGTCCATAACCGATTTTAAATATCGCAAAAATACCGTATATTATAGCCGCACTGGAACCGATGGCGATAAGAGAGTCCATATTGGGAGAACGGCGCAATAATGTCTTAAAACCTACTTGAAAATACTTCCGGTTCACATACAGAATAGGCAGTATAAGCAAAAACTGCAAAAACGCAAATGTAACCGAATTCTTGGTTCCGTGGAGAATATCCGGCAAAGGAAATTCAAACATATGTCCCATGGCAATATAAAGTTCCGGGATTAAAAACAGGAAAGAAACTATAATCCGGGTTCTCATTTCTTTTAACTCTTCCTCCGCCTGATTCACCCTTTTCTCATCCCCGGCTGTTTTACTGCCGTCACGGGTAAAAATTGAGGCCTTATACCCTGCATCAATGACTGATGTTATAATCTTGCCCGTATCCGCAACATCACCGTCATATTCCACTGTCATACTATTTGATAAGAGATTAACTGCTACCGAGGATACCCCCGGCACCTTTTTAACGCTCTTTTCCACGGCCGCCGAGCAGGCTGAGCAGGTCATTCCAGTCACGTTAAATTTTTGATTCATAAGAATACCCCCTTGTATAACGCATTTATTCACAAATTTATTACTACCACAGAATAACGTGAGAAATAAGTTTCACATGGCTGAACAAAAAATATAATCAGGAATAAGCGCTTACTACTACACCCCCGTGGGGTGTCTGTTACAATAAAACAATATACCAAAACCAACCGATTGTCAAGACCTATTTTTCTTTTTAATTTGGACATATTTTTTTCTTTTTAATTTGGGTATAAGGGTCAAATATGTTGCTGAATAGAATAAGGATTTCTGTATAGCTAACATTTGTCATTGACTAAATGATTTCCGCACACAGAAAAAAGAAGATTCCGTATTCCAAAAAGCGGGGTAAGCTATAACGAAATCTTCTTTCCTTTTATGCGTGTAAATAACCCAAAGAGTTATATAAGTTTATGTTTTCATGTTTTCATGTTTTCTTATTTTCATGTTTTCTTATTTTCAAGTGTGCATATTTTCATGTGTGCATATTTTCTTATTTTCATGTATGCATATTTTTATATTTTCATGTTTTTATGAATCAAAATGAACCTAAAATCACGAAACAGGCCATGTCAAAACTGTATATAAAAGGTATCCGTAGGCTTCCTCCCGGTTCCCGTTATACCGTCTTACCTTCCCAGGGTCACAAAGTATACAACCACAAGGATACCCAGGATAATTCTATAATAACCAAACACTTTAAAATCGTGCTTCTTCACATATCCCATTAAAAATTTAATAGCAACCACGGACACTACAAAGGCAGTAAGCATACCTAAAACCAGGGTCAGTATTTCATTTGAACTAAAATCAAAGCCAAACTTGAGCATTTTTAGAAGACTGTAGCCAAGCATGGCGGGTATGGCCAGGAAAAAGGAAAACTCTGCTGCCACATATCTGGAAGTTCCCAGTATGATAGCTCCCAGAATGGTGGAACCGGATCTGGAGGTACCTGGAATCATGGATAATAACTGAAACAAACCAATTAACAGCGCGGTTTTATAAGTAATATCAGGCAAGGTTCTGATCTCAGGAGTTCTATGTTTATTTCGGTTTTCAATTATAATAAATAATACACCATAAACAATCAGCGTAATTGCCACCGTGATATAGTTATAAAAATATTTATCAATCAGGTCATCAAATAACAAAACCATAATGGTTGCCGGCAGACAGGCCACAATTATCTTAAACCATAAGGTCAAAATATCCATTTTTATAAATGGGCGGTCTTTTTTAAAATTAAACGGAAAAATCTTATTCCAGAATAATAATATAACTGCAAGTATCGCTCCAAGCTGTATTACTATCAAAAACATTTCTTTAAACTCAGCTGTTACATTAAGCGGAATGATCTCATCCACTAAAATCATGTGCCCTGTGCTGCTGATGGGCAGCCATTCTGTAATTCCCTCAACTATCCCTAAGAAAATTACCTTTAAAATTTCCAAAAAATCCATATTAACTACCTTTCCTTTAATGTATTTTACGGTTCATCAGCCGCTTTTTTCTATTATAACATAGATAGTCTTCCTAAGATATCCTATTTTGAAACTTATTCAGGAATGGTATGTATTTCCAGGTAAAATATTACCCCGTAATAAACAATGCAGTCCGGCACCCCCTAATTGAGCGCAAATTACCTGACTCATTAGGTGAGCTTTAAACCGGACTGTATTTGATCCCTATCTGCTGATACTAATATAACCGTTCTCAATAATAAACTGCATGCCTGCCATACCCATGGCAAAAATCGTCAAAAGTATTATTAAAAAGATTGCGCCTCCATCATATACGATATTGCCCTCCTTCTCTTTTGCATGCCCCAGGAGAATTTCAACACCAAGAAAGATAAATAGTACCGGCCACAATTTAAATACCAGACCATATGATATAATATTGGTAAAAACCCGCAGCATAAATAATATTCCAAAGAATATCAGCCCGGCTCCAAGGGTAAAGGTACCTACTCTACGCATTCTCATTCTTCTGCTCCTTGCTGTCTGCCTTCTGCTCCATACTATCTGTTTCGTCTGTCTCTATGGTAGCAAACTCAAAAGTGTAATCATAATCACTGGCAACATCCGTAACTTCCGCTGCGTTCACAGTATCCGCGCCATTATTAACACCGGCTAAGTTATTTGATTTCATAGCCGCATCATCATAAAAAGTCCTGTTACCATATTCCATAGGCCTGAAATTATAATTCTTTTCCTCATCCCTGTTCTCTTCCAGCTCCAACGCTTTCTTCTTACCCATTATCATTCTTATTCCAATAACAATAATTACAAAGGAAAACAAAAGTCTTGACCCGTTCCAGCGCAGTCTGCTTGCAAAATCGGCCAGCCTAGGCAATCCGGTTACGGCTGCCATATCTGCAATGGATTCGAGCATATATTCCCCTAATACGGAACCACCGATCAGAATAAAGATTATTGCAATCCCTTTCTCATATTTTATTATCAAAGATTTAAGCTGTTTATAGTCTGCATTAGGCAGGAATATATATTGATCCTCCAGTTTTTCGAATACGTCATCGGGCATGGTCATTTTATTCATGGCATCAAAAAATGCGTAAAACCAAAGTACCGGTAAAGCAAGAAACACTATACCGATTCCACTCCAGCCGCCGAAGGCTATGATAGCCACTGTGGCTGTCATAATGGATAATCCCTGTTTCATAAAGCCCATATACATTTGTCCTGCACCAAATACTGTTGCAAATACAAAAGTAAAAAATTTATTTTTCTTCCTTGTCATATTTGAAACCCTCCTTAAAATCCATATTTCTATTTATAGTTAAAAGCTCCGTATATTCCAGTATACTGTCTGAAAAATTTCTTAAATCGGTATTCAGCTTATTAATAAAAACTGCTGTTCCGGATGGTTCATTCCGTTGTATATTAGCTGCCGGCGCCAGATTAAGCAAAACCAATGCACCACACATAGCAAGAACTATTTTTAAACTGTAACGGAACAATTGTATTTTTTTCCACGGAAGTAAGCTGTTGCCAATATCATTTTTTCTTAATAATGCTCCGGTTTTTTGCAATATCTCTTCTTTCAGATAATGAGGTGCTTTTATCATTGCATTTTTCTCAATAGCTTTGGAATATTCCTCCCCACAGAATTCACAGGAGGCGATATGCTCCAGATCCTCCAGGGTCATGCGGTTAAAATCTGTAAACCGGCGGCCGCAGGTATGCAGGTTTATCTGTTTTTCTTCTGTTCCCATACGATTACTCCTTTCTCCACAATTTTCGTAACATCAGTTTTGTACGGTAGACCTGGGTTTGTATCGTTTTTACGTTCTTCCCCCTTTGCCTGACTATTTCCGCAATATCTTTTTCATAGTAAAAATAATCCAGAGCTATCTCCTGATAAGGTGGTTTTAACCGGTTACATAATACATACAATTCCTGTTTCACATTTGTTTCTAAAACATGTTCCTCCGGGGTTGGTCCACTGCACTGCAGTTCATTCAAATATGTATCCTCCATAGGGATTACATTTCTTCCGGCACGTTTTAAAAAGTCCAGACATTTATTGGTGGCAATCCTGCAAACCCACGCTTTTTCATTCTTACCGTCAAAAGTATGGAGATTTTTATAAGCGGACAAATAAGTATCCTGTGCTAAATCTTCCGCATCGAAGTAACTGCCGGTCAGTTTATAGCATATGGAAAAAACCAGATTCCCGTATGCATCGATTAAATGTTCCAAATACCTATCGCAATTGATTTTTTCCACCTCCATATCTAATTGCCGGTTCTCTTCTTTGATTAATATGACCGTCCAAATAATAAAACGAGACAGCCGGTTGAATTACTTCAAATATTTTTAATTTTTTTTAAGACCTTTTGTACTCTGATAAAAAGAAAAATACCAACTCACCAGGCTTATTCCCTATGCTAAATTGGCATTTTTCTTTCGTAGATTATTATGTAATTATTTAAATTTTAAACCCAGGATTTGTTACGATAAATTTTATCTTTGGATATATTACTATTAATTTTAACTCAGGATATATTACTAAGGATTTATTTTGATTTAACTTACTAACACACTGCTTTTCTTCTTAATAAATAAATCATAAATATTATTTTACAAATATTATCTTATATCAGTTACTTTTAAAACACAATGAGTTTTTTATAAATATCCTTCTATTCAATTACCTTTAAATTCTGTTAACTCCATCTTCTCACCGTCCGTCTTGATCGTGACTGCACCGCTTTCGGAGGTAATTATTATGGTACTTTCGGCATCCTTCAACCGATTCAGCAGCTGGGGGGCCGGATGACCGTAACGGTTGTTTTTTCCGCAAGAAATAATGGAAACTTCCGGTTTTATTAAATCAAGGAATTCTTTTGGGGTCGAATATTTCGATCCATGGTGGGCAACCTTGAGAATATCATAGTCCGATTGTGATGGTATACCCTGAAACTTTTTATTGTCCTTCGTAATAGCCGTACCATCCGAATGACTTTTTAATAACTCCAGCACCAGCTTTTCCCCTGCTTCTTCCAGGTCACCGGTCAGCAGCAAATCAAACTTTTTGTAACTTACGCTCAATACGGTGGAGTAGGCATTTTCAGACGAATAGATATAATCCGGCGTTGGATTTAAGCAGGTGAAATTTACTTCCCCGTCTGATAATGTATCATCTTTCCCGATATACATCACGTTAATCCCTTTGTCCAAGGCTGAATTAACCAGTTCCATATAAGCCTCTTCTTTTTTTAAGGTATCCGGCAGAATCAGATTGCTTATTTGGATATATCCATTATAAACTACTTTTTGGTTGTTAACATCAGGCTTTCTTTCCATGTCCTCTATGATTTCTTTTAGCCCGGATATATGATCATAATCCATGTGGGTTACTATGGCATAATCCAGGCATCGAATCCCGTTTGCTTTCAGATAAGGTTCGATCCGGTACCGTCCCACCTGGGAAATATCCGAACTTCCCCCGTCTACGAAATAAGTTGTCCCTTTTGGTGTCATCATAAAGATCCCATCGCCCTGACCTACATCCAGGAAAGTGATTTTAAAATTGATATTTCGAGGTTTAATAAAGATTATGAGCAAAAACGACAACAGTATGATGCAAAATCTTCTTTTTTTACTCAAATGAAAAAAAATAATTAAAAATACGACGGAATAATAAGCCGCAATGATCCATAGATCCGGTCTGCCGATAAGGAATACCTTCCCTGGAAGTTTTGCTCCCAGCCGGCATACCCATTCATAGAAATTAAGCAGGTAATGTACTCCCCCGATGAAAAAAACACCGGCCGGCAGCCAGATACATCCGGCAATACCGGCAAGTATAGCTAATAATATAATAGCTGTAGAGGTAGGTAGAATGATCATATTAATGATAACCGAATAGGTAGGAAATTCATAAAAGAAATATAGAATAACCGGCAGCGTAATGATCTGTATGCCCATACTTGATTTAAATCCGTCCCATAAACTGCCTTTTAATGGTATAAGATCAGATATGACCGGATTCATTAAAGCAATTCCCATTATTGCACCAAAGGATAGTAAAAAACCGGCATTGGTTATCTGTAATGGAGACTGAATTAAGATGATTAAAGCACTAAGGGCTGTGGCAGATAACAGATCGTAGGTCCTCCCAATCAAACCGGCTGCCATAAGAATAACCATCATAACAACGGCACGGTTGGTGGAGACACCAAAATTAGTAAGAATACCATAAGAAACTATAATAAAAACAGATAATCCGGTAGTCAAAAAGATGGGAAACCCCAATCGCCGCAACAGGCGGTATAATGTTAATCCCAATAAGGAGATATGGAGGCCGGATATGGCAAGAATATGGGAGATACCGCTTTGCCGGTACAGATCTTTCATCTCATCATCTAAAAGTGACATTTCTCCAAGAATCATGGCGGATAAAATACCAGCGTTTTTCGGCGGCAGTATCTTCTGGTATACACCTGTCAGGCCTTTTTTTAACTCATACAGGAACTGATGAAAAGCCGAATACTTACCATCAATAATATTTACCGAATCCGCATTTAATTTATAATCAATGTGCTGCATTTTATTGTATAGAAATTCATTAAACTGCCCCTCATTGGAAGCTTTTTGGAATTTTTTGATTTTACCTGAAACATTTAACAGATATCCGATTTTAAACCGGGTTTTAGAAGTGGTATAGACAGAAATTTTATTCCCTGAATAAGTCATTCCCTTATCCAGTTTTATTACTGTATTTTTTAAAATGAGAATTTGGTAATCCTCTTTTTCCTGTATCATAGCCAGCTGTCCCGCTGCTGCTCCTCTTATTTCACTTTCAAAGGCTGAATCCATGCGGTTTGCTGACAACTGCCCGTTCATCCGATTAAACCCTAGCACAAAGAAAACAGGCAGGCTCAGCAAAAAGAAATAATTCCGCAACTTTTCTTTTCGGAACAATTGCGGAAGAAAAAGCCATAAAACAACCGGCAACAGGCTGATAACCGTTATAACTGCAATGTAAACCGGTTTCAGGGGATAACTTGCCAGACCTGCCAAATAGGAGGCCAGCACCCAGATAAGCGGTCTCTTAATATCCATTACTTGCTCCCTTCTACCAGGTCCAGATTCCGCTCATACAGTTTGTCTAAGGATATCTCCTCCCTGTAGCTTTTTTTAACCTCCCCGTTTATGGTGAACTGCACTTTGTTAATTGTAGAGAGTTCCACCAATGAATTTACAATGGAATATATAATTACTTCATCTTTTATTCCCTGTATCTTATCGAGAAATTTTTCGTTGAAATCAACATAGCAGATTCCGTCTATTGTAGAAGCATTTAAAAGCTTTGTACCTTCCGGTATAGTTTTCTGAACTTTCTCATCAATATTTTTGACTTTCTGAGGACCGTCAATGAGACTTTCAATAATCAGTTTTTCCACCTTTATATTACCATCATGCATGGGTATTCTTAAATTTGTTGCTACGAGTTTATTACCCTTTTCATTGGCAAAATATACGGTAACATAAACATATTCCGCACTGGTATCATTAATGAAATCATCTGCTTTCATAAAGCTTACGGGCTGGTCATTTAATCCTTTTAAAGGCTGGCCCTCCACATAAAACTCAACATCGTCCACCCCCTCAATCTGGCATAGGGTTTTCACTACACAAGCCCGGAATAATACTTCGGTTATGCCGGTTAAAGTATTATATGCTGAGTTAAAATTTACACTTAACCCGTCATTATCATCATTAAAGGTAAACTCATTCACTTTAAGATTCTCCGGCTTGGCCGACTTTAAGGTAATATCCTTTGGTTCTTTACTTAAGGCTTCAAAGTACTCATTCACCAAACCTTTTTTATTCGCAGAAACCGGCTTGTAGGGTTCTCCTACAATTTTTGTTTCATTTTTATCGATGTAGTAAACAAAAAACTCCGATTCTTCCGCTTTTTTAGGATCGGTTGGCTCTTCCTTTTGACTGCAGCCTCCCAACAAAACTGCCAGGAGAAGAAACATACTCAGAGATATCAGGTTCGTTTTAGTCTTATTCTTTTTTATTTCATTCTCTTTCATTCTTATCTCCTATCCGGCAAAAAAGCCAATCCCATCGGCAAAGCTTATAATTAGCTTAGACAACCTGCCTGTCACAGGAAAAGCTACTTCCGGATTATGCTATATAGTTAATAGGTACCCGTACCGTAAAGGTAGTACCTTCATTTTCCTTACTGTAAACTTTAATGGCACCCTTGTGCATATGAACGGCATTTTTCGTGATGGAAAGACCAAGGCCGGTTCCTCCGGTTCCCCTTGAGCGCGCTTTATCAACCCGGTAAAACCGGTCAAAAATAGAGTCCTGTGCTTCTTCGGGGATGCCGATTCCCGAATCCGAAACCTTCACATAAAAATATTTATGGTCCGCATTCAGCGACACTCTTACCCAGCCGTCTTCCACATTATATTTTATGGCATTTTCAATTAAGTTCGACAAAGCCAGTGATAGTTTAACCTCATCCACCTCCGCCATAACCGGACGGAAGCTTTCATAAATTAATTCAATATTGTTTTTCTTGGCAATGGGTCTTAACCTTTTTAATAACAGTTCCAGAAGATCATTGATTTTAATCGAAGTAATATTCATTTCGCTGGCAGTTTTATCCAGCTTAACAAGGGATAACAAATCCGTAATAATTTTGTTCTCTCTTTCAATCTCTTCCGTAATATCGACTAAGAACTCCCGGTACAATTCCGTTGGTACATTCTCTTGCATAATAAGAGAATCTGCCAGTACCTTAATGGAAGTTATGGGAGTTTTAAGCTCATGGGATACATTGGATACAAATTCCTGTCTGGACCGTTCCAGGTTTTTAATTCTTAAAAGCATCTGGTTTAAAGAATTGGAAATCTGCCGGATTTCGTAAAATCCATCCACCTTTACTTCTTCATCCATATATCCGTCCGTAAGGTGGCCGATGGCCTTTCTTAGATTAATAAAGGGCTTGGTAAACACTCCGGAATAAAAGAATGCATAAACAAGTATTAAAATTGCCGTAGTCAAAAACAGTACCGAAGCTTTCTGGGACAGTACCGATGAAATGGAATGAATGTTTTTAATGGAAAAGTTCATAAGAATGACACCCATAATGTTAATGTCCTTCGTGGTGTTAAGGGCAATGGGTACCGTCATTTCAATATAGTTTTCCTCTTTGTTCTGATAAATACTGTTGCTGCCCCGAAGGCTCTTTATGACGTCTTCCGAAATAATCGTATTACCGTCTTCGATTCCGTAAGTATCCTTTAATATATTTAATTTGCTGTCGACTACCAGAATTCTGCCGTCATATATACTGGCTATACGGGTTAATTCCGTATTCACTTCTTCAATGGTAGGGTCGCTGAAATAGCCAGAGGAAAGCAGCAGGTTGGCCAGCGAACTGCCCTGGCTCTGCATATCGGTTTTTCTCTGGTCGATTGCTGTAGAATTATACGTATTTACCATTTCCCAGGTAAAAAACAGAATTGGAAGAATACCAATTAAGAAGAGTGCAAATAATGAATGCACTCTCATACTTCTTAAAAACCATAGTTTTGATTTAATCTTGGAAAAAATAGCCAACACCCCATTTTGTATGTATATATTTAGGCTCACTTGGATTATCTTCGATCTTTTCACGCAGTCTTCGGATGTGTACATCCACGGTTCTTACATCACCGGGATAGTCATATCCCCATACAATATTAAGCAGATTTTCGCGGCTGTATACTTTATTGGGGTTGAATATTAATAACTCCAGTAAATCAAATTCCTTTGCAGTCAAATTAACTTCTTTATTATTCACATAAACACGCCTGCTTTCGCAGTCGATCTTCAGATCTTCGAATTTAATTACCTTTGCCTGGGTATCCGATGATTTTTTGGCGCTTCTGCGCATGATTGCCTTAATACGGGCTTTTACTTCCAGTATATTAAAAGGCTTGGTAATATAATCATCCGCACCATATTCCAGTCCCAGAATTTTATCCATATCATCGCCTTTGGCTGTCAGCATGATAATCGGCATACTCGAAAATTCACGTATCTGCTGGCATACTTCAAAACCGGTCATCTTCGGAAGCATAACGTCAAGTAATACCACATCATATTCTTTCTTTTTTGCTGCTTCCAAGGCTTCTTCACCGTCATAGGCACAGTCAACTTCCATACCGTCCTGCTCCAGACTGAACCGGATACCTTTTACAATTAATTTTTCATCGTCGACAACGAGTACTTTCTTTCCCACATTCATCACCCATCCTATATTTTCACAAGTTGATCGTCAAAACGGTGAAACCATTAGTCCACTGTAATCTTATCACTGATTTTATTAAAAACGGAATTCTTAATACCGTTAATATTCATTATCTCTTCTATACTCTTGAAACCGCCTTGTTCCTGCCGGTAAGCAATTATGCCTGCCGCTTTGGCTTCACCGATACCCGGAAGTGTCATTAATTCCTCAGCAGAAGCTTTATTAATATTTACTTTCACACTGCCGTTATCCTGGCTTTTTACCGTAGTGCCGGTCTTAGATGTATTTCCTCCGGCAGAATCCTGATTACCGGGATAGCCCTCCGGTATGGTACCTTTTACTTCTTCTTTTGTCGGTATATATACTTTCTGTCCATCCTGTACCAGCGCCGCCTGATTCACATAATCTCCTGCGGCGTCCTTCGTCAGTCCGCCTGCCAGTTCAATCACCTCAACCACCCTGGTATCTGTTTCTACCTTATAAACATCAGGTTTTTCAACAGCTCCGCAAATGTAAATGTAAATACTATTATTGACTGTAGCTGCAGTCTCTTCCGGTTTATCACCGTTAGTATCTGATGAATTCCCGTTTGACGCTGTATCTTCCGGCTTTTCTGCATTTATAACGGAGTTATTCCCATATTCCTGATCTGACATGGAGTTCTCCTGATTACCGATGCCGGAAGCGGCATCCGAAACCGGCTCCTCCTCCGTGTTATTCTCAAATGAGAGTACCGTTCCCGTATCCCTGTTTCCTCTGCAACTGTAGAAAGTACCAGCCGCCGCCAGTAGTAAAATTACAATAACAATCTTTAGCAACTTACGTTTTTCCATAAATTATCCTTTCTTATTCACTCGTTGGATTCTCCGGCAGTTTTTAACGGTCCGGTTATTCACAAGTAATATAAAAAAGGTCATATCAATATCGTATCCTCAATACTTCATTGCATAATAGTATTCTACCTAATAAATTGTTTGATTACAATAGGTATTTCGAAAGATTTTTAATTGTAAGAATTTCGTTAGAACTAGTCCCATTTAAAAGTAATGATGCCACCGATTACCAGTGCCACACCAATTAATTTACGCCATTGAAATTTTACCTGTTCTACCCCGAAGATACCAAAAAGTTCAATAACATATGCCATAATCAGCTGTGAGGTCACGATTAACATAATTGCTTTTGCCGGCCCAAGAGAATCCACACTTCGGATAACTGTGTAAGTAATAAAGGCTCCGATTGCACCGCCCAGCAGCATATATTTATTATCTACTTTAAAGATTGCTCCGAAACTGCTCTCCCGCCCGGTAATAAACCAGGCACCAAGGCATACTATAAATGCCGTAAACTGAACAAAACTGGAAGATACCCAAATACTTGTATCTTTGGTTACACCTGTATTAAACACCCCTTGGATACTCATCAATGCCCCTGATATGATTGCAACAATCCATCCCATCCTATAAATCACCTCGCAAATTAGTACGGCTGCTAATAATATCCAAATCCGTCTGTTATATTTTTGCCAAAAGTATGGAAGATATTCAACCCAGATTAAAAACATGCCCTAACAAAGATAGATTTATTTTGACCGGACTCTGTCAAAAACAAGTCAGGCTGCTTGATCTTTAAAACTCGAATTCTTTGGACAAAAAAACCGGTAAAGCATCCCTTAAGGAATCTTACCGGTTTCGCTGATTAACCGTACTAAAATATACTTTCCAGAATCTCCGCCATCTCATCCACATGTTCCCGCGTTATAATCAAGGGCGGTACAAAACGGATAATATTAGAGCCGGCCCCTATGAGAATCAGGCCCTTATCCATGGCTTTTGCAATATAATCCTTAACAGGAACTTTAAATTCAAGCCCCTGCATTAAGCCTTTGCCTCTTCTCTCAAGAAGGAAGGGATATTTCTTTACTAGTTCATCTAATTTATCAGCCAGGTAAACCGATATTTCATTTACATGCTTTAACAGCTGTTCTGACTCAAATAAATCAAAAACTTTACTTACTGCGGCTGTGGCAAAGGGATTTCCCCCATACGTAGTACCATGGTCACCCGGTTCAAAAGCGGAAGCCACTTTTTCCGTCGCTGCAAAGGCACCCACCGGAACACCGCAGCCTAAAGCTTTCGCACAGGCAATTATGTCCGGTTTAACCCCATAGCCCTGATATGCAAACATAGTGCC
Source organism: Bacillota bacterium (assembly GCA_023443925.1). The sequence continues at coordinate 7,322 of JAEZSL010000002.1, read as the reverse complement.
GGTTCTTCCCATACCACATTGGATTTCATCAAAAATCAGAAGAATATCCCGTTCATCACAGATTTTTCTTAAGTCGGACAAAAATTCTTTATCTGCCGGATATAATCCACCTTCTCCCTGGATGGGTTCTACTATAATGGCACAAGTATCATCCGTTATCTTTTCCTTCACACTGTTTATATCATTAAATTCTGCAAAAACAGCGCCTCCGATCAGGGGCTCAAAGGCTTCCCGGTATTTGGGCTGACCGGTAATGGATAATGCCCCCATGCTTCTTCCGTGAAAAGACCGGTCCATGGATATGATTTCGCTTCCGGCATGTTTCGTTTTATTAAAGTAATATTTCCTGGCAAGTTTTACGGCTCCTTCAATGGCTTCTGTGCCGCTGTTGGTAAAGAATACCCGGTCCATACCGGAAGCTTTTACTAATTTTTCAGCCGCATTTATCGTCGGTATATTATAATAATAATTAGAGGTATGTAAAAGCTTATCGACCTGATTCTTTAAAGCGTCATTATACTCCTTGTTGCCGTAACCTAACGCAAATACCGCAATCCCAGCGGCAAAATCCAGATATTTCTTACCATTTATATCGTACAGGTAAACACCTTCCCCTTTATCCAGTACAATCTGATATCTGCTGTAAGTGTGCATCAGCAGCTGTTCCGCTTTCTCAATCATTTCCTGCATACGGTGATTCCTCCTTACTTGCCGGCCTGGAGCTTTTCATGCTCAAATAAAATATTTTCATTATTCAGTATAGCGGTTCCAATACCGCGGTTTGTAAAAAATTCAAGCAGCAGACAGTGTTCCATTCTGCCGTCCAGTATATGGACTCTGGATACTCCATTGCGAACCGCATCAATGCAATTCTTTAATTTAGGAAGCATACCGCCGCCGATAAAGCCGTTTTGAATCAGTTCATCGGCTTTATCCAGAGTAAGCACCGAAATCAAAGTATCTTTATCCTCCGGATTCGTATATACTCCTTCTATATCCGTCAGGAAGGCAAGTTTTTCGGCACCTATGGCGGTTGCCACGGCACAGGCAGCATCATCCGCATTAATATTGTAGGCATGAAAATCATCATCCAGCCCGATGGGTGCAATAATCGGTATAAAATTATTATCGATTAAAGTATTGATTAAATCCACATTTACTTCCGTTACATTTCCGACATAACCGATATCCTGTCCGTTAACCAGCTTTTTCTCAACCTTTAAGGTAGCACCGTCTTTGCCGCTGATACCCACTGCTTTCACACCTAGTTTTTCAATCATCTGTACTAACCCTTTATTTACTTTACCTAATACCATTTCAGCAACTTCCATGGTCTGTTCGTCCGTGACTCTTAATCCTTCCACAAATCTGGATTCATGGCCCAGCAGACTGACCCATTTGCTGATTTCCTTACCGCCGCCATGTACTATAATCGGCTGCATACCAACAAGTTTTAACAATGCAACATCCTTTATAACGTTTATCTGAAGATTTTCATCCAGCATGGCACTTCCGCCATATTTTACAACAACCTTTTTATTATTAAATTTTTGAATATAGGGCAGTGCTTCAATAAGTGTCTGCGCTTTTATTAAAATCTGGTCCATTTGTTCCATTTAGATTTCTTCCTCCGAATTCAAATAAATATTAGTAGTTTTAAGAACGGTAATCCGCATTAATCTTAATATAATCGTAGGTCAGGTCACAGCCCCAGGCCGTTGCTGTCTCTTCTCCCATTTTTATGTCGGCAATCGCTCTTACTTCCTTTGCCGATAAAATCTTTGTTGCGGTTTCTTCACTGTAGCCAGTTGCCATACCGTTTTCCACCAGCTTTATTTTACCGTCGGCACTTTCAATATACAGATCTACTAAATCCGGATTGAAATCCACACCGGAATATCCCATGGCACATAAAATTCTTCCCCAGTTGGCATCATTGCCGTATACAGCTGTTTTTACCAGATTGGAGGTAATAATCGACTTGCTCAATACTACTGCATCATCTTTTGTTTTTGCTCCTATTACTACGGTTTCAAATAGCTTAGTTGCACCTTCCCCGTCTGCCGCCATTTTTTTTGCAAGTTCTGTCGTTACGGTTTTCAGTGCTTTACAAAACTCATAATAATCCTGGTTTTTTTCCGTAATTTCCGTATTACCTGCTAAGCCGTTTGCTAAAAGAATAAGGGAATCATTTGTGGAGGTATCTCGGTCTACCGATATCATATTAAAGGAATCTACTACATCCGCACTGACTGCCTCCTGCAGCAATTCTTTGCTGATGGCTGCATCCGTGGTTACAACTCCCAGCATGGTAGCCATATTAGGATGAATCATACCGGAACCTTTTGACATACCGCCGATAATTACCGTACTGCCACCAATCGTTGTGGATACCGCATATTCCTTGGAATAAGTATCCGTTGTCATAATAGCCTCTGCTGCCTGTAACCCGCTGTCTATACTGTCCTCCAGTGCAGCCGCCAGGAGCCTGGTTCCTTCTGTAATTACTGAGATAGGCAGCTGCTGCCCGATTACTCCGGTGGATGCGGTAAGTACTTCCTTTACCGACAAATTAAGGTTATGTGCTACGGCTTCCGCCATTTTATAATTATTCTCATCGCCCAAAGCTCCGGTACAGGCATTGGCAACGCCGCTGTTTAATACAACTGCCTGAACAGTTTCGGCCTCTTTTATCAATTCTATATCCCATTTTACCGGTGCTGCTTTTACTACATTAGTAGTAAATGTACCGGCTGCCCTGGCAGGTACGGTGCTGTAAACCAGCGCCATATCTTTTCTTTTTTTCTTAATTCCCGCATAGATTCCGGCTGCTTTATATCCTTTTGCTGCGGTTACTCCGCCCTTTATGATCTCCATCTTTATACCTCCTGCATAACGCAGACCTGTCTGCGTTACTGCTTTAATAAGTAGTTTGAAAGGAACTTTCAAACTTACTCCTCCTGCCGCTTCGCGCTAAATTCAGTCCTGTTGCCAAATCCTGTCAATCATTATGGAAACATGGGAACCAGCTGCAAGCCGCTTGTTTCCTCCAAACCAAACATCAGATTCATATTTTGTACTGCCTGGCCGGCTGCACCTTTTACCAGATTATCCATTGCACCCATCATAATAATCCGGTTGGTTCTGGGGTCAATGGCAAAATTTATATCAACATAATTACTTCCTTCTACCCATCTGGTTTCCGGACAGATACCTTTATCCAGTACCCGTACAAAATATTCCGCTTTGTAATACTTCTCATAAATTGCTTTTACTTCTTCATAAGTAACTGACTTGGTCAGATTGGCATATGCCGTTATCAGAATCCCTCGGTTCATAGGAACCAGATGAGGGGTAAAATTAAGTTTTACCGTTTTACCGGCAGCGTAGGATAATTGTTCTTCAATCTCCGGTGTGTGCCGGTGGCCCGCTACTCCGTAAGCTTTCATATTCTCATTGACTTCACAGAAAAGATTACCAACCTTTGCAGAACGTCCTGCTCCTGAAGTACCGGATTTGGCGTCAATAATCAGGGACCCGGCATCAATAATCCCCTCTTTTAATAATGGATATATCGATAAGGTGGAACAGGTTGGGTAGCAGCCGGGATTGGCCACGAGTCTTGAATTCTTTACCTGCTCTCTGTTAATTTCACAGAGTCCATAAACAGCTTCGGGGATGAATTCCGGGCTGACATGTTTTATTCCGTACCAAGCTTCATAGGTATTAACATCCTTTATTCTGAAATCTGCGCTTAAGTCAATGATTTTCACCTTTGATAATATGTCCTGATTCACCAAAGATGCACATAACCCCTGGGGTGTTGCCGTAAAAATAACATCTGCCTTTTGGGCCAGTTCCTCCATATTATCATCCAAGCATGCCGCATCTACCAATTGAAACATATTTTGAAAGACTTCATAGTATTTTTTATCAATATAACTTTTGGAACCGTACCATACAATCTCCGCATCCTTGTGTTGTATAAGTAATCTTACCAATTCCTGTCCGGCATAACCGGTGGAACCAATGATACCTGCTTTTATCATATGCCTGCCTCCGTCCATTTTTGTTTTCTGAAAGATTTTTCATAATTATACATCTTTATTCATTATTATGCAATAGTTGATTTTACAATTTTTCAATATTTTTCAAAGGTCAGAAAGATAATGGCAGGTACGGGACGTATCTTTTTCTTATTTCTATGCATTTAAATAATTTCTGCTTAAAATCATTAACCCTGGTTTTCCTGGCAATGGAGTAAATCAATCCCCTCTTCCAGAAGCAGCATATATAATTTTGCTACCGGGAAACCGACGATATTATAGTAATCTCCTGTTATCTTTTCTATATGAATGGCGAATCTGCCTTGTATTCCATAACCGCCTGCTTTGTCAAAGGGCTCTCCGGATGCAATATAATTATCAATCTGGGCCCTCTTCATGGGATATACCCAGACATCCGACCGCTCAGCAAAATTAATTTCTTTATTGATTTCATTCTGTCCTTCCCCAGCCTCTTCCTTTATTACAATCGAGACACCGGTATAAACCTGATGTCTGTTTCCCTGTAGCATTTGCAGCATCCCTCTTGCTTCCGAGGTATTTTTAGGCTTTCCCAGAACCTGTCCGTCAATTGCTACCATAGTATCTGCACCGATAACAATTGTTTTTCCCGCTGCTTTTAATGCAACCTCTCTGGCTTTGACAGCAGCCAGTTCCATTACAATTTCCTCCGGTTTGGTCTTGGTGATGCGTTCTTCCTGCTCACTTACTTTTACGGTGAATTTAACGCCCACCTGCTCTAATATTTCTTTTCTTCTGGGTGATCCCGATGCCAATATGATCTTATACATAATTTTCTCCATTTCTGCGCATAATCTTGCATCTTACCGGCGCTATAAAGTATCTGCTCTTTCCTATTATGCCCATTCATCTGCCTGCCAGTCTTTTTGACAGGATGCTGTATATATATAAGCTTTTATACACACTGTCTTAAAACCGTATCATAGACAAATTATTTAATGTTTTAGTAGTTTATGAAACAAAAAAAAGGTATAGAATAAACACGGGATTATGTTGACATCCCCTGTTTGTATGGTCTATACCGAAAACCGTATTAAATACAAGTGCTTTAATTGTACCATTATTATACATTTATGTCTATAAGATTACAGTAAAAAACATGTAAATTAAAAGTCTTTTACCAATATCTAATTAAAAAAATAATAAATAATAAAATTTGGTATTGCATAAATTAACATATTGATGTATATTTATAATAATTCAAAAAGTTAAGCCAAATGTTTATAAACAACAAGGAGGATATTTATATGAAAGAAAAAGTTATACTTGCTTATTCCGGCGGTCTGGATACCACAATGATTATTCCATGGCTGAAGGAAAATTATGATTATGATGTAGTGTGTGTCTGTATAGATGTAGGCCAGGGAAATGAGCTGGATGGCCTGGAAGAAAGAGCGAAACTCTCCGGAGCTACAAAATTATATATTGAAGACGTAGTTGATGAATTTGTAGATGACTATGTACTGCCCTGCGTAAAAGCCGGTGCCATTTATGAAAATAAATATTTACTGGGTACTTCCATGGCAAGACCGGTTATCGCAAAACGTCTGGTTGAAATTGCAAGAAAAGAAAATGCAACTGCTATCTGCCATGGTGCAACCGGTAAAGGTAACGACCAGGTACGTTTTGAACTTGGCATTAAAGCACTGGCACCTGATTTAAAAATCATTGCTCCCTGGAGAATCTGGGATGTTACCTCTAGAGAAGAAGAAATTGAATACTGTAAAAACCATGGCATTGACCTTCCTTTCTCCGCTGATAACAGTTACAGCCGTGACAGGAATCTCTGGCATATCAGCCATGAAGGCCTGGAGCTGGAGGACCCTGCCAATGCACCGGATTACGACCATTTATTAGTACTTAGCGTATCTCCCCAAAAAGCTCCGGAGGAAGGTGAAGTTCTTACCTTAACATTTGAAAAAGGTATCCCTACCTCATTAAATGGTACTGAAATGAAACCCTCCGAACTGATTGAGGAATTGAATAAACTGGGCGGAAAACATGGCATCGGCATTATTGATATCGTGGAAAACCGTGTTGTTGGCATGAAATCCCGCGGTGTATATGAGACTCCCGGCGGAACTATCTTAATGGAAGCGCATACTCAATTAGAAGAATTAATTCTGGATCGTGCCACCTTAACCTGCAAAAAAGAAATCGGTAATAAATTTGCCGATGTGGTTTATGAAGGCAAATGGTTTACTCCTCTGCGTGAAGCACTTCAGGCCTTTGTGGATGTAACCCAGCAATATGTTACCGGTGAAGTAAAATTAAAACTCTATAAGGGTAATATCATTAAACAGGGTACTACTTCTCCCTATTCCTTATACAATGAAAGCATTGCTTCCTTTACAACCGGTGATTTATATAACCATCATGACGCGGAAGGGTTTATCAATCTTTTCGGACTGTCCTTAAAAGTTCGTGCCATGAAGATGGCCGCCGTTGAAAGTGAAACGAAAAATCAGTAATCTTACAATTTGTTTATGCCTGTCTGAATTCATCAGCTTTATAATTACAGAAAATATGTAATAACAATTTCTGTTTATTATAACTGAAAATTCAGTACAGGCATTTTTAATAAAAAAAACTGTTATTTTTTTAATTTAATATTAATGATTCTTTTATTTTGTTATAAACTATAAGATATATAGTAAGTTATTATAAATAAAAATTTTATTAAAAACAACCTGAATCTTGAAAGGAGAAATCAGATGCTTATTACAACCACACCCAGTATAGAAGGAAAAACCATTACAGAATACCGGGGTATCGTATTCGGAGAAGTTATTTCCGGTGTTAATTTTATTAAGGATTTTGCAGCCGGCTTATCCAATTTCTTTGGGGGCCGCTCCGGAACTTATGAGGAAGAATTAATCCAGGCCAGAGAAAATGCATTAAGGGAAATGGAGGATCGTGCCAGGCAGTTAGGCGCAGATGCTGTTGTCGGAGTCGATATTGATTATGAAGTACTTGGTGCTGATAACGGTATGCTTATGGTAACCGCATCCGGCACTGCGGTAAGAATTTCATAATACAGACCGTACTTATTATGTAACTGTATATATTTAGTCGTATTGCTTATAAAAACAGCCGCACAATGATGTTTGTGATATGCTCCCTTATAGGTAGACAAGTGAAATAATAAAACACTTGATACTTAGAAGGGAGCATATTTTTTGTGGGTAGAAATGCAAAGTTTTCTTTTGAAACAAAAATAGATATTGTCCAAAGATG
>JAEZSL010000344.1 GCA_023443925.1 Bacillota bacterium | reverse complement strand
GCGGCTCCAAGAAGTGACTGATTTGATATCAAGATTCTGCGAAGCAGTAACTGTAATGGCTGTAAGTTTTCGTTCTGCAAATAAATCAGGGCGTTAAACCACGAATTCCATATACCTACTGCCGTCCACAATCCAATTACGGCAATAATTGCCTTGGATAGGGGTATTACAAACTGCAGGAAATATCTTATGGTACCGCAGCCGTCAATCTGGGCCGATTCCCACAGGCCTTCCGGCAGGCTGGTACTAAAAAATGTCCTTGCCACGATAATATTGTAAATGGAAACGGAAAAAGGCACTATCATAACCCAGAAGGAATCAATTAAATTAAACTCCTTTACTACCAGATAGATAGGGATCAGCCCACCGCTGATAAACATAGGTATGATATAAAATATATTGATCCATTTCCTTCCCGCCATGTCCTTTCTTGACATGGCATAGCCGGCAGTTATATTAACAAACAAGGCAAACAGGGTACCCGTAGCAGTATAAATGATGGTATTGGCATAACTGCGCCAGATAGCGGATTGACGGAACAACTGCAGATACCCGTCCAGCACCCACTTTTTTGGCCATAACCATACCTTCCCGTTGGCTACATCGGCGGGATTGCTAAAAGAGGCAATGATAATAAACCATAGCGGGTAAATAACAGCTAAAATCAAAAGGACCGCAATCACATGGATGCAAAAATCAACGAATCTGTCCTGGGGACTTTTTTTCATTTTCATGGGTTTTACTTTTTTCATGGACGTTACTTTTTTCATGGTCGTTACTTTTTTTATGGAAGTTACTTTTTTCATGGAAGTTACTTTTTTCATGCTCACTTAAGACCTCCTTATATCAAACCGGTATTGGTGGTTTTCTTTGATAACCAGTTCACGGCTAAAAGTACCGCCAGATTCACCACCGTATTAAACAGGCCGATAGCCGTTGACAGACTATATTGAAAACTCTGCATGCCCACTTTATATACATAGGTGGAAATAATCTCGCTGCCCATGGCATTCTGGGTATTCTGTAAAAGAAATACCTTTTCAAACCCTACGCCTAAAATGCTGCCTGCCCTTAATATTAACAAAATCATGGCGGTCGGCAGAATCAGCGGCAGATCGATATAACGGATTTTCTGCATGGTGGAAGCACCATCTATGGTGGCTGCTTCGTAATAGGTGGGATCTATGGCTGCTAAGGCCGCCAGGTAGATAATGCTGTCCCAGCCTAAATGCTGCCAGATCTCGCTCCATACATAGACATGTTTAAAAGCCGGTATGCTTGCCATAAAATTTGGTATCTGTATTCCGAACAGCCTGAAAATGTTTGCTATCATTCCACTGCTGGGCGATAAAAAGATAAGAATCAGACCGCACATGACCATGGTGGAAATAAAGTGGGGCAGGTATGTGGTAACCTGAAAGACTTTCTTAAATTTCTGGTTTCTGATCTGATTGCACATTAAAGCCAGGGCAATCGGCAGCGGAAAACCGACTATAATTCCATAAATACTGATAGATAAAGTGTTTTTTAACGTCAGTTCAAACTGATAGGAATTAAAGAATTTAATAAAATGCTTAAAACCCACCCAGGGACTCCCCATAATCCCAAGCCCGGGCGAATAATCCTTAAAGGCAATCACCAGCCCGTACATCGGCAGATACGCAAAGCAAAATAACAGTACCGCCGAAGGAAGTAAAAGAACATATAAGGGAATACTCTTTGTAATTTCTCTCCTCAAGGAAGCTTTTCTGCCCTTTGTGCTCTTTGATATTTTTTTCATGTTAAACTCCCATCTGTGCGCTTAGGCGCACTTGTAAATCAGGATGTTGAAAAAAGTTTCTGTTTTTCAACCTAGCACCCTCCTCTTTAGTTTGAATATTACCATAACTTTACAGAAGGCTATAGAACTATTCCGACATTACCCTAGCACTATTTGGTCTTTCTTACAAATTTGCTAGAATAACCCTGTCCGTTCTTGTATAATAATGATAAGCGCCGGAAGGATTAGCCAGCCAGTAAAGTACATACGGAAAGCTTATGGGGGAGCATTATTATGAGAAAGAAACGATTCCGATCCAGTTATTCACTGGAACATTATATTAAGGTGCTGATCAGTTTGTCCATTCCTATCATCACGATCAACTTAGTTGTCAGTTTTTTTTCTATTATTACTACAAGGGAACAAAACGTGTCTTACATATCCAATACCATAACTTTATATCAGAATGAAACCATCCGCAAAACCGTAGCCGTGGAGCACTTTGTCCGCTGGACTGCCATACATGAACCTTTAGTGGAAACTTTGGAAAATAGTACGGATTTCGGTGACCGTATTAATGCCATTAAAACTTTTCGCACCAGAGTCGGGGATAACCAGTATGCCACGGGCAGGGAATTTCAGTATTTTTTGTATCTGGAAGAGCAGAATCAGTTCTTAAGCTGCTCTGCCCTTAATCTCTCCTATTCCGACTACCTGCTCTGCAAAAAGGACTTTCTTAAAAAAATAGAGAATAAGGAAACCTTAAAAAACAGCAATGACTGGAAGATCCTTAAGATAAAGGAAAACTATTATTTTTATTATATTATTACCTATAATAACCGAACCTTTATTGCCCTTATTTCCACAAAAGATATTTTAAAGCCTCTAGATGACGTAAACCTGGGCACCAACGGTTATATGCTGATGAAGGACTCCAACGGTACCGCCCTGACAGGTACCCGTGTGAATAATGAATCAAAGGAGAAAACAACCGGAAATCCCCTTTTTTTAAGCCGTCTTGTATTTAACAATGAAGGCTCCAATCTTCCCTTTACTCTTAATATTTATATCGACAACTGGTTTTATGAACGGATTTTATTCATCCAGGTTTTTGTTATCATCATGGCCTTTATTGTTGCCCTTAGCCTGTTTGTCTTTTTGTTCTATATGCAGCAGAAAGTCATAAAACCCATCCAGAATTTCTCCCTCAATCTTTCCAGAATTAATGAGGGTACCACCCTTTTAGATTTGCAGGACGGCAACATTATTGAACTGGAACAGGCCAGCAAGCAGTTTAAAAATCTTATGCGGGAAATCACCAAGCTAAAAATCACTCTCTACGAGCAGGAACTGGAAAAGAAACGGATCCAAATCGGATTTTTACAGCAGCAGATAAAACCCCATTTTTATTTAAACTGCCTGACCACCATATACAGCATGGCCCAGACGAAGAATTATAAAGAAATCGAAACTATGGCTCTTTTTACCTCAAACTACCTGCGTTACCTGTTCCAGACCAACAAAGACTTTATAAGTCTGGAATATGAGCTTAACCATGTAAATGACTACTTAAATATACAGGCTCTGCGGTATGGCTCCGCCTTTTCCTATGAATGCAGGACCGGCGACGGTACCAGGGAGGCCGTTCTTCCTCCGCTTATCCTTATGACCTTTATTGAAAATACAATGAAACACTGCGTCTCCTTAACGATTACCTTAAAAATCAGTCTTTCTGTGGAAAAAATCAGAAAATGTGATAAAGATTACCTGCATATTATACTTAAGGATACCGGTACCGGTTTTACGACGGATATGCTGGCTGCCTTGAACAGCCGCCAGTCCGTGGCCAGTGGCGATGGTACAAGAATCGGTATCCGAAATACCGTAGAAAGACTGACTTTTTTGTACGGGGATGATTTTGAATTGAACTTTTCCAATAATATTGATATAGGAGCATGCATAGAATTATTAGTACCCGTAAATCCAGAAAACAGAAAGGAAAATATATAAGAACTTCTATCAAATTCTTATATAAGACAAGTTTATGAATATCCTGCTTGTTGATGACGACCGCTTTGTGCTGGCAGCATTAAATCAGAATATGGACTGGGATGCCTTAGGTCTGAAAGAAATATATACGGCTTCTAATATCAGCCAGGCAAAAGACGTAATAAGGGAAAAGACTGTGCAGATATTAATTACCGATATCGATATGCCCCAGGGCAGCGGCATTGACCTGCTTACCTGGATCCGGGAGGAAAATTATGATATACAGACTATTTTTCTGACAAACTATGCGGATTTTGGCTTTGCACAAAAGGCCGTTGAACTTCAAAGTCTGGAATATTACTTAAAACCCATTGAATTTGATAAACTGGCCCTTATAGTAAAAAAAGCGGTTAAAAAAGTGGAATCCGTACGGCAGACACAAAAAGCCGTATCCATTTCCACTATGTGGGAGGATATTAAAACCAATATTTCCGAACATTTCTGGAGCGCCTATTTAAAACGGGAAGGAGCTTATACGGAAGAAGAACTGAAATACCAGTTGGATAAAAACCATCTCACGCTTAATAAGACCGATAAATTTATTACCGTTTTGTTTGATCTGTTCTCCCTAATTTTAACCGATAGCAATGAAATAAACTGCTGTTACCGGGACGAGAAAAAATTAAGTTCAGGATTTGACGGCTCTTTCCACGAAGTATTTGCCAAAGTCTTATCCCCATATGATATACTGTTAGAACTAAACCCGGTAAACGGCACCTTTATCGCAATTATTAACTGCAGCAATTCCGTTCAGGAAGAATTGCTATTTAGGCTGCCTGATTACTGCGAGAAACTGATTTATCTGACAAATAAAAGATATAATGCGTCCTTAAGCTGCTATATCGGACTGCCTGCCACTTTCGACACTTTTCACCGGAACTTAAAGCTTTTACAGTCCATGAATGAAAATACCATAGATTGCAGGGATAAAGTCTTTTTATTAAGCTCCTACGTACCTGCTGCTGCGGAATACCAGGTTCCCAGCTTAAAGCTTTTAGATGAATACTTAAAACTGGAGAAGCGCTCTCTCTTCACCGGCTACTGTGAAGATTACCTTATTGGCCTGTCCAAAGCCAATAAACTGGATTACACCATTTTAGCCAGTTTCCAGATTGACATTATCCAGCTTATATACTCCTTCTTAAAAGAGAAGGGTATTTTAGCCCACAAATTAATACAGGGTAAAACCAATGATATATTACTGGAACTGTCACTTAAGTCCGTGGAAAACATGATTATGTACATATCCTATCTGGTAAATACCTCTCTGGACTATGCCGCTTTTTCTGCTTCCCAAAAGTCTGTTGCTTCCATCATCTGTGATTATATTAATATTCATTTTACCGAGGATATTAACCGAAACAGTCTGGCTGAAATTGTATATCTGGATCCGGATTATACCGCCCGCTTATTTAAGAAAGAGGTGGGTCTTTCCCTGGTAAACTACATTATCAAAAAACGCATTGCAATGGCAAAGGATCTGCTTGTCAATACGGATTTATCCGTTAATTTGATTTCAGATAAAGCAGGATACGGAAATTACTCCTATTTTACCAAACTCTTTAAAAAAGAAACCGGTTGTACTCCGCTGGATTACCGCAGGATGAACCTAAAAAAAGAATCCGGTTAATATAATTTGGTGCTGACACGCTGTCACGATAGTGGCAGTCTTTATTACACGTGTTATATAATCTTACCGGCGGGCTTTTATTCCATAGAACGCAAACTCCTATGTAATAAAATGCCAGCCAAAAGCCGGCACGAGAGAACCCTCCTGTAATGCCCTATTCTTCACCATATGCTTTTTCAATCTGCTGACATTTCTTCCAGGGCGTCTCTGGCAGCCTTTGCGATCCACAGCTTATTTCCATATTTGGCTATCTTTTTATATCTCTCAATTGCCAGTTCTCTTTCACCGTTCATAACATCCATTTGAGCCAGCCGGAATAATACGGATAAATAACTTCTTTTTTCCAGATCAACATTTAGCAGTTTCTTAAGGTATTGGTAGCTTTCCTTATATTGATGTAAGTAAAAGTACCTCTCACCGATTAATATCTCCGCTGATTTTTTCATTCTTTTATCTAACGGGCTCAAACGGACCAGTTCGGTACTATACAGCTTCTCTGCTTCTTCAGTTTCTTCCAGTTCATAAAGACATACAATCCGATTAAGCGTATAAACATAACTGGACCCGTTTATTTCCGATAGAAAAGAGGTGTTTATACCATCCAGATACTCCTTGGCTTTTCTGACATTACCTAAAGATAGGTATGCTGCGGATCTGTTAATATCCAGATAAATTAAGCCCCGCTCATTTTTTTTATTCTTTTTTTCCTGCTTGTCCATCAGCTCCAGATATTTTTCAGGGTCACAATCCAGTTCCAGCACATCCCGTATCTTATTGCTTTTCATAATCAGAAATGCAATTTCACATGATAATAAGATAAATAACGTAATTAATATGGTAACAATCAGGTTTATTTTCAGATAGAGCAAGATAGATGCGAAGATAATTGAGATAATAAAAAAGATAATAACCATGTTTCCCTCCTTGTAATCTTTGTATCCAATCTGCCTCTTTTCAATCCATATAGAACGCTTAACTTTTTGAAAGGAAAAACTGCGGCAGCTATGGTTTCTCCTTAGCAGCACATAATTTTTACACATAATCTTGAACATAAACTTGAACATAATTTTTGCACATAATTTTGAATATAATTTTTACACAGCTAAACATTGTATGGTCAGCAACATTAATTTTATTGTATAATAAAAACAGGTATACCACAACCATATTCCTCCTTTTGTATTTCAATTTTTCGTCACCTTCTTATCTTGGGCTGCGCCAAGACCAGCTGACCTTTTTTTACCGGAAAATGAGTTTAATACGCTCTAAAATCTTCAAAATATCATAAACTCTTATGTAAGTTCAAAGTATATATATTGCATTCAACAATTCTATTTTGATAATCTTCCTGTAAAACTAGAGAATCCATAATATCCTTATTCTGACGGAAGCAGTTCAAAATAGGGGAACTATGGATTCTTTTTATGTGGTATAGCTGCAGTAAATAGCTTTTATTTATATGATCAATGATGTTATTTATGAATTAATACTCTTCCAGATATTCCAGCTTGCTTACTGAAACTTCATAGGCTACGCGTTTTTCGTAATCCGTTTCCCCTAATTTTTTCTGGTATTCTCTGCTTTGGATTCTGCCCCAGACCTGTATATGACCGCCTACGGTAAAATTCTCTGCGAATCTTGCATTTCTTCCCCAACAGATACAGGGTATGTAATCGGACTTGCCATAGGGACGGTTTACGGCCAGTAAAATGTCTGCAATTTCTCTGCCTAAAGGAGTCTTACGGTAGATCGGCTGTTTGCAAACATATCCGTCTAAAAAGATATAATTAGGTCTTACACCATCCATATCCTCTATACAAACTTTAATTTCCCTGGCAAATACGGATAGGACTAGCCGGTTTTTATTATCTTCATGCCGGTTATAAGAACGGAACTGTCCGTTTACCTCCACATATTTTCCTTTTAAGTCTGCTTTTACATCGATCAGTCTTTCGGATATCATAATAGGAATGATATCATAAGAATTACTTAACCGGCTTACGGACACGTCCAAAATGTAAAAGCCTTCCCCGAATACATCATGACTGAAAACAAAATCAGTCATTACCTCTCCTGCAATACTTACTTGATTGTTATCAAATACTTTATCCGTCATATCGTATGACTCCCTTCTCTTTAATCCTGCATTGTACAATACGCATTGGTTACCCAATATAATTGCCTGAAATTCAAGATAAATATTTTCTCCATTATTATATGTATGCCCGCTTTTCTCTTTTTAGAACTAAAATTGCAAAAAATTTCCTAATAAACATTTTAATAATTATATTCCCGACAGCAAAACGCTGAAAATAAGATGTTACTACGGAAAAGCCTTGTAAATTTTCAGTTATATGTTACAATATTCAAGTTAGAGTGCATTATTTTACCCGTGTTTAGGCGCAGCCGATATAATACCCTATAATTTATTACTTTACGGCACTTATTATGACAGAAAACTTTGATGAATTTACAGGTATGCTGACAATTATAAAATTTCGGGACTCAAGGTCTTTGATTAAAAGTATAAAAAGCGGTAAAATTTTATGACAGGATTATATTTTGCAGGGTATCAATGAGATACCAATAAGGAAGGAAGTAATATATGCAAATCAAAAGAGAAGATATACGTAACATCGCTATTATTGCCCATGTAGATCATGGCAAAACTACCCTGGTAGACGAGCTTTTAAAACAAAGCGGTGTATTCCGTACCAACCAGACCGTTCAGGAAAGGGTCATGGACTCCAATGATATTGAGAGGGAACGGGGAATTACGATACTTTCTAAAAATACAGCTATAAATTATGAAGGAATTAAAATTAATATCATTGATACACCGGGTCATGCGGATTTTGGCGGCGAAGTTGAGCGTGTACTTAAAATGGTAAACGGTGTAGTCTTAGTAGTAGATGCTTTTGAAGGAGCCATGCCCCAGACAAAATTCGTTTTGAAAAAAGCTCTGGAACTGGATCTGCCGGTTATTGTATGTATTAATAAAATCGACCGTCCCGAAGCAAGGCCCAGAGAAGTTATTGATGAAGTTCTGGAATTATTTATCGAACTGGATGCATCCGAAGACCAGTTGGATTGCCCCTTTGTTTATGCCTCAGCCAAATCCGGTGTTGCCATTCTGGAACTGGATGAATCACCTGAGAACATGAAACCATTATTTGAAACCATCATTAATTACATTCCCGCTCCGGAAGGGGACCCGGATACCGGTACGCAGGTATTAATCAGCACCATTGATTATAATGAATACGTAGGACGTATCGGCGTCGGCAAAGTGGATAACGGTACCATTAAGGTGAATCAGGAAGCCATTATGGTAAATGCCCATGACCCCAATAAGAATGTAAAAGTTAAAATCAGTAAATTATATGAATTCGAAGGTCTGAAAAAAGTCGAAGTTTCAGAGGCCACCGTAGGTTCTATCGTTGCCATCTCCGGTATCGCAGATATACACATCGGAGATACGATCTGTTCACCGGAAAATCCAAAACCGATTCCTTTCCAGAAAATATCCGAACCCACCATAGCAATGCATTTTATTGTTAATGACAGCCCACTTGCAGGACAAGAGGGTAAATTTGTAACTTCCCGCCACTTAAGAGACAGGCTTTTCCGCGAATTAAATACGGATGTAAGTCTTCGCGTGGAGGAAACGGGTAACACCGAAAGCTATAAAGTCTCCGGCCGTGGTGAGTTACATCTCTCAGTTCTAATTGAAAATATGCGCCGTGAGGGTTATGAATTTGCAGTAAGTAAAGCGGAAGTTTTATATAAATACGACGAAAAAGGCAAACAACTGGAACCAATGGAGCGGGCAATCATCGATGTTCCCGAAGAATTTTCCGGTACAGTTATTGAAAAACTGAGTCAGAGAAAGGGCGAACTTCAGGGTATGTCCAACGCCAGCGGCGGTTACTCCAGACTGGAATTTGCTATTCCATCCAGAGGTCTTATCGGATACCGCGGCGAGTTTATGACGGATACCAAAGGAAACGGAATCCTGAATACCTTATTTGACGGCTACGGCCCTTATAAAGGTGATATCCAGTACAGAAAACAGGGTTCACTTATTGCCTATGAATCCGGTGAAGCAATCACTTACGGCTTATTTAACGCTCAGGAAAGAGGTACCTTATTTATCTCTCCTGGTGAAAAAGTATATTCCGGCATGGTGGTAGGCCAAAATGGTAAAGCTGAAGATATCGAGGTAAACGTCTGCAAGAGAAAACAGCTTACCAATACCCGCTCTTCCAGTGCGGATGAAGCCTTAAAGTTAACTCCGCCAAGAGTATTAAGTCTGGAACAGGCCCTTGAATTTATTGATACCGATGAATTATTGGAAGTATCTCCAAAGAGCTTAAGAATTCGAAAGAAAATATTAGATCCGACAGCACGAATGAGAGCAAAGAGAAACAGTCAGAACAAATAACCAACAGGTTATAAATGGAGTGATCATATGGGGATAGAATTAAAAAAATTAACAATACTTGATAGTATGTACCTGGAGAAGTATAACCGATTACGTCCCGTTTATATTTCCGAACGCCAGCCTGTCAATTCTATTATATGGGAAGAGTTTTATGATACGCATTATTACCGGAACGATACCTACATGATGTTTGTCATAAAATCCAGAAACCGTAACTGTCCGATGATGCCTTTGTGTAAAACGGAAGATATCCTGGAAGTCTTTAAGGAGATAAAGCAGCATTGGAACCATGTACTCCATGAGCCGTTAAATATGTATTTAATGGATGCAACTTTTATCGAGACTCTTAAGACCATACCCGGATTTACGGAGGAATTTGATATCGTAGATGACAGAGATACCTACGATTATATCTACGATGCGGACAAATTACGTACCTTAAGTGGTAAAGCCTATCATAAGAAGAAAAATCATCTGAACTCCTTTTTAAAAAATTATGCAGGACGGTATGAGTACAAAACACTTAACTGTTCGGATATCGAGGAAATCCAGGCCTTCCATGATACCTGGCTGGATAACCGTGATTATGAAGACCGGCATAACAGTATGAGGCTGGAGGAGAACGGAATCCACCGTCTATTTCAAAACTGCGGGATAGTCGACTGTGAATTAGGCGGAGTTTATGTAGACGGCAAATTGGAGGCATATACCATCGGAAGCTATGCCCCGGAAATCCAATGTGCATTTATACACATTGAAAAAGCGAATATTAATATCTCTGGTCTATATAATTTTATAAATCAGCAGTTTTTATTACACTCCTTTCCGGAAGCAAAATACGTTAACAGAGAGGATGACCTGGGACAGGAAGGATTACGTAAAGCGAAGCTTTCCTATCAGCCCATCCGCCTGGAATCGAAATACCATATATATCAGAAAGTTACTGCTGTCAAATCAAAGTAAAAACTAATAATTTTTAACAGATACTATTTTGCATTAAGTAAGTACTAAAAATTATTACCTTATAATTTATAAAAAATGCTTATATATTCTGCCGTAAACGACTGTAATATATAAGCATTTTATTTTTGCTGTATTAAAAACCCTTTATCTCAATAAATCTTCTGTCGGGGTAATTGTTGATCTCATTTATACTATGTATGTCATACTGGCTAATCAGTTCCTTAAAATATGCTTTAATGGTTTCTTTGGAGATAATTCTTCTGCCTTCTTTATCCCGGGAAATCTTATAATTAGAACGTTCTGCAGAGGTCAGGGCTTTTAAAGCTTTGGGACCATACCAGCAAAAGGTATCTAAAATCTTTCGCAGCAGACTTATCTCTTCTTCCGTAAGCCTGCCTTCCGGGACATCAAAAACATTAACTCCGTGTTTCTTCATACTTGCATAAAGCTGGTAATAAGGGGCATTTTCCTGGTTTACATTATAATCATCTTCAAATAATTCTTTATCGTATAAAGCGAGGGAAAAACCCTGGGTATAATATAAGAGACACTGGATATACCCCGGAGATAAATCACCCTGACAGAAATAAATCATAAACTGGGCAATTAAATTAATCTTTTTTTCCATTAGTTTTTCCAAAACTGCCTGCATACTTTTTCTGAAAGCGACATTTGTCAGGTTATCTTTGTTCTCCAGCAATAATTCATAATAATAGGCCGGCTCTTTTGCAATGGACTTTAGTTTATTGGAGTATTCCGCAGTTGGTATATCACCTTCGATATATCTTATGATGGTGGTTTCCCCCCAACCCAATAATTTTGCAAGAGGTTTTTTACCTATTCGAAAATCACTCAATATGGTTCGTATTTCATTGGCAGTGACAATTGAATTAGCATTATTCTGCAGATTATTTTCTTTCATAGTTTTATCCCTTTCAGTATAATGTCTTCCCCAAAATCCCTTATTCCGTTGTACGCTTTATTATCTTCATAATATAGAATTTTTCAATTTTGGTCAATATTAATTATAAAAAAGTCTACTGTTAAATGGAACAACTTATTTTCCGAGTAAGTTTTAGTAAAGATTCATACTAAACTTACTAAAACTTTCGAAATTGATTCAAATCATGTATTATAATCTTAAATCCTCTTATAACCCGGTCAAACATTCCGATCTGATAAAACTTAACTAATACCATACCAATGGGTATCCCAATGATCATTCCCGGGACTTTTAAAAACTTATAGCCGATATACATAAAAACCAGGGTAGCAAAGGGATTAATCCCGATACTGTCTCCCACCATTTTAGGCTGCAGCACCTGTTTGACAATCTGGCAGATCAGGTAAAGGGCAACCAGTATTACGGCTTTCAAATAATTTCCCAGCAGCATTTCTGCTGCAGCCCAGGGCCATATAACGGCGCCGGTACCAAAGAAAGGCAGAAAGTCCAAAAAGGCAATGCCAACAGCCAGTAAAAAGGAATAATCTGCTTTTATTAACTCAAAGCCGATAAATAATATGATTATGATGATAATCATGATCTTAAACTGTGCTTTGAAATAACCTCCTACCGCTGTCTTGAAATTATCCATAATCAGATTATAGTTCTGTATTACAGCTTTCGGCATGATTTTGCGGACACTGCGGGATAAATTATCCCTTTCGGCTATGAAGAAATATGCCGATAATATGGTTATAATGGTCATAAGAAGCACTTCAATAACATTCCGGGCATAGGTTCCGGCTTCACTAATGGTGGGCAAATTACCCTCAGACATTAATTTGGAACCATATTCGCTAATGTCAAAATTCATGCTATCAACCATTTTCTTAAGTCCGGCGGGAAGTAAGGCATATACTCCCTGTAGCTTATCCGATAACTCCTTTAACTGCACTTCCATGGTTTTATAGATATTCGGCATATCATTTAAAAACTGGCCGGCTTCCTTAACAAGAAAAGATATAAAAGCGTACAAGACGCCGACTACCGCTGCGATAACCGCTATAATTATAATGGCAGAGCTGTGTTTTCGGATTATCTTAACTCTTTTTTCCAGGAATTTTACCAAAGGATTTGCAATGAGCGAGATAATCCAGCCGATTACAAATGGCATAAAAAATCCCAGTACTTTAGGCAGCAGGAATACGAAAAAAAGCAGGCCAATAACAAAAATTATCAAGTTTACAATTATTTTAAGATATACCACCAAGTTTTTCATTGCAGTCTCCATTGTAAGAATGTAATAATTTTACTGTTAATTTTATTATAATACTATTTCATTTTTACTGTAAATATCTTTTTGAAAATTAATATTTTCTTAAGTATTACCATTAATCTCTGCTGCCAGCCACCCGGTTTCTCCCCATCTCTTTTCCGATATACAAGGCACGATCGGCTTTTGATACGCATTCATCGAAACTCTCTTCTTCCTTAAATTCCGCAACACCTATGGTTATGGTAAGGTTAATTTCAACCGAATGCTCCAGTTTGACAACGGTAGCTCCGATTTTTTGCCGGA
>JAEZSL010000388.1 GCA_023443925.1 Bacillota bacterium | reverse complement strand
CACGTTCGCAGTTACACCCCCGAAAAACCCTGCCGGTTCCTTCCTACTGCCGGCTGCAGACCCTTGAGCTTCAGGGAATCATCTATATAAAAAGGCTTATTGACCTGATTACTTACAATCTTCTCGTATTCGTGACTCCGCAGTCACTGCAAAACAAAAGAACTAATAGTATTTTAACCATCATGAGTGGAAATATGCAATTTCTGTAAGTCGGCCTGTTCCCTTATGATTTGCTGAAGTGCCTGAATATCATTGTTTTCAATTGCCTTTTTGCTTCGAACATCCAGACTGTTCTTTCTGATGCGCATTACTGTTTCTTCCAGTGCTTTCTTCCTTTCCGAATCACTTAACTCTCCCCGCATTGCCATGTTAAATAAAGATGCCGCCTCGCTTTGTTCTTCTTTACTTTCAAAATAATTGATAATTTTAGCTGGTGTTACCCTGTGTTCTGTTTCATGTTGATCAAACAGCATCTTTGCTACCTGCCGGTACAGCTCCTCCGTAAAATCTTCCGGGCCGATTATCCCCTTAATCTTGTCAAAGATTGCCGTATCTTCAATAAGCCAGGTCAGAAGTATTTTCTGGGATCTCTTCATACCGTCTTCCGGGACATTTTTTTGTCTGCCGCCTTCTGTATTCCGTTCCTTTACCGATTCACCCTGACCGACTACGATCTGGGCCCCGTAACGGTTTACCAATTTTCTTAAATTGTCAAATCCAATCAGGTATTTTGAAGCAACCGCTTCAATGTAGATATTTCTTTCGATTTCTTCTGCAAATACCAGCATTTTTTTAGCGATTTCATTGAAAAACCGGGTTTTCTGCTCCGGATCATTCAGATCATATTCCCGTTCCATTACATCTACTTCAAATAAAAAGGCATTCTTTGCCGCATCCAGCCTCTTTTTAAATTCCTCCGCTCCCAGAGCTTTGATAAATTCATCCGGATCCTTATAAGGTTTCATATCAACTACTTTGGCGGTGAGTCCCGCTTCCTTTAATATAGGAATTGCTCTGAGGGCTGCCTTGGTTCCGGCTTCATCGCTGTCGTAGGTTAGCAGTACTTCCCCTGTATATCGTTTTAACAGATTAGCCTGAAGGCCGGTAAATGCAGTTCCAAGGGAGGCCACCGCATTGGTAAAGCCTGCCTGGTGCAGCGCAATAACGTCCATGTAGCCTTCGCAGATAATCATATTGGACTTTCTTGAGACCCTGGCAAAATTAAGTCCGTACAGATTCCGGCTTTTATCAAAGAGTTTTGTTTCAGGAGAATTTAAGTATTTCGGCATTCCTTCTCCCATAACGCGTCCTCCAAAGCCGATAACCCGGTTATTAACATCCATAATGGGGTACATAACCCGGTTCCAGAACTTATCATACACTTTTTTGGTTTCATCAAAACTGATGAGACCGGATTCCCGCAGTATGCTGTCTTCATATCCCAGATGTTTTAAGTACTGATAAAGATCATCCCCAGTTTTATTGGAATATCCTAAACCAAACTGCTTTATGGTCTCATCGGAGATTTCTCTCTTATTTAAATACTGGTATGCGGCTTGTCCGCGTTCTGATTTTAACTGGTAATAAAAATACTTGGCTGCTTCCTTGTTTATTTCCAGCAGCCTGTTTTTAAGACCGGCTTGTTTCTTGGCTTCTTCGCTGTATTCGGCTTCCGGCAGAGTTACCCCCACCCGGACAGCTAAAAACTTTAAAGCTTCCACAAAGGTATAGTTTTCATATTCCATAATAAAGGTAAATACATTTCCTCCGACACCGCAGCCGAAACAGTGATACATTTGTTTTGATCCGCTTACGCTAAAGGAAGGTGATTTTTCATTATGAAAGGGACAGAGCCCCATATGACTGCCGCCTTTTTTCTGAAGCTTGACATAGGAACCGATTACATCCACTATATCATTTTTCATTCTGACTTCTTCCACTAATTCTTCAGGATAAAACATGGAACTCTCCTTTCCCTTATGTTTTCGGCAATCGTAATTGTTCGTTTAATAAATACTCCAGGATCTTGGCAAAGACAGTTCCTTAAATTTAGCTACCGCATAACGATCTGTCATGCCGGCGATATAATCACAGATAACTCTGGTGGCGGTCTCGCCCTTTTGCTCTATCATATAAAGATATTCTTCCGGCAAAAGCTCCAGATTATTAACATAATATTCAAACAGATGGGCAAGCATGGCTTCTGCTTTCTGTTCTTCTCCTTTTGCCACCGGATTGGTGTATACGCTTTGGAACATATACTTTCTCATATCCAGCATAGTACGTTCCACCTCAGGGGACATGGAAATGGTATCAGTATCCTCACTGTGGCTTACAATATCATGAATAATGGTATTGAGCCGCTCTCTCAGGCTGCGGCCTAAAATATCCGTGAATTCCGACGGAATCTCTTCCTCTGTAATAATATGACCCCGGATGGCATCATCCACATCATGATTGATATATGCTATTTTATCGGAGAGGCGGACAATTTTCCCTTCCAGAGTAGCCGGACAGCCTTTTGTCTGGTGGTTTAATATACCGTCCCGCACCTCTTTGGTAAGGTTCAGGCCTTCACCATGTTTTTCCAGTAATTCCACTACCCGTATACTCTGTTTATGATGTTCAAAGCCCTCCGGACAGATCTGGTTCAGCGCTCTTTCTCCCGCATGACCAAAGGGAGTGTGTCCAAGATCATGTCCCAAGGCAATGGCTTCTGTCAGATCCTCATTCAAACGGAGTGCCCTGGCAATGGTTCTGGCATTCTGGGACACTTCCAGCGTATGGGTAAGCCTAGTCCTGTAATGGTCTCCTTCCGGAGCCAGAAATACCTGGGTTTTATGTTTAAGTCTGCGGAAAGACTTCGAATGCAGTATCCGGTCCCGGTCCCGCTGGTAAATTGTACGTATATCACAAGGTTCCTCGTAAGTATCCCGTCCCATGGAACGGTCACTAAAGGCTGCATAAGGACTTAAGTATTCATGTTCTCTGAGTTCCAACTTCTGGCGCATATTGATTTTTTTCTCAAAACTATTATGTTCCATCTGTTCCTTCATGCCAACTCCTGTCTGCGTGCCGAGCACGTCTTATACCATTTACCTGACTGAATGCTACTAATTACTGGATTAAACCTGTTGTCCGGCAAAACAGTTTTTGCATCTTCTGCTTTGTTCTAACACCCGGTGAACCGAGTTTTACTTCGGTTACCTGCTCCTTTATATGTATTAACAGCCTATATAATTATATATTCTACCAAACTTGCCGATTTCCTTTTTTATTTTTAAATAAATTTATAAATTATGTTGAAATTAATAAATTATACACTTTATGCATGGAGTGTATGACAAGTTACCCACATCTATACATTGGCTAATTGAAAAAGAATCCCTCCTGCGGGATTTTTGTCTGCGGCAGTTGCGGCAATATCATAATTCAATTCTTGTGTTTCACTCAATATCCAGTTTTTAGTTAAAAATCTTTTTTACCATTGTCATACGAAATAGAATTCCTCTGTAGTGTGATCCTCCGTAACAGGGCTTTCTTATGTATTGACCATAAATTTTCCTATACGATTCAAGTGTCGAAAGGTCAATTTTTTTTTAAATGGATACACATAGAGAGACTTTTAACACTTGGTTCCTATTATATAAAAAACCGTTGATTAAATGCTTTCAGCATTATAATCAGCGATTTTTCAATAAAAATTATAATTTTGCTTCGCCTGAGTGCGATCCTGCACAGGTCAGTCACCCGAATCTCCTTCATATCTCCAGCCATGGTCATTATGATAAATCATTAACTTCGTCATTCCACCATCTACGGTTATATTTTCTCCATTTATAAACCCGCTGTCCTCACTGCAAAGGAACATAACTGTC
>JAEZSL010000316.1 GCA_023443925.1 Bacillota bacterium | reverse complement strand
TAGATTTTCTTGAAAGACCTCCTTACTTTGAGGTGAGTTCTACCCATAAGGTACGTTCCTGGTTAATGGATCCCAGAGCACCCAAAGTTGATCCTCCGCAGCATATCAAAAAACTTCGCAGTCAGGGAGGGATTAACAAATGACAGGTGATACAAGAAAAAAATTATTGGAAGTTAAAAACTTAAAAGTAAGTTTTGGCGAACACAGACATAAAACGGTAGTGGTGAATGATGTAAGCTTTGATATTTATAAAGGCGAAACCTTTGGACTGGTAGGCGAATCCGGTTCCGGTAAAACCACCATCGGCAGGGCTATCATCCGAATCAACCCAACTATGAGCGGCGATATTTTGTTTGATGGCAAAAAAATCAACGGAACTATTTCAAAGGAACTGGACCGGGAAGTGACTCAGAAAATTCAGATGATATTCCAGGACCCTATGGCTTCCTTGAATGAGAGAGCCAAAGTAGATTATATTGTATCCGAAGGTCTTTTTAACACAAAACATAAGTCTGGCAAAGAAGAAAAAAGGCAGATGGTTGAAAAAGCTTTAAAAGATGTCGGGTTATTGCCGGAATTCTCCAGCCGTTTTCCCCATGAATTCTCAGGGGGACAAAGACAGCGGATCGGTATTGCCAGAGCACTTATTATGGAGCCTGAATTCATCATCGCAGACGAACCTATCTCCGCGCTGGATGTATCCATACGTGCCCAGGTACTTAACCTCTTATCGGATTTGCAGAAGAAAAGGGATCTGACCTATCTCTTTATTGCCCATGACTTGTCTGTTATGCGTTTTATTGCAGACCGGATCGCGGTAATTCATAAGGGAGTACTGGTAGAGCTGGGTGAAACGGAAAAATTGTATAACAATCCGCTCCATCCTTATACCCAGGCCTTGTTATCTGCTATTCCCATGCCCGATCCAATTGCTGAGAAGAAAAAGGGACTTAAAGTTTATGATCCCTCCAAACATGATTACTCCGTCCATAAGCCGGAATGGGTTGAAATTGAAGAAAATCATTTCGTTCTTGGCAACAAACCGGAACTTGAAAAGTATAGAAAAATAATTGGATAATTGTGAACTTAAACCATTAAGGTGTACTATTAAATCCAGATTTAGTGTTAACGGACAATACCGGCTCAGTAGGTTGCAAGACCATGACTGCCGGTAAAGTCCGTTTTATTAAAGGCTGCTGTTGGTAATTCAAAAAGAGATTGCATGATTGTCTTGATACATTTTTAAATTTATATTATACTGCACTACTTTAAACTTCCCGCAGCGATATGGGATGAAGGTGTCAAAGATTATATTAACTACTTGGTATACAGATACGATTGTATTCATTCGAAACACAAAATTAACCTTCGGATCCTATTATGAAATACCGTAAAAAGGAGATTAGATGGAAAAAAAGGAATTACTTGATTTAATAGAAAAAGAAATAGCAGAAGCTCAGGCAAAGATAACCCTTCTGGTTGAAGATTTAGAAACCGGTGAATTGCTTTTCACCCATAAGGCGGAAATGCAGGTTGTCTCAGCTAGTATTATTAAAGTACCCATAATGATTACTGCCCTGGAAGAGATACAAAAAGGGACATTAAAGAAAGAAACCCTTATCACGGTGGAGCTCAAGGATATCCTTAAGGATACAGAGGTATTCGAATACGGGGAAAATAGGTATAGCCTTGATGAACTTCTGGTCTGGATGATAATTAACAGTGATAATACCGCAACAAACTGTCTGATAAACCTGCTGTCAGAAGAACGGATCAACCAGACCTGCCGGAAGCTGGGATTGGACAATACAAAACTTGAAAGAAAGATGCTGGATTTTGAGGCGGTAAAGAAAGGGTTTAATAACTATACTTCAGCTGTTGACATGGGCAGGGTCTTTAACGCATTGTACCACAAAACCATACTGACTCCGGAATTATGTGATTATGCCATAGGTATTCTGCTTAGGCAGAGGGATAAACAAAACTCTATGCGCTATATCAGCGGGGAAGTGAAAGCAGCCCATAAAACCGGAGGCCTGGATTTCTTAAATCACGATGCCGGTATTTTTTATTTAAAGGAGAGCAATTACTTTTTTGGAGCTTTTGTCTGGGAAGCGCCGGACGATATCTATGGCAGGAAGTGGATTGGACGTATTTCCAAATTAGTTTATGAATATTATAATCAGGTACGGCATTAAATAAAGTAAATATTAAATTAACGGATGTGTTTAACCGAAAAGAGCTTATATGAAAAACATTGATTAGCTATTAACTGTTAGTATGAAAAACATTGATTAGATATTAACTGTTAGTATGAAAAACATTAATTAATTATTAACTGCTTTATGAAAATATTGTTTAATTATTAACAGCATTTATAAAAAGGTGTATAATGATAAGAAATAACTGTTAGATTTAGAAAGGTGAAGTAAAACATGATCGATGCACTTATCAATACAGCCCTGGCATTTTTAATGAAGGAACCGACCTGGGACAGCGAACTGTCCGATGAAGATTTTTATGGCAGAAAAGTAGAAATTCTTTCCCAGTTGTCCGATGAATGGTTTGAAGTGAAGACACAATACCGTTATACCGGTTATATACATAGTTCTCAGCTTTTGTTTGATGCAGACAGGTTAACAATCTGGGAAGAGATAGATAAAAAAGTAGTTTTACAATCTTATGCGGATGTCCTGTCCATGCCCAAAGTGCAGGGACACCATGTAATCAGCCTGACGAGGGGAGGACTGGTAGGAATTCTTGAACCTGCTGATGAAAACGGCTGGGTAAAGGTTTTGCTGTGTGATGGCAGATACGGTTACATAAAAGAGAAATTTCTGGGGACCTATTACACCTCTTATTCCGAAGAAGAGGAAGAAAAGCTGCGCTGTGATATTGTAAATACAGCTCTTACCTATATGGGCACCCAATACCGCTGGGGAGGTAAAAGCCCTATGGGCATCGACTGCTCCGGTCTTTGCTCGGCTGCCTATATGTTAAATGGGGTTTTAATATACCGGGATGCTGCCATAGTAGAGGGCTTCCCGATTCATGAAATTTCCTATGAAAAAATGAAACCGGCGGATTTGCTGTTCTTTCCGGGACATGTGGCCATGTATATCGGGGATAACAGGTATGTTCATTCCACTGGAAAAAACGGCAGTGACGGGGTTGTTATAAACAGCTTAAATCCATGTGATGAGGATTACCGGCAGGATCTAAAAGAAAAAATAAAAGCGGTTGGCAGCTTGTTTTAATATCATCAACTTAGGCTGTAAGCAGCCTAAAGCAATATCCAATTCAGGGGGGATTTTATGAAAGCAGCAGATATGCACTGTGATACCATTGCGGAAATCTTTTATGCATTACAGGATGGTAAGGATACCGGTCTTGCCAGGAATAATTTACAGCTGGATCTTGAGAAGATGGAAAAAGGGGATTATCTGGTTCAGAATTTTGCCATGTTTGTAAGTATAAACCGGTACGCAGATCCACTGGAGCACTGCCTGAAGCTTATTGACCTGTTTTATCAGGAACTGGCTAAAAACCAGGATAAGATAGCATTAGCATTAAATTATAATGATATATTGAATAATGAGAAAGCCGGCAGGATGTCCGCTTTATTAACCATTGAAGAAGGCGGGGTAACCAAGTGCAGTTTATCTCATTTAAGAAATTTCTACCGTCTAGGAGTAAGAATGCTGACCTTAACCTGGAATTATGAAAATGGCATCGGATATCCGAACTTTAAAATGATTGAAGGGGAGAAACCGGACTTTCACACTCCCAATACGGAATATGGGCTGACGGATTTTGGACTCTCCTTTATTGAGGAAATGGAAAGGTTGGGAATGATAATCGATGTTTCTCATCTTTCGGACGCAGGCTTTTATCAAGTGCTGCAGCATACAACAAAACCGTTTGTGGCAAGTCATTCCAATGCCAGAGGGGTTTGTAACCACGTAAGAAATTTGTCCGATGATATGATCAGAAAACTGGCTGAAAGAGGCGGTGTATTAGGAATGAATTA
The DNA here is from genome assembly GCA_023443925.1 of Bacillota bacterium. Next base: position 2,937 of record JAEZSL010000316.1, on the reverse strand, counting down.
CTGCCCCAGTTTTCTTGAAGATACAGAGCGTGAAGAGGATGCCACAGGCAGTATTGCTGATATTGTGCGGCATATCAAACACATAACTGCAGTAGGCGGATATGAATGCATCGGACTTGGTTCTGATTTTGACGGAATACCTGCCCGAAGAGATCTGCCGGATGCTTCCTGCCTGCAGCTGCTGGCCGAAGCTCTGGAGAGAGAAGGCTTTAAACAAAAGGAAATTGAAGCAATCTTTTATAAGAATGTCCTTCGGATATATAAAGAGGTTTTGAAATAAACACACCGGCAGCATGCAGCTTGTAATAAGACAGGAATATGCGTAAGCAAAGTGAATAGATCGTTTGTTAATCTATTATACTTAAAAAGAACGCGTGAGAAAGCTTCGTTTTTCAGCTTTGTGATGCAGCCGGCTGCATCATAACGGGAAGAGTGAAAGAAAATTATGAAACGAAAGGATGCCACGAAGTGATTCTTTCACTCTGTGGAACTTGTTCCACAAACTTTTCTGTGGCAGTATCCCAGGCAAGACAGGGATATGCAATTAGTGTAAATATGAAAATAATTAGTATAGAGGATAGAATCCAAGCGGAATTAGCCAGTTATAACGGGTTGATGGGGATCTATGTAAATGATTTTAATGGAAATAAGATAGAAATCAATGTGGATGAAAAATTTGAAACGGCAAGCTGTATTAAAACCTTTATATTAGGTACCTTATTCGATGAGGTGGAAAGAGGGAATAAAAGCCTTTCGGATATGCTGACCTACACCAAAGAAAATGAAATTGACGGCAGCGGAGTATTGAAAAGCCTGGATTATGGTCTTGCCTTAACGGTTAAAAATATCGCAACCTTAATGATTATTGTAAGTGATAATATCGCCACTAATATGATGATTGATTACTTGGGACTGGACACCATTAACACTTTCATAAGAAGCCAGGGCTTTTCAGACACTCTTTTGCATAACAAAATTAATTTCACCGATTACAAGCAGCTTGGAACTACCACACCAAAAGATTACGGACAGATCTTTGAAATGATATGTAAAGAGGAGCTGATAAGTGCGGAGGCTTCCAGGCAGATGCTGGAGATTTTTAAGAAACAGCATTATAATTCAACCCTTACCAAAAGTTTTCCGCAATATTTTCTGGACAGCGAGGATACGGGTGAAGAGGAGCTGATCTATGTAGCCTCCAAAAGCGGCAGCATGAATGCCTGCAGGAACGATGGAGGAATCGTGTCTACCCCTTACGGAAAGTATGTAATTGTTTTGTTTAATAAAAACTTTACAGACCCTATCTATTATCCGGATCATCCGGCAACTGTATTTAGTTCAAGAGTCAGCCGCCTGATTTTTGACCAGTACCTGGCATTACAGGGAAGAATAAAATAAATTTTAATAAAGCAGCGCTTATTGAAGTGGTTTTCAATAGGCGCTGCTTTATTATGCAGCATATACCGCGAATTTCCAGCCCAAAAAGATTGCCCGGCCGGATACACATGAAGACGTTATTAAAGGATAATACATTTTGGACGTTTGCCATAAAAGTGACAGCGCTTTCGTGATAGCGACAATACTTTTTATAATAATAATAGAACAAATGTTTTTGTTTCTTTTATAATATGACGTGCTGATGTCATATTCGATTTGTTACAATGCTCTTATCAAAAAAAAGGAGATGTGACAATGAATCTGGATTATGTTTACAAAGAACAATTTACAGTTATGGGAAAACTGGGGGATGGACCGGCTGAGAACGCCTGGAACTGGATAAAACCGGTTTGGGATGAAGCCAATGGTAATTTCCCGGAAATCGAATCTCTGGTAATTAAAAACGCGGCTGGTAGTCCGGCAATCTGGGGTATTATGAGTGATCATAATGAGACTTTTGCACGCTGGGATCAGAGCGGCGGTAAGTACCTGGCCTGCTGTGAAGTAACAGCAGATGTACTTTCCCCGGACGGCTGGGTTAAATGGATGGTACCTTCCCAGACATATCTTGTAGCAAAATGCAGCCAGGAAGAATATGGTACAGTATTTGAAACGGTAATTAAAGATTATATTCCTGGTAAAGGGCTGAAATTAGTTGGAGCAGTTCATGAACATTATCCTGAACCCGGCAATCCGGGTGTGGTAGAACTGTATTTTCCGATTGCAAAAGGCAGCTATTTTTGTCAAAGCTGCGGTATGCCTATGAACAGTCATGAAGACCGAGGTACAAATCAAGACAAGAGTATAAGTGAGGATTACTGCCAATATTGTTACAAAGACGGAGAATTTACATCCCAGGAGACCATGGAGGAAATGATTGAAGGCTGTATCCATTTTGCGCTGGAAGATGGTTCCTATCCGGATGAACAAACAGCCAGGAAGGACATGCTGGCTTATTTCCCTGCTTTAAAGCGGTGGAAGAGTGCCTGAGTGCCGGCTTAATGGATTTCAATCATAACGAAAGAAAAAGCAGAACTGACGGTTATTGAATCCGCAGTCTGCTTTTTTCTGCGTTTTATTAATAAAATAATACAAGCACAAAACCCATGAAAGTATATATTATAAATTATAATGCTTACCTCAAGGGGGATTACAATGAAGAAAAAAGGAATTGTAGCGCTTATGCTCATTGTGCTGATATCAGCAGGTTTAACTGCCTGCAAAAAAGACAGTGAATTAATAAAAGTTCAATTAAATGAAGTAGCACATTCTATTTTCTATGCTCCTCAATATGCTGCTTTTGAATTGGGTTACTTTAAAGACGAAGGTCTTGATGTAAAACTGGTAAATGGACTAGGTGCGGATAAGACCATGACGGCGGTATGTTACATTTTGAATGCAGAGCTAAGAGAAACTGATATTTAGTCTGAATAAGCTAAAATATAAAGTTAATTAACTGATTTGATTAAGCAAAATAAAAACTCTATTATATAGTAATTC
>JAEZSL010000268.1 GCA_023443925.1 Bacillota bacterium | reverse complement strand
CAATAACCTGTTTTTCCTCAAGTCCGCACTCTTTTCTTATTTTATCTCTTCTATCGGTTCGATAAAAGGAGGAATTTCTGGGATATCCGGATAATAATACCTTTCCTTCATATATCTTGTCCAGCATATAATCTTTTAAAAATATATCTCTGGAGAACTCATTTTGATATAATAAGTAATCTGCTATATTAAAGTTTCTCTGTACATTACCAAGAGCATATTCCCTGTCAGGCACAATTCTGCCCATGGCCTTAAGAGGCGTACCGTGCCAGGTGTTTAAATACACCTGCTCCGGCTTCTTAATAAAGTAAGGAGGCAGACTGGTATCTGTCACCAGAAATTTGGCAGCCGCCAGAGCACGTAAATACTCATCGGAGTGTAATTCCACAAAAGTTACATGCTTAATATTATAGTTTTTTAATAACGCGTCATAGGTGGCATAAAGTTCCTTTTTTAGTACAAGTAAAATACGGAAGTCTTTATATTTATCCCTTCCGGTTTCATATATCATATTAAAAATATTGCCTGCTAAATCGTCACCGTGTTTGGATTCAAATAATATCACTTTCTCATTAACAGCTAAAGTTTCATAGTACTTTGTATATCTTAAGTCTAATGGCATATTAAATAATTTAAAAATACGCAGTTTACGTATGCCCTTATTTATTGCAGCCATCTTATTTTTTGTCTTTATAAATTTTCTCCATTTATTAACAAACTTATCCTTTATGTCAATAAATTTTGTACCTACTTTATATACAATAGAAGGAATGCGCTCACGCATAGCTACGTAACGAATGGTTTTCTTTCTGTCAACGTAATACTTTAGGTGTTTTTTCAAGGATTGGCCTGCAGTAAAATTAAGATAATGGTTATGGATCCAATCCGGTATTTCTTTGTCCAGGAAATCCTGGGTTATATTAATGATATCTTTTTTTAGTTGTAATTGGCCTTTTTTACCGTCCGTATAAAAGGATTCATAACGAAAAAAGAAGTGCCTCGTACAGATATATTCAAGCTCTTCTTCAAATGTATCAAATAAATCATTTTCTTTCATGAAATCAAACAATAACGCAAATGCTTTTACAATATCTTTTGTTGCTTCGGAAAAGCTATTTAAAAAACCTACCTGGGTGGTCTTTCTGTAATTATAAAGAGGTTCCGGAAGAACACCAATATTTTCAGCCATAACCACTGCCTCAAAAGCTACAACCAGGTCTTCAAATCGTATTCCCTCCGGGAAACGGATATTAGTAAGTAATTCACGCTTATACAGTTTGTCCCACGGAAATGGAGACGCATGCACCAGTTCAAACTTTCTCTCAGACATCTTAAAGTTCTGATTCATGGAGAAAATATTCATTACCTTGCGCTTTAATTCCTTTTTGCCTTCAATTTCATAAACATTGTACCTGGCACACATTACCAGGTCGTTCTGATCCTTTATCGCTTTATTATAAAGCTTCTCGGCCATCTCAAGTTCTACAAAGTCATCACTGTCAACAAACATTATATAATCACCCACAGCACGGTCCAAAGCGTAATTACGGGCATGACTAACCCCCCGATTCTCTGTTGTAAAGACCTTGACCATATCAGGGTATTTCTTTTCGTATTTTTCTAATATCTTTATACTGTTATCAGGGCTACCATCGTTCACTACAATTATTTCGATCTCTTTTAAAGTCTGGTTAACCAGGCTCTCCATACACTGTGTAAGATATTTTTCAACATTATACACAGGAACAATGATACTCACCTTATACTCATTCATTATAGAATTCCTCCTGTACTTCGGTTTCCACTAAGAAGGATTTTATCATAGAAATTGGGAATATGCAAGATTTATTAAGGATTCTTAAGGATTGTTATTTAGATACCCTACCTTTAGAAAAGCATGATATAAGGAGTTTTTCTCGACAATCGACATTCAAGCAAAAAAAGATTCTAGGCTTATAAAGCCTAGAATCTTTTAATTCATCAGATATTATTTAATTGAAAGACCATATCCAACAGAAATCTTAGTATCAAGCTCTTTATCACCAATAGTCTCACGAATAGTTATAGACTTAATTGACATTGATCCGGTGTATTCAAGTGAATCATCAAAATTATCACGGTCAAGATTTCTTCCGTCATATCTTGCTTCTACATCTTGAATTACATAAGAATGATCAGTTGTTACTTTTATAGCATCTGTAAGTGCATTATATAATGTGCTATATCTATCAACTACACCCTTATCTAACTTAACCGTAGGTTTTACCTGTGTATTAGTGATCTTAAATGATGCATTCATCTGCTTATTAGTAGAAGCAGTACCACGACCATTATCTTTTGCAATTACTGTATAAGTACCAGTCGCTGCCTGTGTAACAACCCTGCTATCATCACTATAATCTAATGCCGCGAAAGTAGCAACGCCATCAACAGCAGTTGTAGTAGCCAGTTTTACATCATTACCCAACTTAATTGTTACTTCAGCATTTTCAATTCTAGATACTTTTTGTCCTGCTGAATTATAACCATATACAGTTAATACAACATTCTTAGCAGCATCAGTATCAGGTTTTACTACAACATCCACTGAATCAGTTGACTGTTCAATCTTAATAGATGAAACATCTGTATTGGTAACATTGGTTACGGTTATTGATACATTATACACTCTATCCAAATAAGTTAATTTATAAGTATTTGTAGCTGTTCTAGTTACATCAACATCACCGTCTATTGAAAATGTTATCTTGTTATTATCAGCACTTGGAATAATAACGCCGCCTGCAGCAGCTACTTTATCAGTTCCGGTACGTTCAAATGATACAGGATCTTTACTATCATAGTCTACTTCATTTCCATATTGATTCTTAGCAGTAAATGTAAGAGTCGCACTGTCTCCGCCTGCTAAAGCATCAGATAGGTTTGCGCTTGACTTGTCAAGAGTTACAGAAGTAACTTTTGCTTCTGTTCCAATTGTAATAGGAAGCATCTTTACAGTACTACCATAAGTTGCTTTAATATATACTGTACCAGGTTTAACAGGGTATAAGTAAACATTTTCACCATTCTGGCTTAAAGTAAGCATGGAGAGATCGCCTGATTCAAAAGTGAAATCTTCCTGTGTTAAATCTTTGTCTGAATCCGCATTTTTTGCTTTAAGGAATAACTTATAATTTGAATCTGCAGGAATTGTAGTACTAATCTTGTTCCAATCAGCTGATTCACTGGCTACAGTATATACGATATCTTTTGCTACTGTAGGAAGTTCTTTTACAGAATTAACTACTGCACTGCTCACAAAAACTTTTTCAGTAGTATCTGTATAATCATAAGTATGATATGTTGCTTTTACTGTTACAGATTCAGGATAGTTATAAACTGTAATCTGATGTTTTTTACTCTCACTATCATAATCAACATATGCCTTACCAGCATCAACATCAAAAGTTACATCGTTTACTAAAGTATCATCGGTTGTCACATCAACACCAGCAGCATCCAGTAATTTAACATCTAAAGATGTAGGTTCACCATACTGAAC
>JAEZSL010000211.1 GCA_023443925.1 Bacillota bacterium | reverse complement strand
CCCTGGGAGAGTTGGACAAATACCGGATATTGATGAATGCGGCCACCTTAAAAATCTATCAGGCATATCAGTATATTGAAAAGACCGGGAAAATGAATTTATTAAAATATGCCTCCGGTGATTACCTCCTGCATTTAGGAGCCACCAGAGGCGTTGAAATAAATGAGGAAAAGGCGGCGGCCTGCCATATTAAATTTACATTAAGCGAACCCCAGGCAGCCACGGTTGCAATTCCGAAAGGTACCCAAATTACAGCAGGGGATGGGGTTTATTTTGAGACAGAGGACTATGACGAGATATCTCCGGGAATGCCAGATATAACGGCCAGAGCAGTATGCCAGGTAACCGGTACTGTGGGGAATGGTTATGTTATAGGGCAGTTAAATGTATTAGTTGATCCGATACCCTACATTGCAAGTGTCAGCAATATTACCGCTTCTGATGGAGGGGAAGATATCATGTCAGATGATGATTACCGGCAGAAAATATTTTTAGCACCCAGCTCTTACTCCACTGCAGGGCCGGAGGATGCTTATGTATTCTGGGCAAGGCAGTACAGTGCAATGATATCCGATGTTAAGGTAATTACTCCATCGGATGATACGGTACAGGTAATCCTTTTGTTGAAGAATGGTGAGATCCCGGATACTGGATTTTTAGAAGCCATGGAAGAATATCTTAATGGCAATAATATAAAACCACTAACCGAAAAGGTAATTGTAACAGCTCCGAATGTAATTAATTATGAGATAGCCGGTACTTATTACATAAACAGCAGCGATAAAAATAATGTCACAGCAATTCAAAATGCAGTAAGTGCCGCAGTGAATGAGTACATTGGATGGCAGAAAGAAAAGATCGGAAGAGATATAAACCCATATCACTTACAATATCTCCTTATGAAAGCCGGTGTGAAGCGTATGGAATTGACATCTCCGGTATTTGCAAATGTAGATGATACATCAATCGCGGTTGAAGGTACTGTAAGTATTTCCTATGGAGGGATTGAGGATGATTAATCTATATGAAAGCAGTCTCTCCAGTATACTTCCAAACTACTTAAAAACGGATCATCAGGTTAATGCATTTTGTTATGCCATTGATAACCAGATAAAAAAGTTGTTAGATAAATGCAAAAGCCTGGAAATATGGTCAAACCTTCCGGACGCAGATGAGGAGTTATTGGATTACCTGGCAGCAGAACTCCGGACGCAGTATTATACACCAAATCTTAATACAGAGGTAAAGCGAAATTTAGTTGCCAATACATTAATCTGGTATCAGAAGGCTGGAACAGTAGCTGCAGTGGAAGAATTAGTATCTGCCCTTTTTGGAGAGGGAACGATAAGCGAGTGGCATGACTATGACGGGTTACCACATCATTTTAAAATAATTACAACTAATCCAGAGATAACAGGAGATTTGCTTGAAAAATTTAATTCAGTCATTAGCCAAATAAAAAGGATAACTGCTATTTTAGATGCAGTAGAAATTGCTTTTAGTGCCACTATTAAAACTTATTATGGATTTGCATTGCATATCCATGACAGCATTACAGTGAGACAGGAGGTGTAGTGGTGAGTTTTAGCAAAGTATTATTTACAGAGAAAGGCCGTGAGCTGCAGGCGAAGGCCGTAGCAGGTGCGGTCTTACATTTTACAAAGATAGCAATGGGATCTGGTGAATTAGGAGGACAACCCCAAGCTAACCTGAATGAACTGATAGATCCAAAAGTAACAATCCCGATTTTGGATATAAAGAGAAATTCCAATTATGCTACTGTGATAGGTATTTTTGATAATCAAAGTATTAGTACTGGATTCTACTGGAGAGAATTGGGTGTATTTGCTGAAGATCCGGATTTAGGAGAAATATTATACTGTTATGGGAATGCGGGAGCATTGGCTGAATATATTCCAGCACAATCCAGTCAAATAATTGAAAAGACAATTTCTATCCCAGTAATAGTTGGAGACGCGGTGAATGTCACAGCACAAATTGATCCATTGGGTTATGCTACAAAAGCTGAAGTATCTGATAAATGGGAAATTTTTATATCAGAATCTTTACCGGAAGTAAGTGAGCGGAAAGAAAAAACTCTTTATTTTAAGGTGACAGATACCGTATCTCAGGGGACAAATGGAAATATCGTTGTAAGCCCTACAATGGGGCTAAAAATAGAAGAATAAAAGGAAGGAGTGCGTAAAATGGCATTAGACAAAGTAAGAGTCCAATTACTGGATAAGGCAACAGGAGATGTATTAAAAGAGGTTGACATATTAACCAGTGCCGATGCTGTGAAATTTGAAGATGGAGAAACCTTTCAGCAGAAACTTGAGGCAGGCACTTTAAAAGGGCAGAAAGGTGATACAGGAGCGACAGGGGCAACAGGAGCGACAGGAACAGCCGGAGCAACAGGGCAACGAGGTACTCAGTGGTACAATGGAACGGGGATTACTGGTACAAGTACTACAGCAACTGTATTTTCCGGTTCTGGGGTATCAACTGCATTAGTAGGTGATATGTACTTAAATACATCTACCGGATATGTATATACCTGTACAGTGGCCGGAGCCGCTTCAGTTGCAAAATGGGTTTATAGTGGCTCAATTAAAGGTTCAGCGGGTTCAACTGGTGCTACAGGCGCAACGGGTGCAACTGGGCCAAAAGGTGAAACCGGGGACACGGTAAGAATTGGCACTACATATGAGTCAGGTACCGAAGCAAAATTATTCTTCAAGGTTATGTAAGGGGGTATAATAATTGTCAACAAAAAAAATAGAAATACAGGACAACAATGGCAATATTTATTATCCACATACGGATTCTACTGTAGTCAAACAAGGCGATAGCACGATTGATAAAATAACTGAAAATATAATCGTAGGCGCTGATAATAAGCCAGCGTTTGAATATCTAACAGTTGGTAAAAGAGGTGCAGGAGCAATTGGAGCAAATAGCTCAGCTGCCGGAACGGATAATATTGCTTCTGGTAATAATTCTCGCGCCGAGGGAACTGGTTCAATAGCAACTGGTTATCAAGCACATGCCGAGGGTTATCAAACCAAAGCATATGCAAATTCCGGTCATGCAGAGGGTATAGCTACGCAAGCCGGAGGAAGTTCTACAGATGGGAATCTGGGTGCGCATGCTCATGCTGAGGGTAATGGAACTTTGGCAAGTGGTACAGATTCTCATGCAGAGGGTGCCACTACTATCGCATGTGGTAATAACTCCCATGCTGAGGGTAATAGCAATACAGCATATGGTAATAATTCTCACGCTGAGGGTATCTATAATGAAGCTATCGGAGCACATACCCATGCAGAAGGTTATAGTAATCGTTCTGTAGGTGATGCATCACATACAGAGGGTTCAAGAAATGTAACCATCAACCTCAATGGGCATGCTGAGGGGGATGGTAATTGGGCTGGTCAAGTAGCCCATGCAGAGGGTTATGGAAATATAGCAGGTGTTGGTACTCCAATAGCAATTACCGCATTTAATAATACAGCTAAAACGGTAACTTTAGAAAGGGTGACTGGATTAATAGTTGGAATGAAACTACAGTTAAGGAAAATACCAGTAGCTACTTCACCAATATATCAGATTCCAATTACCGCAATAAGTGGATTGGTTGTAACTTTAGATACAACTGCTACAATAGATTCAACCTGGCTGCATATGGTTGTTATATCTGAATCATGGCCTGCCCATGCCGAGGGATATGCTACTATGGCATTAGGTGCGAATTCCCATGCCGAGGGAAATGGTTCTTATGCAGCCGCATCATCATCCCACGCTGAGGGGCAAGCCACTATTGCTTCTGGTGCGGCTGCTCATGCTGAGGGAGATAGAACAACTGCTATTGGTACGGCTTCTCATGCCGAGGGAACAGTTACTACAGCTATTGGTACGGCTTCTCATGCCGAGGGTAGTTCCACTGTCACCAATGGTGCATATTCCCATGCAGAAGGCGCAAATACCAGAGCCTATTCTCATTACTCACATGCTGAGGGTCAGCTTACTCAAGCTGGTGGTAGTCCATCCGATGCCACTGTTGGACAGATGTCGCATGCTGAAGGGTATAATACTATTGCTTCTGGTAATCGAAGTCATGCCGAGGGAACTGGAACTGTATCTTCTGCTATCGCGTCTCATGCAGAGGGAAATGGCAGCGTAGCAAATGGGGATTTTTCACATGCCGGAGGCACAGGTGGAGTATCTAGTGGAAATGATTCATTCGCACATGGATTATATGTTACAGCCAGTGGCAATGAACAAGTTGTGTTTGGTAGATATAATATTGCGGATTTGAGTTCATTATTTATGATTGGTAATGGTACATCAGATGCGGCAAGAAGTAATGCTCTTAGGGTGAATTCTGATGGTAATGTATATTCAATCGGTGGATTTCACGGAGCTATTTTATCCGATGTAATAACATTGGCTAGTGGATTTACTGCCGTAGAGACTTGTGTTGCGGATAGAAGTGGTCGTCATGTAGAATTACAACTTTATGCAACTGGAAATATAACTGCTGGCACTTGGACTAATATAGGAACTATACCAAACGTCGCTTATAGACCATTCAGAACAATAAGAGGAAACTGTTCTGGTAATACAGGATTAGTAGGTGATTTATTAGTACAAACAGATGGTAAGATATTTGTAAAATTTACAACCGCACAGACCTCATTTGCAGGTCATGTAAGTTATTTTGAAAATGTAACATAACAAATTGAGAAAGGAGAAAGATAAATGAAAGTACAATTAACCGGAGGTAAAGAGTGGGCAGTATCATTGGTTGCCCAGCAATCCGAAACACAGTTATGTATCGGGTTTACAGGAATAATAAGCTATGATGTTCTAAGGGAGGAATTAACCCCGGAAGCATTAGCAGTAATTAAATATTATCAGGATGATACAGAGAATTATGTTACATATGAGGATTACACCGACTTCGTCACATCAACAGTTGTGGAAGCCGAAGCCGGAACCCTTGATGTTGCCATGTATTTCAAAAAGGTGGATGCAACTACAAAAGCACTCAGGGAAGCGCAGCAGATGATATCAGTCATAAATAAGCAGGTTAATCCTACAATTGATATTAAAACCTGCACACTAGTAGAATTAAAAGCTTGGCAGATAAATCAAAGTAAAAAAAATCTTGAAACTTATCTTGAAAGTAACCCCATCAAGTCTTCTGCTCGCGGTGAAACACAAAAATACTATTCTATTACCAGAGAGAAACAGTCGTTATTAACCCAGATGATACTTGTCACACAGCTTGCAATTCAGTCTGGGGTTGAATATCAGCCTAGTTGGAACGCAGCAGGGGAAGCATGTACCTACGACTGGAAAATAGAAGAATTACAGCAGCTTGCTTTTGAAATTGAAGCAGTAGTTAGGCCGCTTGTAAGCCACCAGCAGACAATGGAAGCTGAATTAAATGCATCCGAAACGAAAGAAGCTGTTATGGCTATAAGCATAACATTTTAGGAGGAGCCTATGAAAATACTTAAGGCTCTATTTTTATGGGCCATTGGAGGCAGCATCTATTACAGCGTAGAACTTATCTGGAGGGGTTATAGTCATTGGACAATGTTTATACTGGGTGGCCTGTGTTTTGTCCTGATCGGGTCCATAAACGAGTTTTATACCTGGGATATGCCCTTGATTAGCCAAATGTTTATTTCTGCCCTGGTTATAACGGTAATGGAGCTGATAACCGGGATTATCGTTAATATAGGTTTGGGTTGGGGTATCTGGGATTATTCCCGGGTACCCTACAATTTTTATGGGCAGATATGCCTTTTATATACAAACTTGTGGTTTCTTCTTTCACTGCCGGGGATTCTTTTGGATGATTACATCCGGTACCAGTTTCTTGAGGAAGAAAAGCCACACTATAAAATCTTATGAAGGAGATATAGATATGGAAAATGCAAAAGTTCTCTTATTAACCGTTATAGGTGGAATTGGGGGATTTGTAAGCGCTTTATTTGGTGGATGGAGTGCTGCTTTAACAACCCTTGTTATTCTAATGGCAGCTGACTATTTTAGTGGTCTTGTTGTAGCTGGCATATTCAAAAAATCTACAAAGAGTAAAACAGGTGCCTTAGAAAGCAAGGCAGGATGGATAGGGTTGTTCAGGAAAGGCATGACACTGCTTATTGTATTAATTGCTTATCGGCTTGATTTGGCTGTTGGAACTTCTTTTATAAAGGATGCTGTGATTATAGCCTATATTGCCAATGAAGCTATAAGCATAACCGAAAATGCGGGGTTAATGGGTGTACCCATTCCAAAACCTATTTTAAGAGCAATTGATATTTTAAAACAGAAATCAGAAGAGGAGGAATTTGATGAGTAAAATAACATCCGTTGCCGGCATATCACTTTTAAAGCAGTTTGAGGGATGCCGGTTGAAAGCATATAAGGCTTTACCGTCAGAACAGTATTATACTATTGGTTATGGGCATTATGGGCCAGACGTAGCTGCTAACATGACAATTACACAGGCCCAGGCTGAAACCATGCTTAAAAACGATTTAAAGCGTTATGAGAAGCCGGTTAATGATTATGTTACCGTTGATATCACACAGAATATGTTTGATGCCCTGGTATCCTTTACATATAACTGCGGTGGATCAGCCCTAAAAGGAAGCACCTTGTTAAAGAAGTTAAATGCAAAAGATTACTCCGGAACAGCTGCAGAGTTTCAAAAGTGGAATAAATCCGGAAATCAGGTTATTGCTGGATTAACTAAAAGAAGGGCAGCAGAAGCAGAACTATTTTTGAAAGGATTTAACACTATGAGTACACCAAAAGAGAACATCACGAGAAATTCAAGTAATAATGATATAAAATGGCTCCAGGATAAGCTTAATAAAGCACTACCTGGTTGTACATACATTCCACTTAAGGTTGATGGTATATTCACTCCAATGGTGCGAATAGGGGTTTTAATGTACATGGAAAAGAGAGGGTGGAACCAGGACGGCAAAGACACTGGATGGATCGTCGGAAGTGGTACCCGGGAAGCATTAGCAAAATTATAATTGACATATCCTGTAAAAAGGTATAAATTTAAAATATGGGCTTGTAAGAATATTGAGGGATAGGACCGTATCTGTGAATAGCAGTACGGTCTTTTTATTATAAAAATCCCGGGCTTAACGGCCCGGGGAATTCATTTCTATTGGTTATACTCTTTAACTTCAAAGCTTGATATCTTATCAAAAGATATATATTCCTTTACACTCACATAAGGAGCAACACTTTCAGTCTTAGTAAAAACATAGTATGACTTTCCGGTACCGCTAGACTTACCATCATACCAGGTTAGGAAAATATCCAAATCTGTAAGGGATAAATTATATACTTTACCATCTCCGTTGGTCATTGTTAATATAAGTGTTGCGGTATTACCAATGTGACCAGGTGATGTTGATTCCTCAGTAGGTGTAGCCGAAACTTCGTTAGAATTTGGGCTTTCTGTTCCTGAAATTATTGAGCTAACCACGTAATAATATGTTGTACCGGGTGTGACATCGGTATCTGTAAAGGTAATAGCTGATCCAGATGCAACTGGCGTATAAGGTATGGTTACATCGGGTGATCCACCTGATATTAAAGAACGTTTAATAACATAGCTTTGAGCGTTTGCAACACCACCCCAAGTCAAATTGACATTTCCATTTCCGCTCGTTGCAATAAGATTGGTCGGAGCTGAAATAGTTTCCATCATTTCTAATTCACCTATTGATACATGTTTGAATCCGTTATTTAAAGAAATATTTATTCTGTACTTTTTATATAATGCATTATTAGTAAATGTAAATTCTTTTTTCGCATAAACCCAATTAGTTATATTTGTTTTTGTATCTAAGATAACCCATTGATTTAATTGCTCATTCCAGGCTTCAAATGTCCAATTTCGAGGTAACTGTTGTAAAACGGCTGGACTACTTGTATCATTATTTCTAGGTGTTATCGTATATTTTGTGATACACTTTTCTTCTGAAAATTCATATGCTAGCCAACCATAAGTAGTATTTGCTGAAACCCATGCATTCCAATTTGAGTTATCGTGATCGAAAGCTTGATATGCTCGATATGCTGAATAAATACCTTCTGCTGGGTAATAACTACTCGCGCTAGCCTCACCGCTTGGGGATGTATCATTAGTCATAGCAGGTATTACATTATCTGTATATTGTACAGATGCGGCTAAACTTTGTGTATTATCAACAAAGAATATAGAAATAAATAATAAAACAAAAATCAATAACCCTTTTAATCTCTTCATAACTTTTCCTCCGGTTGTAATTTATTATTTGTATTTGACAATATAATAATAAAACTTTACCAATCCGAGAAACAGTCTATAATTAAACAAATATTTATTGTAAAATTATAGGTTGGTATATTTATCCATAGAAGTATAACTATCTGGATAGCATATTGAGCTTTTATAGGTTTTGAATAAAAACAGATAGTAGTACTGCAATAACTACTTGTTCTATACTAAATAATCAACAATCATTTTGTCAGGGAATCTCTAATAACAATACCATTAACAACAATGCGCAAATGTATACCCCCATTCATATGTCATAAGCAGTACCAGATCAGCGATTCCGCCGATTACAGGATAATCGTGTGCGGAATATAAAAGTCCGGCCTGTTCACCGGAAGTTTTAGGTGCTAAGGCCACTGTCACTATATAGCCTTCCGGTTCCAGGGCGTTTTTCATATTTGTGATAAAATCAATAAATAACTGACGGTCTTCCGGTAATACAAACTCAAAATCGATGTCCACACCTCTGTAACCCTTTGCTTCCAGTGTGGTCAAAATATTCTGAATCAGCTGATTCTGGCCTTCGGTGTTGATAAACATCTGATGGGCCAGTTCGTTACTGAAAGCTCCATTTTCATCCATTGGAGCAAGAACCATAAGAGGTGCGACATCATAATCCAGGGCAATTTGGATCAGCTCTTCATCGTCCGCTGGAATGAGTTCTCCTTCCGGCGTAAAACCATAATTAAAGATGGATAAGTAAGTGAGAAAGGGCAGTGTTTTTCTTAAAGTCGTACGGTTGATAAAGGGATAGGCATATCCGTTTATCAGTATATTACCAAGGTTTTCATCCTTTTGAAAGCTGACTACGACCAGCTGCCCCGGAACCAGACCTTCGGCTTCACTGATCCAGGGATTATTCTGTAATAACTGGGTAGGGGTTACGCCGTATTGTTCCGCAATCCCGTACAGCGTATCTCCCTGGACTACAGTGTGGGTTACATCCGTATATAAGATTACAATGCTTTGCCCTACGACTAAATTTTCGGGGTTCGGCAGTTCATTGTCCGTAATGATTCTATCCTGTGTTACACCATATTGATTAGCGATGGAACTAATGGTTTCTCCCGGCTCAACAACATGAATTATCATATATAAACCTCGCATCCTCTGGCTGAAATTAACTTTTATAATTAATATATGCGGGAATAGAGGAGTTGTGTTTTATATCTCCGTTATATATATAAAGTAAGTCGGATTTAACTTGAAAACAGGCTTAGGTTTTAAGATGCCTGTTTATTTTGAGCAAGGTTTAACCGCCGGTATAAACCTTCCTGACTCATCAGTTCATTATGGGTGCCTTTCTGAACAATACGGCCTTCTTCCAGAACCAGAATCATATCTGCATTCTGGATAGTCGAGAGCCGGTGGGCTATGGCTACAATGGTTCTGGTTCCGGCCAGGTCGCTGATGGCCTTTTGGATTTCCCTTTCTGTTTCAACATCAACAGATGCGGTAGCTTCATCCAGAATGATAATAGGAGCTTTACGCAAGATGGCACGGGCGATGGCAATTCTTTGTTTCTGACCGCCGGATAGGCGCATTCCCCGTTCTCCGACTTTTGTTTCATATTGTTGTGGCATATCCATAATATTGTTATGTATTCTGGCAGCTTTGGCAGCCTCAATTATTTCTTCCCTGGATGCAGCCGGGTTAGCATAACCGATATTGTCCGCTATGGTGCCGTTAAACAAAAATGTGTCCTGAAGTACTGGAGCAATACTTAATCGGAGGCTTTCCAGCGTGACTTTCTTAATATCTTTTCCGTCTATTAAAATCCTTCCCTTTGTAGGGTCATAGAATCTTGAAATCAACTGGGTCAGTGTGGTTTTACCCACTCCGGTTGGCCCTACCAGGGCAATCATCTGACCAGGTTTGCAGGTAAAATCAATTCCATTTAGCACGGATACATTTTCTTCATATTCGAAATCTACGGATTCAAAAGTAATGCTGCCTTGAACTTTCTTTAGTTCTTCCGCATTCTTTTCACTTTTTATATCTGATTTGGTATCCAGAATCACCATAACCCGTTCTGCTCCGGCATAAGCCTGCTGTACTTCTTCTAAAAGTCTGGCCAGACCGGATATGGGAGCATAAAACAGGGATAAATATAATAAAAAGGCTACAATATCAGATACCGACAGTTCTCCCTGAAAAGCCAGAAGACCACCGACGCCAACAACAAATACGGTGCCGGCGGAGGATAGAAATTCTACACCCGGATGAAATACGGCACTTAGGTTTAAGGCATGCAGCATTGCCTTGGTAAAATGTCCGGCATGCTCATTTACCTGTTCGCGTTCATATTCTTCCTGGCCGAAAGCCTGGATTTCATGAATCCCGGAGAAGTTATCCTGCAATTTGGCATTTAATTCCGCCAAAGCTTTCTGGGATACTTTGAAATTCGGACGCACTTTGGTGGCAAAAACCCAGCCGGAAAATAGAATTAAGGGAATGGGAATGCAGGTCAGCAGTGCGAGCTTTACATTAATTGTAAGTAATATAATCATAACCCCAATAACCGTCACCACATTGGTTACCATTTCAGGAATAATATGGGCATACAGCAATTCAAAAGTAGCCGTATCATTAATAACACGGCTCATTAAATCCCCGGTCTGCTTGTCATGAAAAAAATTCATGGAGAATTCCTGTATATGATTATAAACCTTTACCCTTAAATCCTCCACCAGATTCCAGGCTGCCTTATGTGCAAGATAATTGCTGAGATAGCGGAATAATATCCGCAGCAGGTATAAGGTAATTAATACAATAGTTAACAGCAAAATGTTATGTATTGCTTTTGGCGATTCTCCCTTCACTACAATGGCTGTCATTTCGGATAAGATTTTTGGAGCAGCCAGATTGATCAAAGTCAGTGCAAATGTCGAAATAATGGCAATGAGATATAATGATTTGTATTTAATAGCCTCTTTGCCCAGTCTCCATAATAATTTCATCGTAGTTCCTCCTCTTTTGGTATTACAAGTTAATATTTATTTTACCATAAAATAACAGCTAAATAAAGTAAGCGGGAGAAAACTTTGTTCATAATTGAAAGATGAAGTATGTTATAGAGTATAAGGTATATACTAATTCAAACAATAGAAAAGGAGTGTATTTATTTTGAAAAAGAAAATGAGAAAAATACCGCATACCGTGCATCGGGTACCATTAAAAACCTGCCCGAGTCAAAATAACCTGATTCGCAACCAAACCATATGTAAACTTAATAAAGCAAAGAACAGCAGTAAAGCAGCTTTATCCAAACAGATTAAACAATTAAACTGTGAATGGGATACTGAGAGGGTCCTGGAGGTACACGCAGCTTCCCTGCTCCTGTTCAGTGCCTTTATGGGTATAAGAGGAGGAAGGATCTGGTTCTGCCTTTCGAGTATGGTGGGAATATTCCTGCTGAATCACGGGCTGTATGGATGGTGCCCGTCCCTGCCGATTATTAGAAAAATGGGTATTCGCACCGCAGAGGAAATAAATATAGAGAAAACAGTATTGAAAATGCTGAGAGGAGATTTCTCAAACATCGGAACCGATGTGGTGGCTTTATACAATATGGCGGTGAAGCAATAATATCTGCATTAACTCTGACTATGGATGATTAAGGGAATGCTGCAAAATTCATGAATAATTAAACCACATTGACCAGGACTGGCCCCTGTAAATTATTATTTTGCAGCAACCCCTTTTATGAAGTATCTTATTTTCTACTGCTGTTCAATGACCTGCTCCATTAAGCGGTGGAGGTTAGTTAACAGCCCAAAGGCGTCAATTCCCTCAAAATTAGTGGAACAGATTAATTCCTGCGGAACATGGCCGGCTTTTTTCTTTAGTTCCCTGCCCTCTTCAGTAAGCTTAATAACTACATTCCGTTCATCGGAGATACTGCGTATCCTTTCAATATAACCCTGGGCTTCCAATTTTTTCAACAGCGGAGTCAGAGTACCGGAATCTAAGTATAACCTGCTGCCAAGATCCTTAACCGTTACATTATCTTCTTCCCATAGTGCTAATAAAGTGATATATCCGGTATAGGTTAATCCCAATGGATCCAATATCGGTTTATATTTACGTATAATTTCTTTGGAACAGACATAAAGTGCAAAGCAAAGCTGGTTATCCAGTTTTAATATTTCATCAGTAGATAATGCAGCCGGAAGATCTGCTTTCGGGCTGTTGTTCTTATTTATGCTCATTAAAAGTAATCCTTTCTGTTTAAAATATCGAATAATTAACTGCTGATTTAATTTTATGCAATTTAATTGTAATTAATTCTTGAAAAAATGTCAATGACGGTATTGACAAAATTACAAAGATTGAATACAATTTAATTGACAACAATTATATATCTTTTTAAAGTATATATTTTAAATAGATTAAATAAAATTAACTATATTATTAGGAGGAAATGTATGACTATTTATGATTTTGAAGTAAATGATATAAAAGATGAAAAGGTATCTCTTGAAAAATATAAGGGGCAGGTGGTATTAGTTATCAATTCAGCCACAAAGTGCGGTTTCACTCCTCAGTATGACGAATTGCAGGATTTATATGAAAAATACAAAGACCAGGGTTTCATAATACTTGACTTTCCCTGTAATCAGTTTGGAGGACAGGCACCCGGCAGTAATGAAGAAATACTTAGCTTTTGTGATGCAAAGTTTGGAATTACCTTCCCCATGTTTTCCAAGCTAGAAGTAAACGGTGATAACGCTCACCCCCTGTACAAGTTTTTGAAAAGCCAGAAAGGATTTGCAGGCTTTGATGAGGCCCATGAGCTTACCCCGGTACTAAAGAAGATGATGTCGGAAGCAGATCCGAATTATGAAAATGATCCCAGTATTAAGTGGAATTTTACAAAATTTTTAATTGACCGTGATGGCAATGTGACAGAACGGTTCGAGCCGACGGAAGCTATTTTTATTATTGAAGATAAAATCAAAGAATTAATTTAATGGATTAATGAATCCTAATTCGTATTTATACCAATAATTTTAGTATTCTTAAGGAAAAGTTTATAAAAAATATCCAAAAATATGTAAAAATGAGACGATTTTATTGACAAACAAAAATACACCTATTATACTAGAACAATAAAGCAAAAGCGCTGCAGGGCTGATACCTGAGGCGCTTTTTTTACTTTTAGCTTTCTTCTATGTTATGGGCAACTATAAAAGTTAAAAGAAAAACCACTGTAGCTATCGTATTCAAAGGAGGGATGTAGTTTGGGTAATCTATACTTAATATATTGCAGGTTGAGGGTATCGGCAGTATAACGGCTGATGTAATTTTTAAGCAATCATTACAGCG
>JAEZSL010000197.1 GCA_023443925.1 Bacillota bacterium | reverse complement strand
GCATTGTTTCCAGCACAACCGTTATCCCGTTGGATAACCTTTTACGGTTAATCATGTATTACTTCCTTTCTTTTTTCATATAGCCTAAATTGTATCACTAACTTGTCCATTATACAATATCAGAATTAAGGATACGCTATATATTCTGCTGTGATTCAACTATAAGCATGGAAACGTAAAAAGACGGAACAAAAATGCACCAGCTTGAAATTAGCCGGTGCATTTTTGATAAATTATGGGCATACATTACTTCAATTTTATCAATATGGAATATAGTTCAAGACGGTTTTTAATTTTAATTGTCTATAAATATTATTCAAATGTGGCAAGTCATCGTCAATCCGGTGTCCTATGACAGAAGATTATAATAACGAATATCCGTACAATCATTAAATTTTGCAAATCTCCGTACGGCCCGGTTCAGACTTCCCGCTAATATTTTTGTTAGCTTTACTCCCGGTTCCAGCCAGATATTTTTAACCTCCAGACATTTTAATTTTCTATTATTAATCAGCTCAATTCTGCCGATAAAAGCCTCCTTGTGCAAAATCGGAAGAACATAGTAGCCAAATTGCCGTTCTGCTTCCGGGGTATAAATCTCCCACTTATACTCAAATCCAAACAATGCTTTTATCAGCTTTCTGTCCCACAACATGTTATCCAGCGGTGCTATAAATTCCGTTCTTGGTTTTAAATTCGGATCAGACATAATAATATCAAGCAAATAACGGTCATTTTCCTGGCAATACAGCTTGTCCTTAATACCCTCCACGGTAATCTCAATTAACTTATTTTCCGCAAGAAGTCTTTCAAAACTTTGTTTTCGGTCTTCTGCTTTCATATCACGGATAAAAAGCCAGGCGTCGGACGGCTTATTCCACAGTAATCCCACGGAAGAAATTCTGCGCAGAAGATTCCACTGTATATAGTCCGCCTTACTTCTGTTGGGGTCTTCTGCCTGTAAAATCTCTTCCGGGATATAGTCTTCCGCCAAAGCATAATATTTGATAGTGCCTTTTTTATGGTGGATAATCAAATCCCCTCTGAAATACATTGTTTCAAGGGCCACTCTCGAAAGACTGGTGTTATTGCTCCAATACCAGTCTACTTTCTGGCCAAAATCTATATCTTTAGAGCAGACCGGACCTTTTTTTCGGATTATTTCTTTTATCTGTTCCGTTATGTCATTTACTTTATCCTTGCTGCGGCTCTGATCTCTGAAATATTCCCAAATGCGTTCAAAACAACTCCAATCCTGTGCATCAATAATCGCCAGATTCTTATCATAATAGTCGACCAGGAAACGTTCCTCATATAACAAATCGTAAAGCATTGTTTTTGTAAAGCCTTTTACCCTTGACTGAAGAACCAGTTCCGCATTTTTGCCGCAGATATCAATGGGATCGTACTGAATGCAGCCTGCCTGTTTTACGAACTGCTTAATCCCTTCTTTACCGGCAAATCTATACTCCCCAGCCAGTCCATGCTTCAACAATAAAAATTTTCTTGCCTGCCGGTTTGTCAGACTGTACTTTAACATAGGTACTCCTTTCCGATTACATTCTTATGCTGTATTTACACTAGCTCCCATGGCATAAATCATCTGCTGGCAGATGGTTTACTGCCTCAAATCAGGGTGTGAAATGTATTTTATTTCACACTAATCCTATCATAGGATATACGACATCAGTATGTCATATATGATTTGTAATTTCTATCGTATATATATGTATATATACCTTTTCATAAATCCATGCTGAGGGACCTTTGAAACTAAACACTATCCATACAATTCAAAAATATCCTTTGCCATGGTCTTTAATCTGCTTCGCAAGGAGTCCGGTTCCAGCACCACAACCTTATTCCCAAAGCCCATTAACAGGCTGTACCACATTCTTTCATAAGCCGGCTCTTTCAGGTCTACTATAAAATATTCATTATTTTCCGACAGAATCTCACCTTTTAAATATTCCTGTACCGGTACTTTTACGGAATTATCACATTTCAGTTTAATGGATATTAAATCACCCTGGCTGTAAGCCTCCAGCCTGCTAATCAGGTCTTCCGGACTTTCATGCTCTTTTGAAAACGGAACCTCCAGAACCTTCAGATTTCTCATGCGGATTATCTTATACCAGCGGTAATCCCCCTTCGTTTTGCAGAAGCCAAGTAAATACCACGCATACCATCTGTACTGAAGTGCTAACGGTTCAATTTCTTTTACTGAAGTTTGATCCCGGGCATTGGTATAATCAAAGGTAATACATTTCATATGCAAAATAGCTTCTTCAATGATCTTTAGATACGAATCCAGGCTTAAACCTTCATGCATTACGGAGAAATCAAGAAAAATGTTCTGCTTATTCTTTTTGCCTGAGGCCGAATATTGTATTTTTTCAAAGGTTTCCTGAACTTCCTTTTTATTTAAACCGGTTTTAAGCCCCTGCAAAGCAGTCAGGATATAACTGTAATCCTCATCATCCATTAAGCTGTTGTTCAGTTTGTAATTCTCCATTATTTTGTAACCCCCGCCGCTGCCGTACAATGACACGATGGGTATACCGGCCAGACTTAAACTATCAATATCCCGCAGAATCGTCCGTACCGACACTTCAAATTCTTCTGCCAGAACTGCGGCACTTACAACCTCGTGGTTAAGCAGATATAAGGTTATTCCCAGTAAACGGTCAATTTTCATTATAAGTCTGTACCTTTCTCTCTGGTATTTTTTTACGGATAATACCTCCCAGATAGAAAACGGCAGCCATCAGGAAAAAAGATATACAAACCGACTGCCATAGGTAATGAAAATACGGGGTGATCCGGAAGGTAAGTGACATTAAAGGTAAATAAAAGAATTGCGTTGCCAGGCCGAGTGGGTTACTCCAATATTGTTTGTTTACCAGCTCTTGTATTAAAATCATTACCAGAGTAATAAAAGCCGGTAAATTACATAATACTGCCGAAATTAAATTCGAATGCAATAACCTGCAAAATAGAAAGCCCAACCAGCCCCAGTACAGTAAGAATATAATACTTATTGTATTAAGTAAGGTATCTAGTCTTGTATTAGCACTGCCGGTTATAAACTGATTCAACCCATATCCTATCAACAACGGGCTGAAACCTGTTATCAAAGCAATTATTTTTTTCATATTAACTCCCATCTGTGCGCACTGGCGCACGTACAAATCAGGATGTTGAAAAAACAGCTTTTGTTTTTTCAACCTAATCCTTCAAACTGAATTTAAAAAACATAGTTCTAAAATCTATACTACCTTATTCTTCATGGTTTTACCATCCCTATTTATGCTACGTGATAAATCAATTTTTAGAAACTAAACCAATCATTTTACAATAAGATAGAGTCTGGCTCGCCAGACTCTATCGCTGACGCGCTGCCACGACAGTGACAAGCTTCCAAAGGATTTATCCTTTTGCGTGTTTATGTGCCCCCCCCGGAGGGTTTTTATCGAATAGGACGCACTTTCCTATACGGATTCGAGTGTCAAAAGGTCAATTTTGTGTTTTAAATGAATACGAGCGTAATATTTACTATCATAAATATATATATTCAATTTAGCTGCCTTTCCTCGAACACTATATTTTTTACAAGCCTCTAACGCCTAAAAAATCAAGCCGGCTGGCTTGATTTTTAACCAGAGTCTTGACAAAATATAAGCAATGTCCTCGGCCGGCCGACGTAGTATTGAATATATATACTCTGTATTCATAAAATGTATGTAGAGGCCTTTTGACACCGGAATCCTATATGATAAAAAACAGGTTTGCCCGGCAACTAAAAGCAAACCTGTTACTTTAAATTTATATTATATATCTTTACCCTGCCATTTCGTTTTGTCCCATTTCTTATTTTTATCCTCGCCATGAATTTCAACCTTATCCATGAGATCATTTGCTTTTCCCATTAAGTTGTCTTTCAAGTCATCTGCTTTTTCTCCCATTGCCGCTTTAATTCCTTGAACTTTTCCCTTAAATTCAAGTTCGTTATCATCCATCCATTTTCCGGCTGTTTCTTTTATTTTACCAACTGTCTTATCCTTACCATTTTCAAGTTTATTTAACATGTCACAACCTCCTGAATTTTTATTATCGAATTCATTGTTTAATATCTGCAAATCCAGAAAAACTATACAAAAAGGCATCCGAAGATGCCTTTAGAAACCAATC
This sequence comes from Bacillota bacterium, assembly GCA_023443925.1. The sequence continues at coordinate 7,586 of JAEZSL010000197.1, read as the reverse complement.
TACTTTTGAAAACCCAACTTACAGCTGTTATTCCAGCAGCATCAGCGCATTTTCAGGAAGCCTTATATACTCCGGCATAGTTTCATTTAAGGTGCTGCTCCAGTAAGCTTTGCTTATTTTCCACCAAAGTTCCTGAGAATTACTTTCTACAATAATATTCTTTTCAAACGGGCTGTCGGCAATCCGCAGCGGTTTACAAGGTATCCTGTTCTTATCTCCTGCTCCATCCGCTATCCGGATATCATGAGCCCGGATTCCTACATATCGCATTTCCTCCGTTACTCTTTTTTCCGTCTTCAAAATGATTCCCCACTCCAAGGCTTCAATCTCATATTCTGAAACCTTTCTTGCTTTTGAAATATTTTTACAGCCCGTTAGTCTTGCGGCCGCCAGTTTAACAGGGTTTTTAAAAATCTCTGCCGTACTTCCGGTAAGCACCAGGCCTCCTGCTTCCATAATTGCTATGTTTTCGCAAAGACTGTAAATCTCGTCCCGGTTATGAGATACAATAAGTGTATCACCGGAATAATTCTTTAAAACCGTTAAGAGTTCTTCCTGGAGGTTTTCTTTCAAATATGCATCTAAGGCTGAGAATGGTTCATCCAGCATTAAGACATCCGGCTCGTAGGCCAGAATTCTGGCTAAGGCCACCCTTTGCTGCTGTCCTCCCGACAACTGCATCGGATATCTTTTTTCCAATCCTTTCAAATGAAGTAACGCTATCATTTGCTCCACCCTTGGTATCTTCTCTTTTTTAGAGCCTTTTAAACCACAGCCGATATTTTCTTCCACCGTCATATTCGGAAACAATGCATAGTTCTGAAACAAATATCCGACTCTTCTTTTTTGCGGAGTCAGATCAATTTTCTTTTCTGAATCAAACAAAATCCTGTCATTTAGAATGATTTTTCCTGCGTCCGGCCGTTCAATACCGGCGATGCATTTTAAGGTCATGCTTTTACCGCAGCCGGAGGCTCCTAACAAACCCATTCTTTCTTTGTCCGTGTTAAACTTGATCCGAAGGGAGAAGCCTTTGAATTTTTTCGTAATATCTACATATAAACTCACTAATTCTCCTCCTTCCGGCTAAATTTTCTTTTACGGTTCGGCAGATAATTCATAAAGAAGATTACGGCAAAGGATATGATTACGATTAAAATGACCCATATGGCCGCTCTATCCATTCTGCTGCCCTGTACCGCCATATAGATAGCAACCGGAATCGTCTGGGTAACCCTAGGTATATTGCCTGCGATCATAAGAGTGGCTCCGAATTCTCCCAGGGCCCTGGCAAAGGCAAGTATACCGCCGGATATAATTCCCGGAAGGGCCAGCGGCATTGTAATTCTCCAGAATATACGGATATCCGGTATACCAAGAGTTCTGGCGGCAAAAATTAAATTACCGTCCACCTGTTCAAAGGCTGCTTTGGCAGAACGGTACATTAAAGGAAATGCAATGACCACCGCCGCTATTACGGTAGCCGACCATTTAAATACAATCTGAATACCGAACATCGCCAAAAACCGGCCGGCCGGACCATGCTTGCCAAAAAGCACAAGGAGAAAAAAACCGGCAACTGTAGGAGGTAATACAAGAGGAAGAGTAAATAAGCCATCTAAGAACCATACAATCCTGCCTCTGGCTTTCATAACTTTCTGGGCTGCAAAAATCCCCAGGAAAAAGGTGATCAAGGTTGCTGCTGCTGCAGTTTTCAAAGATATTAATAAGGGTGACCAGTCCATTTCTTTACTCCTCCCTGTTTTCTATACAATACTGCTCATCTCAATTTATTTTCGGATTTACTTATTCGGTGAAAAGCCATATTTCTCAAAGACAGCAAGTGCCTCCTCAGAAGCCAGATAATCAACAAATGCTTTTGCCGCTTCTTCCTGTTTCGTATCTTTAACAACAGCTACCGGATAAAGAACTTTGGAGGTACTGCCCTCCGGTGCTTCTGCAACTACAGTGACATCCTTACTTGACATGGCATCCGTGGCATATACTACTCCTGCTTCTGCGTTCCCTGTGCTGACCCAGGTAAGTACCTCTGTTACATCCTTTGCGTAGTTGGCCTGCTTTTTAACATCATCCAGCATGTTAAGTGAAGTAAATATTTCTTCCGAATACTGCCCTACCGGCACACTTTCCGGATCCCCCAATGCAATGGTGGGTGCCTTTAAAATATCATCAAAACCGGTAATATCAAGTGCACTATCCTTGGGAACAATTAAAACCACTTTATTTTCCAGCAATTCTATCTTGGTATCATTAAGTATAAGCCCTTTTTCCTCCAGCGCATTCATCTGTTTTAAAGCTGCAGACATAAATACATCGACGGGTGCTCCCTGTTCAATTTGCTCCTGTAAGGTTCCTGAGCTGCCAAAGGTAAAGGTTACCGTAGTTCCGGGATTTGCTGATTGATATAGTTTACCGAGTTCTTCCATTGAATTCTGCAGGCTTGCTGCAGCTGCCACCAGTATTTCCACTGGTTCCTGTTCTGTTTCCGGAACCGAAGCAGCTTCCTTCCCCGGCTCCTCCGTTACAGCCGCATCCGTGCTGCCGTCAGTGGTCACCGTTATGGCTTCTGCAGAAGAAGTGTTGGAGGATGTATCTGCCTCTTTCGCATCCTTTTTGCCGCAGCCTCCCGTTAATACAACCGTCATGCAAATGGCAATAAACAAAAACTGTCTTAAATTTTTCATAGTGCAAGCTCCTTTCGTAAACCTGATCCCATAATTGTTTATCCAGATTCTATTCTTACTCTTATGGAATAATAAATTATACAAATGTAATATGGTTTCCTTACTTTAGGAATACCTATTACAAAATTGCCATTAAAAAAAGAGGATAGTCCGCTGCTGCAAAAAAAAATGTCCGGGACTTTCAGTCCCAGACAGCTTTGTCACTAAAAACAGAAGTATTATATTATTAAAGAATTATTTATTAATGTTCTTTTATCCCGTTTCGTTAATTATTGTTCTGTTTCTTTTTGTTTTGTTTATTTTGATGTTTTGTATTTTACACGTTTCATATTGGAAAGTCAATTAAAATTTTAAAAATATTTTGACATTAAAATTTTAATATATTTCGATCAATACTTTGGTATTTTGATATTTTGATCATCTTCCAGTAATTTGCGGAAATAAAGAATACGAGCTTCTGCTTGTTCCATAAAGGTACTAACAACAAAAGAGCTGTGAAACGCCTAATCCATCACCATACCGATATCCGTTGTATCATATCCGGATAAACGTTCCAGTTCTTCCTTAAATTCGGGGGAGTTTATTATACGGAGCAATACCTTATACCAATCGTAGTGTATAACTTCTTCTTTTACCACCATATCATAACTCTCCATCTGTATGGGAATAAATTCGATTCCTTTTAATTCCTTACTGATTCTTTCATTGCCAATGGCCACATCCGCACCGCCTCTGGCTACTGCTCCGGCACAGGCAAGATGGGAGGTTACTTCCTTTTCATAACCTGCAATACCGGAGGGTTTTATTCCCGTTTTCATTAAGTATTGATCTAATAATATACGGGTTCCGCTTCCTTTTTCACGGTTCACCATGGTAACCTCCGGCCGTGCCAGGTCCAAAAAACCTTTAATCTTTTTCGGATTACCTTCTTTAACGTAAAAGCCCTGCATTCTTTTAATGAGATGAATTCTTTGATATGCCACACCTGGTAACATTCTCTTTACATATTCTTTATTATATTCCCCGGTTTCCCCATCCCATAGATGGGCGGTGGCAACATCCACTTTGCCCTGGTATAAGGAATATAAACCATTATAACTGCCAAGATAGGACCGGTAAACGGGTTGATCCGGGATCTGACCGGCAAGATAATTGCAAAGTATCTCCAGCAATATATCCTGGCCGCATATAACAATTCCCCTGCCATACGGTTCTTTTGTATAAACGTTATCCAAGCCGGTTTCCGGTTTAATAATATCAGGTTTAATAATATCCGTATTCAAACCACTTGTGGGTTTACTGTTATTATAATCTGGCGCGGAAGCTTTCAATACTCCCTGTTTTTCTGCTGATTTACCGGCGGATTCTTCGGTAGTACGAATTTTGATGGTATCTTCTCCTGCCAGTATTCTGCTATGGTAAGAATTTAAATATTCTTCCAGTTCATCTTTCCGTATTCTAAATTGTTTACCGATTTTTCTGCATTTGAGTTCACCGCGTTTAATAAGCTCATATACCGTATTCTTTTTTATTTTTAATAAATCAGCAACTTCCTGCGGTGTATATAATTCTTCGCTCAACTTATTCTCCTTTTTGTAAATGAGATGATAACCTGTTATGAAATACCTGCATTAACCAAACAAAACATTATAGTAAAAGTAGCTTTTTTACTTTTTATAAATTATAATTGTAGAAGAAATTTTTGTCAATGAAAGAAAAACACTCCCATTTGGGACAGCCCTGTAATATATTTTTTTATAAATGCATTATTTGAATCAGCTGATTTGTATTTTAATAAAGGAGGTTAAATATGAATTCACTGAATCCACGTAATGAATATCTCACGGATTTGATTGAAAAATATTCTGATTTATTGTTACGAATCGCATTTACCTATTTAAAAAATCTGCCGGATGCAGAAGATATAGTACATGATGCTTTTGTTAAATTAATGCAGAAAAATCCGGTTTTTATCAGTGAGGAACATGAAAAGGTATCAACTTTTATGAAAGCAAAAACAGGAATCTTACCCTTGAAATAAACAAAAGCTTCTATACCCTTGTTAAAGGAACCATAACCTATGATGATTTAAAATCTTATTTATATAATAATACTGAACTTGGCATGACAGAATGACTTTGGAACGGACTTTCCCGAGACACGAAGGCTGCCTTATCCGGTATGATAAAAAGAGGTACTGTAAAACAGTATTGCAGATTTCTTAATCTACCGCTGTTTTACAGTACCTCTTTTTTGCCGGAGCGAATACTTATATTCTATTCTGGAAATTTTTTAACCAATTTAGATTGTTACTCTATTTGCTATAAAATTTCGGTTTATTTTACATCCTTTATACTAAAGCTGATTCTGCCCATTTTATCTTTACCAAGGCATACAACTTTTACAACCTCACCAAGTGTAAGAACATCTTCCACACGGTCAATTCTTTCTTTGGAAATCTTGGAGATATGAACCATACCTTCTTTGCCGGGAGCAAATTCAAGGAAAGCACCAAAATCTTTAATGCTTACAACCTTACCTTCAAAAATCTGGCCTTCTTCAAAATCCGTAACAATCGTCTTAATAATCTTAATTGCATTCTGAATGCTTTCAGCATCAATACCGCATACGGATACGGCACCATCATCGGTAATATCGATTTTAACACCAGTCTGGTCTATAATCGCATTGATGGTCTTACCTCTCTGTCCTACTACATCGCCGATCTTGGTCGGATCTATCTTTATCTGAACGATCTTCGGAGAGTAAGGTCCAACTTCCGGACGAGGAACAGCAATACATGGAGCCATAATATCATCTAAAATATAAGTTCTGGCTTCTTTGGTTCTATAGATTGCTTTTTCAATAACTTCTCTGGTTAAACCATGAATCTTAATATCCATCTGGATGGCCGTAATACCATTATGGGTACCGGCAACTTTAAAGTCCATATCACCAAAGAAATCTTCCAGCCCCTGGATATCGGTTAAGATAAGATAATCATCATCACTTTCACCGGTTACAAGGCCTACGGAGATACCGGCAACCATGCTCTTAATAGGCACACCTGCTGCCATTAAGGATAAAGTGGAAGCACAGATACTGCCCTGGGAAGTGGAACCGTTGGATTCCAGTACTTCGGATACCGTACGGATCGCATAAGGGAATTCCTCTTCTGAAGGAAGAACTGGAATTAAAGCTCTTTCAGCCAGTGCTCCATGACCAATTTCACGTCTTCCCGGACCTCTGGAAGGTTTTGTTTCACCTACGGAGTAGGAAGGGAAATTATAGTGGTGCATATATCTTTTGGAAGTCTCATTCTCATCAATACCGTCTAACTTCTGAATTTCAGCCAGAGCACCTAAAGTGGTTACCGTTAAAACCTGTGTCTGTCCCCTGGTAAACATTGCTGATCCGTGAGTTCTTGGAAGCATATCAACTTCTGCAGCCAGGTGTCTGATCTGATCAACACCTCTTCCGTCAGGACGTTTCTTATCTTTTAAAATCATCTTACGGACAGTTTTCTTCTGGAATTTATAAACTGCTTCGTCTAAAAGCGGAAGCCAATCCGGATTGATTTCTTCATATCTGGCTGCCAGCTTATCTTTGATTCCGCGGATATTCTCTTCCCTTACCTGTTTTACATCGGTAAATACGGCTTCTTCCATTGCTTCCGGAGTAATGAAGGATACCATATCCTGCCACAGATCGTCGGGAGTATCACATTTCACATAATCATGTTTGGATTTTCCGCATTCGGCTACAATCGTTTCAATAAATTCAATGATCTTTTGATTTAAAGCATGTGCTGCAAAGATTGCTTCAATCATTTTTGCTTCCGGAAGTTCATCTGCTCCGGCTTCGATCATAATAACTTTTTCCTTTGTAGAAGCAACCGTTAATGCTAAGGTTGACTTTTCTCTCTGGGCACTGGTGGGATTAAATACTAATTCTCCATCAACCATACCAACCATTGTAGACGCGGTAGGTCCGTCAAAAGGAATATCAGAAATTGCCGTAGCAATTGCAGAACCTAACATGGCGGTAATTTCAGGACTGCAGTCCTGATCCACACACATAACCAGGTTATTGAGGGTTACATCATTGCGGTAATCCTTGGGAAATAAAGGTCTCATTGGTCTGTCAATTACACGGGAGGTTAAAATAGCATTTTCGGATGCCTTACCTTCTCTTTTAATAAATCCGCCCGGAATTTTACCAACTGCATATAATTTTTCTTCATATTCAACACTTAGGGGAAAGAAATCGATTCCATCCCTTGGTTTATCGGATGCAGTTGCCGTTGATAATACAACTGTATCGCCATAGTGCATAAATGCGGCACCGTTAGCCTGTGCCGCAACTCTGCCAACATCTACGGTCAGAGTTCTTCCGGCAAGTTCCATGGAAAAACTTTTGTACATATTTTGCTCTCCTTTGAAAGAATATTTTAGTTGGAGACGCCGAAACTACTGAAAAATTCACCGAATACCGATAAGCTTTTCAGAAGTCTCGGAAAATATCTCCAACATACACTTTGTTTTACAGGAAAAATGACCCTGCAATAATATATTATACCACTAAAATTAATAAATTACTACTAAATTTTTCAAATAGTCCGTTAATCCATTCCATTTTTATAAATGAAGCAGTCATTGCGGCAGCTCACCCCCAAATTACCTAATCGTATTGTCATATCTTCTTGCATATTTATTAAATTTATGATAGAATTTCGTTGGTTATGCGGTAGGCTGACATAAACACGAAAAGGAGTGTTACGATGCAAAAATACGATGTAATAATTATAGGTGCCGGCCCATCCGGTATTTTTTGTGCCTATGAGTTAATTAAAGAGAATAAAGCTTTAAAAATATTAATGGT
>JAEZSL010000184.1 GCA_023443925.1 Bacillota bacterium | reverse complement strand
CCTCCTTAAAATATAGGTTTGGTTTGGTATTATATTTTTGTCAAATATAATCATTCCAATAACAAGTTGATTATAACAATAATCAAACAAAAGGTCAAGTCCTTTTATCTATTATTTTACTTTTTTTCATATCCTGCTCACTTGCTGTATACCCCGAGTTTTGCCTTATTTTTGACACATTCCAGCCATTTTTAACAACGTCTTTCAGCACCAAAAATTTGGGTTTTACTCCCAGATACATTAGATAAATTACACCCTGTTCGTATGTTATATCCGTATTGAATTGATTATATCAAAGTCATAGTGAGCGTACATCATTAGTGTTATTAATTCTGCGCCCGTCTGACATGTATATATAATGCACTTTGAATGTGTCAAATTTATGTCATGCTTTTGTCACAACTAGTTTATTTTTTTGTAATAAATTTGTTACACACTTTTTTTAACCAGTTATATTTCAAATAATGTCGAATAATAGTTTTTAAATAAGTACTGAAACTAATTTATATTTAGATCAATTAATTATGTATCATTAATTGATAAATGCAAGAACTTTAATCTCAAAGTAAAAGATCTCCTGAATTATTCCCCTCTCGTGACTGAACTTGCACCAGCCGGATTAGTGCCATGCCTGGCACATCAAATGAAAAAGTACCTGTGACATTTCTGCCCAAGGTACTTTTTTTCGATAAAATCAAATTATTAACACACATATACTACTATATAATAATGTAAGGCAAAATCCATAAACTTAGCAAACAGAAGCTTACATAATCACTTAATTAGAAATTTAAGAATTTATTATAAATAATAAAATTATCCTTAACCACTTTTGACCCAGTTCCAAACCGTCTTACTTCAAAATCTCCTCCACCGTTTCCTGCATCTTATCTGTATCGCAAACCATATCATGCAGTATAACCGCAAAACGAATATCTTCTACCGCCTGTGGTATGGATGTGCCAGATAACCGGCTCAGAGCATCCACCTGCTCAAAATCACTCAAAGATTCGCAGCTGTTATCAAGGGCTTCCATAACACTTCTGGTGAACTTATAGGGACTTGCCGTGGAGGCTATAATTGTCTTGGTCTTATCACCGGTAGAAGCGGTGTATTTTTCATATACACTGGCAGCAACCGCCGTATGAGTATCAATGACATATCCTGTCTTGTCAAATAACTTTTTGATTATTTGTGCGGTTTCCTCTTCAGAAGCATAGCCGGCCACAAAATCCGCCATCTTAGCTTTCATTTCATCCGTTATGCCATATTCTCCTTCACTGCTTAAGGCTTTCATCATAACAAGGGTTTTATCAGCATCCCTGTCAGCAATCTGGAAAATCAGCCGTTCTAAATTACTGGAGATTAAAATATCCATGGAGGGGGAGGAAGTCAATATAAAGTCCCGGTTTCTATTGTAGGTACCAGTCTGGAAGAAATCAAATAACACCTTATTCTCATTGGACGCGCAGATCAGTTTATCAATGGGAAGGCCCATGGCTTTTGCATAGTAGGCAGCTAAAATATTACCAAAGTTACCGGTTGGCACTACTACATTAATCTTTTCACCTTCACTTATCTCACCTTTTTCAAATAATCTGCCATAGGAATAAACATAATAAACGATTTGCGGTACTAATCTTCCGATATTGATGGAATTGGCAGAAGAGAACTGATAGCCTTTGGCTTTTAAATCAGCTGCAAGTTCTTTGTTATTAAACATTGCTTTAACACCATTCTGGGCATCATCAAAATTACCTCGGATCCCAATTACATACGTATTATCACCTTCTTGGGTAACCATCTGTCTTTCCTGAATGGGACTTACTCCATCCTTGGGATAGAAAACGATGATCTTAGTGCCTTCCACATCTGCAAAACCGGCCAGGGCAGCTTTACCCGTATCACCGGATGTAGCCGTTAAAATAACGATTTCATCTTTTACCTGGTTTTTCTTTGCGGCAGTGGTTAAAAGATGGGGAAGTATAGACAGCGCCATATCCTTAAAGGCGATTGTGGCTCCGTGGAACAATTCCAGGTAAAAAGCTCCGTCTGCTTTTACAATAGGGGCAATCTCCTTGGTATCGAACTTTTTATCATAAGCACGTTCTATACAATTCTTTAATTCTTCTTCGGTAAAGTCGGTAAAAAATAATTTCATTACTTCAAATGCGGTTTCCTGGTAGGACAACTTTCCTAACTGCTTTAAGGGAATCTCAAGCTGAGGAATAGTTTCCGGTACATATAAGCCTCCGTCATCAGCCAATCCTTTTAAAATGGCCTGGGACGCGGTGATTGGTTCGCTGCTGCTGCGGGTACTCTGATACATTCGATTCATAATGGCTCATTCCTTTGTTCTATTATAATTATAAATTATTTTGATTAAATTTTCTGTATTATATCATGTTTGACTGGCTTACACAATATACAAAATGGTTAAACGGGTATTATAATCTGTATATTAACAATACATGTATAACAAAACAGGACCGACTCACATGCCCTCTAATTGGGAATTGTGAATCAGTCCTGCTTTCTTTCGAATTCTATCGTCTATAACCGGCAATCTTCTCCGACTATCTTATTTGAAGAATTCGTGTCCACCATATCGGAACAAATAATCAAGGTGATTGTCGAACCATCTCATGCTGTTTTTATCAGCTCTGGATCTGGCTGAGAAATACAAGGCACCTTTGGAATAATCTTCGCCCTGCATGACTCTGTCAACTGCTTTTACCGTATCCTTTGATATTTTGACCGACCAGTATCGGTTGTCCTTGATCGGAGAGAACTGATAGGTTCCTCCGTCTTTTTGGAATACAACCCCTTTTATGGTATCAGGGAAATCCTTATCCTTAACACGGTTCAGGATGACATTTGCTACCAGCATCTTTCCTTTGGTATCCTCTCCGGTAGCCTCTGCCTCTACGATTCGCTGCAGTATCTCGATATCCTTGTCGGATAAATCGATTACATACTTATTCTTTTTCTCTTTATCGGATTTTTTAGTATCTTTTGATTCTGGTTCTTTCGCCTTTTTCTTGGTTTCATTTGAAGCTCTGTCAGAATCTTTCGTACTTTCGGTTTCTGTTTTTTTGGTATTTTTAGCTGCAACGGTTGCAACTGTAACGGTCTTCTGATTATCTTTCGTAGTTGAACTGCTATCAACCGTAATCTTAGCAACTGCTCCTGCCTGATCGGAGTCTGCTTTACTTGTACTATCCGTTACCTGATTATCCGAATCGTTTTTCTCTGTACTTAATAATAAATTATTATTTATTTTCCCTTCCGGAAATAAATTGAGCGCGGGATAACCCGGCAGTCCCAGTAATGTATCCATTGCGGATATATTGAATAAGTTTAATTTACTTCCTAAATAGTTTTGATTGGTTCGTACTATTGCTTCATAAGCTGTTCCTTCCGCTGCATCCGACGGTGCATTATGGGTAATCTCAGCTTTTGCATGAGGTTCTGTTCCATAACGGCCTGTACCGTAAATGTAGTCCGAGCTAAGCAGAAACAGGAGTGTTATCATGGTGTAAGCAATTACCACCATGCTTGTCCTATACTTGCCGAGGTTAGCAGGTAATACTTTGCAGACCGGCTTCTTAACTCTTTGAAGAAACGAGTGTATTTTTAGCATGCATACATCCTCTTTTCTTTTTTATGATACGACCCGTCATACCACAATCCTGTTTGCGGTACTGCAGGAATAGTGTGAATCTCACTACTTCCGGCTTACGGGAGTTTAATCAGCGTCTTAAAATATTAATTCCAGGCAAATCTCTTTTAACGCTCATCATGCATTATATCATCTCGCTTAAAGCTGTCAATAAGCCTGTCACAATTTTGGAAGATACAACAGGTTTTTTCTGCCATGATTTACCATCGAATTACTTAGTGCATAAATTATTGATTGTTAATTACCAATTAATTATCTATATTGCACAAAATATTTTTAACGATTTATTAATGATTTATTAACTATTTTTCACACCTTAATTTCCATTTATACATTTTGTAATAAAAATTTTTCAACCGTATTGCGAAAAGTGTTGATAACAGTAGTTTTTTGCATTATTTTCCGATTATGTAATTTAACATTTTTGTAATATATACGTAATATTTCCCTAAATCAAAAATCAAACCCCAGACCCCTGTTTATATGGCATTTTTGCATATAGGACAAAATACCCGGTTTTTAAAATTTTCTATTGGGATAGAACATATTTTCTTTTGAAGCCGGCATAGTGTTATTATTATAATGTAATTAAAATAGCATACAGCTGATTGTTCATAAAACTTCGAATAAGTATTTCCCTAATAATAACGGGTAATTTATCCGATATAAAAATGTATAAAGTCTCATTATTATACAAAAACAGATCTGCCCAATAGCAGCCAATGTATAATAAGTTATAAAAACGAAAGGAATAAAATTTTGCCTATGCTTCCAGGTGTTTTTAAAGCAGTAAAGAAAAATGGAGAGATCTACTACCGATCCTCCATCACATATAATAATAAACACATCAGCCTGGGCAGCTATTCTCTGGAAAGCGAAGCAAATCAGGCTTATCTTACCGCAGCAGAAATTCTTAACGGCAGCCAAATAATAGAGGACTATGAAACCCTCCCTGCTCTTCCCTTTGATAAATGGGTAATCCTCATTAACGTAAGGGATAACGGCATTTATTTTAAGAACCCCATCTATTTGAAAAAGCGTTACTTTATTTACTATATTAATAAGAAGATACTGTTAAAATTTGATATTGATGATCTGTTTTATTATGCTCACCATAAAATAATGAAGCGGGGCGGCCATCTTTTCGTATCGGATTACGGCATGCAGGTTACCATCTTATCGCGTTACGGTATTAAGAACTATGCCGTTGCCGGCCGAGACTACCGTTTTGCCAATGGTGACAGCACCGACTACCGGTACGGCAATATTGAGATAATTAACCGTTACCACGGTGTTACTAAGTCTACAAAGAAGGGCATTCCTGTTTACACAGCTAAAATACATATCAACGGTGATTATATTATCGGCCGTTATTCAACCGAAATCGAAGCCGCCGTAGCTTATAATAAGGCAGCAAAATTAGTAAAAGAAAAAGGAATCACAAAAGATTTTCCAGAAAATTACATTAACGAAATTGACGAAATTGAATACGCAAGAATATACCATGGTATAAGAGTCTCAAAAAGGCTTAGAAATTACGCTATATAATACTATAATATCAAGAAAATAATATTTTTTAAAATAATTTTAAAAAAAGCTACCTTTTTTTAGATAATGTGTTATAATAAACCTATATTATTCTTCTTCCATTTTCATATTTCAAAAAGAAGCCACCGGGTCATCCTGTAACAAGGACCGGTGGCTAATTTTATACCCCAAAAATCAGGTAAGATGATTTATGATTTCATTTTGCAATACTCCCATGACATAAAATATCTGCTCGCAGATGATTTACTACCCCCAAATTAAGATATGAAAAGATTTTATTTCGCACTAATGCCCATGCCTTTTTGTGCATTATTTGTTAAGAATAGCCTCTTTTGCTATTCTTCTAAAGACTCGCATGCATTTCGCGAGGCAATTCTTACTAACACCCATGCATAACGCAAGCCTGCATGCGGTACTGCCCCACTACTAAATGCCAAATGTCCTTTTTTCACACTAAAGATTTATAAATTACCTGCTTATAGAGCACTTTTGCTATGAAGCATAATATATTTTCATAATTGAAGATTACTTTTCTTTCGGCAGTTAAGTATTTTCCTATTACAAAGTATTTATTTTATTCTAATTACAAAGCAATTATTTTATTCTAATTACAGAGCAGTTATTTTATACTAATGCTAATAACTATTATTTATATTTTCTTTTTTTACAGTGCCTGTCGCGCAAAGGGTCCAGCAATGCAGACGAAACGATAAGCAGAATTATGGACACCCCCAATTGAAGTAGAATACTGATAATGAACCAGTGTTCCTGAGTTGATCTGTCCACGGTACCAAAATTGCCGAAAAAGGATATTAATTCAGAACCGGTACCAATCTGGTCTTCTATCATGGCGAAAAAGGTTACGCCCGGATTAATCAGTAAGATAAGCATCCAGTTTCCCACATCCGGTGTCTGATACATAAGGGCACCTGTTGAAAACTGGTTCATTTTAATCTCCATCAAAAGCCTGATGCCCCATAATATTGCCAGGGTACCGATTCCGAGCATTAAAAGTACTCCATAGGTGGATACGGTTGCGGAAGTTGTTTTCTTAAACAAGGTAGAGAAAAACATTCCGATACTGCCCGCAAATAACGCGGTTACTATAATTAAGAGCATAAAGAACATAAAATCCCGCAAAGTCACACCGCCAATTGTAAATACAATGGCCAATACCGGCAGGCTGGATAAAGCCAGCAGTATTATCATACTGATTGAGGATGCCAGTTTGCCAAGAATAATCTGAAATGGTGTTAACCTGGTAGTAAGAAGTATTTCCAGTGTCTGTTTTTCCCTTTCACCGGATATGGAAGCCGCCGTCAGAGCGGGAACGGTAAATAGGACCAGTCCGAATTCCGCAGCGGTGATAATGGCATAAATCCGTAAAATGGATGCATAATCTACGATTCCGCCAAATCTGCTGTCATATTCAAACGTTATATAAAAGGCAAATAAGCCGAACAAGGCCAGAATCCCGTTATACCCCAGTAAAATGACAGCCGTCCGCATACCCCGTACGCTGGTTTTTAATTCCTTTTGATATACCGGATTTAATTTCATCTCCAACTCCTATCTGTGTGCTCAGGCACACCTTCCAATCATTGTATGGGTGTAAAATGTTTTTTATCATACAAATGCCAAGTCTTCCTGGCATAAACCGAGTAGAATATCCGCTTTTGCTATTCTTCTAATGCCTCCCATGTATTTGGCGAGGCAATTCATACTAGCTCCCATGGCATAAATCATCTGCTGGCAGATATTTTACTGCCTCCAATCAGGGTTTGAAATACACTTTATTTCACACTAACGCCCATGCATACCTCAAACCTGCTTGCGACGCTGCTGAAATAAACCACGCATTTTCACTCTAAGTCCCTGCTTCTTCCCTTTCGGTTATCTGTAAGAACAAGGACTCCAGACTGCTCTCCTCTCTTACAAAGCTAGACAGCCTGGCACCGTTTTGTATCAGAACCGCAAGCAGATTTGCTTCCTCTTCTTCATTTCCTTTAAATAGAATGGATATACTATTCTCACGAATTATTATGTTCTGGACCAGACTATTCTGCTTGAGTACTTCAACAGCACTTTCCTGGCCTGCCGTAAATTTCATAATGATTGGGCTGGCGGTTCCTCTGGCAGAAAGAATTTCTTCTACCGTACCATTTACCACCATTCTGCCTTTTTCAATAATACCGATGTTGCTGCACATCTGAGCTAACTCAGGAAGGATATGGGAGCTGATTAATATAGTCTTGCCCCGGTTATGAAGTTCTTTTAGTATTTCCTTCATCTCAAAGCGTGCCCTGGGATCCAGTCCGGATGCCGGTTCATCAAGTATGAGCAGCTCCGGATCATGAACCAGACTCCTTGCCAGGCAAAGGCGCTGCTTCATGCCTCTGGACATTTCATCCACATAACTGTCTGCCTGTTCGGACAATCTTACCAGTTCCATTAATTCCAAACATAGTTTTTTTGCTTTCCTGCCGTTAATTCCATAGATGGAAGCATAAAACTCCATATATTCCAGAGCTTTCAAATTATCATAAACACCAAAAAAATCCGGCATGTAACCAATTTTACTTTTCAATCCCCTGGGATTGTGCCTGGCATCTACGCCTCCCACAAAAACTGTGCCGGAGTCGGCCTTTAAGAGGCCGGCTATAATACGCATAGTGGTCGTTTTCCCTGCACCGTTTGGCCCTACAAATCCAAAGATCTGACCTTTTCTAATTTCCAGATTCAAATTATTAAGAGCCGTAAATTTGCCATACTGCTTTGTCAGATTTTTAATTTCCAGCATCAGAATCCGCCTCCTTCCAATAAGAGATATAAGGCAGCACCATCTGGTAGCCTTTTAATGACATTTCTGTGCTGTAACGGATGGTTATGGTGTTTTGATCCGTCAAATAATTACGGATGTCCGTTTCGCTGCCGCCTGCTCCTTCACGGAATACTTCGTCATACTCTCCGGTCTTTATATTGAGAAAATAGATACTGCCGTCAAATGCACTGAGGTAATCACTGCTGCTATCCTGATTTCTGTTTGACAGATATTCAAAGGACAGCACCTTATCCTCCTCCGGAAGATGGTATTTAACCGTCATACTATCACTGCTTAAATAACGGGATTGATAATACTTATCAAAATATCCTTCCGACATTAGGACATAAGGATCGATAGAGGGGACAAATATCCGACTGCCCTGGGTATAATTAACTTCCACCGGCAGCTGGATGGCTGTAGTACCGTAGGTTTCCAGTTTCTTCTTTAAATCCTCCAGCAAACTACCCTTTTCGTTCTGATCCGGTTTGGTTTCCTTTACAAATCCGATAATACAACTGCTATGCTGATTATCCAGTAAATTATTCTCCGTCAGATAATACAGGACATTAGACAGGCGGTTAACAGAAGGTGTGTTCTCCTTCGGATCCCCGGTTCCCCCTGCTACACGGTTTATAATATCCGTATTATAAAGTTCGTCCCTGGTAGTCATAAATACAGCATCTTTCCCGCTTAAGGAAATTGTCTCGCCCTTTTTGATTTCACCGATATGAATAACATAACCGTCACTGGTTAACATGGCATTGCTTAAATCAAAATCAAATCCATTGGTAACGGTCCCGGAAACCTTATCTCCCGCATAGTGAATATCATAGGTCAATCTGTCCTCTTCCTCATAGGAACCACTCCATTGGTAATAAACAGGTGAAAAGGCCGGATTATCCATTATCTCCAGTTCCGTTTTATCCGTATCGTAATTGATGGCTGTAATATAATTATCATAGTAAATCTTTTTCTTCTTGTAATTATACAGATAACTGCTGTCACCATTTCCCCTCAGTTCAACAATATCATAACGATTGTCAAGGGATATGGAATAATTGTGGTTATAGGGAGCTGTCAGCGAAAAATACAGTTCTTCATTGGCTTTGTTACTATTCTTAAAACTAAGCAGCCTCACATACCCGGCATAAGGCTCATCAATCCTGGTATCGGCACCTGCAAAATAAACGATTAAAGTAAAAATTACGGCGGCCAGTGGTACCATACACCAGGTCAGGCTTCTCTTATCAAACTTTTTCAAGATAAGATATGTGACAGGTCCTATAATACAGATGTAAACTGCAAGTATGATAATGTATTTTCCGGTTTTGGGTATTTCTTTCGCATTTGTGTAGGACATACTGTTAAAAACACCGTAATTTAAATAGGATCCATAATATTCTTCATCCAATTGAGCCAATTTGGCATTACTCATATTTTTGCGGATTTCATTTAAGATGGCCAGGCCCATCGTCCGGTTTTTTGTATCCAGGCCCATGTCAAAACTAAATAACTGGATCTTACCATGTCCATGAGAGCTGACCTGCATCAAATTATGGCCGTCTTCCGATATAATGGCAGAACTGCCTTTTAACAAAACTTCTGAAAGGTATTTAACAACCGCATTGAGCTGCAGCTGCTCAATACTGCCTTTTGTCCATCTCTGGAAGATGGAAGTATCAATGGGTATGGTTTCATTCCCGTAAGCCTTAAGCATCTCGTTACGGTCTTTTATCATTTCCAGAAAAATTTTTCTTTCTTCTTCATAATCAACCATATCCTGTTTTAACCCCTGGAGGGCATCACTATTTAACCCAAAAGTGATATCGGCAGAAATTCCGGTTCCAGCCGTTTCTATCGAATACATACCGCTTAATTCTGCCAGGGTTTCCTTCTGGTATTCACCGGTACCAATTACCAGGGTACCTCCTTCCATAACCCATTTATCAAGGGCTTCCAGCTGGTCAGTTTTTAGTTTTGATGTATCAAAGTGATTAATCACAATAACATCAAGCAGGTCCAATGACCGGTAATCACTAGAAATACTGTCTTTATCCAGATAAAATACCCGGTTGCCGAATTCTTTCAGATAATCCAGTTTTACCGGCTCATCGCTTAGTATGCCTAAGTATGCCAGCTTTTCATAGTTTCCTATCTTTAGTTTATATTCTTTTTCGAGAATGGTATTACCGTTGCTATCCGTCAGTCTGACCTGTATATAAGGGATATCTTCCAGTACGGGCAAAGTTACGGATACGGATTCTTTCGTGCGGGCTGTAACCAGAATACGTCTGCGGTAGACTGCATTGTTTTTGGATTTCGGTACGATAACCTGTATCCATCCGGAAAACATATGATCTCCGCCGGTTATGTCCGCCGTGACATTCATGAAACGGCCGTATTTTACGTACCCTCCGTAGCCATAACTGACCTCCATCTCCAGGCTTTTCCTGCTCCCTGTGCCGGCTTCCTCCTCATCTGCTCCTAAAACAGTAAGAATGCTGCCCCATTTCATCCAGTGCGGAAGTTTCCCAGCAATAAAAGGCGTTGAAGCGATCGCTGACCACAAGGTCAAACTTATTAAAATTACTGTAGCTGCGGACAAAAATCTTTTTTTACAAGGCCTGTGATCCCGTCTGACGCTGTCATGCTTTGTGTCCTTCTTCATTCTTCCATGCCTTCCTTCTTTTCCTCTAATGCCACTTCAAATACTGTCCCGTCAAAGTCACTTTTTACTTCGATTCTTCCCCCATGCATCAAAATGATACTTTTGGCAATTGCAAGACCCAACCCCGTTCCGCCTGTTTCACTGGATCTGGAACCTTCAACACGGTAAAACCGTTCAAAAATATGGTCCAGGTCTTTTTCCGGTATCAGATTGCCGTAGTTTGTTATAGATATGATAACTTTTTCCTCTTCCTTTTTCAATTTCAGTTTGACACTTTTTCCATCCCTGCCATATTTAATTGCATTGCTTATCAGGTTGGCAAAGGCTCTTGCAAGAAGATTGCCGTCGGCAGCTACCACCGCACTGGAAAGCGGCGTGATAAATTCATATTCCAGATTGTTTTCCTGAAAACTGGGATAAAATTCATCCAGCAGCTGATTAATAAACTTCACCATATCAATTTCCGACAATTCCATGGTAACCTTACCAAAGCTAAAATTTGTATAGGCAAATAAATCTTCTATAAGTTTTTCCAGCCTCTTGGACTTGCTATATGCTATTTCTACATATCGCTGCTTCATATCAGGTGTTAATTTATCCTTATCCGATACCAGCTCCAAATACCCGATTATGGAGGTAAGAGGTGTTCTTAGATCATGGGCGACACTGGTAATCAGTTCATTCTTTGTATTTTCACTTTTTCTGTCATTTTCAATCAGATGGTTAATATCCTCCGCCATCTGGTTTAACTTGGCTGCTATAAAGCCAAATTCATCATCATTATGAATCTCAATCCGGTTATTAAAATCTCCGCCGGATATTGCCGATATTCCACCGGCAATTTTTTCAAGATAGCTGCCGAACTTCCTGGTAAGCAGCAAAAAATAAGTAGTAAATAACACAACCCCCGCAATTAAGGCAATGCTAACCACTACGAACATAAAGCCTTTACCCGGTAACATGCGTTGATCCATAAAGCTGTAACCGTCACCACCTATCTGGTAACGGTTTAAGGCAGCACCATTATCCAGGAGATTATTATTAAGACTGTTGCCGATTTTCTCCGGAGGCACCAGCCTGCTTTCATCGTTATTTAAAACATGATATACCAGGTATATTCCAAAGAATAAAGCTGCTTCCGAAAGTATAGTATAAACCAGGCTCAGAAGGCTGTATAGTACGATTTCAAAACGAAAGCTTTTAAATATGCTATTTTTCAATTTTATACCCAACTCCCCAGACTGTTTTTATGATTTGAGCATTACGGGAATCCATCTCAATTTTTTCTCGTAATCTACGGATATGGACCATAACCGTATTATTTGCCTCATACATTTTTTCATTCCACACCCTCTCAAATATCTCATCTGTGCTGAATACCCTGCCCGGATTGCTGGCCAGCAGATAGAGGATATCAAATTCTATGGGAGTTAATTTTACTTCTTTTTCATATGCACTGACCCGGTGGTCTTCCTTATTGATTACAAGATGGTTCACGATGATTTCCTTGTCCGCTCTTTCTTCATGGGAATTCGGGTTAAACTTGGTAAACCTTCTGAGCTGCGACTTAACGCGTGCGGTCAGCTCCAAAGGATTAAAGGGTTTTATTACATAGTCATCGGCACCGGTGCTCAGACCGATTATTTTATCAATATCCGCTGATTTGGCACTTAGCATAATTATGGGAATTGTGCTGGTATTGCGGATCGTCTTGCACATATTCAGTCCGTCGATTCCTGGCATCATAATGTCCAGAATAATTAATTTTATATCTTCCTTTTCCAGTATGTCAAATCCTTCTTTAGCACTGAAGGCTTTAAAGACTTTATACCCGTCGCTGACCAGATGTATCTCAACAAGCTCGGCAATCTCCCTGTCATCATCCACCACCAGTATATTGGTCTGCTCCATTCTCCGTAACCGTCCTTTCATTATACCAAATATATATATGTAATAGAATCTCTACTTAAATGCAATTTATAACTGAAAACCTTTATATAATAGATTAATTTCATACTAGCATATCCTCTGGTAAAAGTCTTTACTTTTTTCTTACAAAACCTTTCTATTCCATGTCGGTTTCTGACCTTCTGACCGCTATTAAATTTAAACGGGGGGACTACCGAGCTATCGTTTTAACTGGGATTAGTGGCATGTCCTTTGCTAATCATAAGAATATATTAGCCATACCACAGGCACCTCATACCCTGCTCTTTCCTCATGCAAAAGGCATCGTTCATCATGGTGGAGTCGGTACGCTGGCAACCGCATTGAAAAGCGGCAAACCTCAGCTGATCATTCCATTTTCCGTAGATCAGCCCTTCTGGGCAAACAGGCTAAACAAATTGGGCTATGCACTAAAACCTTTATATGAAAAATCATTACAGGTACAAGATCTTGCTCAAAGCTTTTATGATATGGAGAAATCAGAAAATATCGCATCTGCTAAGAAAATAAAAGAATTAATTGAAAGAGAACGGGGAACGGATCATGTTATTGATTATATCGAAAGTTTTCATCAGGATTGGATATCCGGATCAGTTAATAGGAAATCGATTATGTAAACAGCATTGAATATATGTATAATTAAATAAACGCTTTTAGATGATACATTCTAAAAGCGTTTATCTATATCCGGAATACCATTCCGTGTGAAATTTCACTTAAATGAGCAGCACTATAAGCCGAGTTCTGTATTAAATGATCATCTATCTTTGCCATATGTCGCCATATGGCTCGTTTGCTTCATAATCTTCTGCCTGAGGCAGAAGCCTCTTATACAAACCGCGACCTACCCTAAAGCACGGCGGGCAGCCGTATCGCTTTAAATTCGGTCTTGCTTCGAGTGGGGTTTACATATGCCCTGACTGTTACCAGTCAGGCGGTGGTCTCTTACTCCACCCTTCCAACCTTACCGGCATGCCTTAAACAGCATTCTGGCGGTATATTTCTGTTGCACTTTCCTTAGAGTCGCCTCTACCGGACGTTATCCGGCACTCTGCCCTATGAAGCTCGGACTTTCCTCACCTAAGGCCTTTCGGCACTAATAGGCGCGATCATCTGTGCTACTCACAGAATGATATTCTAACATGAAACCTTAAGAAAGTAAAGACTGTGGTATTAAGAATTTTAATCACATGTAATTGCAGGAATATCCATGTGTTATTTAGCAATCTTCCAGAAAGCTTAAAAGAGTGGGCAAAAATAACTTCTCCCAACTCTTTTAATACTTACCCATATAACATAATTACAGCAATCAAACCTTAAAACAGCTACCCCCAATAAATTCTTTCAGAATTGAGTTCTGGGGTACCAGCTCACTGTTTACTCCAAGAAAATAGTCCAGGAATTTCAGCAGTCTTTTGGCTTCCACATACTCTTCCGATTCCCGGTCAATCCCAAATAAAACCGGTTCCGCATATTGTTTCAGAGCTGAAAGTTCATAAATCAAAGCCGAATTAAACATAACATCGGCATCCTCCTGGAAGGGAAAGATATTTTCCTCCTCTCCTCTTCTTACGGAAGGCCACATGCTGATAGTCTTCTGACCAGAGGCACCTCTGGTTCTTGCATCCCGTATCATTCGTCTTAAGAGGCGCAAATCCGTCGTGGGAATGCGGTTATGTTCATCGATATTAAGAGAAGTCAGTGCACTGATATAAATCTTAAATTTTTTCTCCCTTGGAAGACTGTAAGACAGTTTATCATTTAAACCATGAATACCTTCTATGACAAGAATATCATTGGGTCCTAGGGTTTTATAATTCCCTTTATATTCCCGATGTCCGCTTTTAAAATTAAAACTGGGCAGTTCCACCGTCTTACCCTGTAACAAATCCGTCATATTCTGATTAAAGGTCTCAAGATCAATGGCCAGGAGGGATTCATAATTGGGCTTGCCTTCCTCATCCAAAGGTGTATTCTCTCTTTCCACAAAATAATCATCCACCGCAATGGGATGGGGATTTAAACCATGGGTCTTTAACTGTATGGATAAACGGTGGGAAAAGGTAGTTTTACCAGAAGAGGAAGGCCCGGCTATCATAACCAGCTTCTTACCGGATACTCTGATCTGTTCCGCAATTTCTCCAATTTTCATTTCCTGCAGGGCTTCCTGCGTCAGTATCAAATCATTGATTCTGCCATTTACTATGGCATCATTTAAAGCTCCCACCGTTTCGATTTCCAGAGCACGGGACCAGCGGCTGGCTTCCTTTAAAGTGGCAAAAAGCTTATCCTGGGATTTAAAAGGTTCCAGTACACTGGGATTTGTCTTCTCAGGCAGGAGTAACATTAATCCTCCCTCATATAAAAACAGGTCAAAGTACTTTAAAAATCCGGTACTGGGGGGCATAAACCCATAATAATAATCTTCAAA
>JAEZSL010000140.1 GCA_023443925.1 Bacillota bacterium | reverse complement strand
GAATGGTTTTGTTTTTTCATTTGCTAAAAATCTCCTTGTTTTCTGATGTATTAAGTCGCCAAACTTTATATACATCATACTGGGAGATTTTTTTATTTGTCAAATTTCATGTTCTATAGGAATGCTTTCTATACATTAAATAATGCATAAAAATATTCTATTTATCATTTGTCATTTAAATCAACTATATTGTATCTTAATCATATCATCAAAATCATGAAACTTCTATAAGAAAATCATAACATATTTTATTCTTTTTACTACAAAGAATCCAAATATATAGCAGAATATATTGGTTCTGCAAGTTCAGAAACAATTAATAAAATTAGTACTATGTTTCAACTTAGAAATATAAAAATGGGATCTTCGTTTTTTAATCTATCATCCCTATAAATTTTATTTTTTACCAATTATTTTATTGATCTCCAGAGCAATTATTTGCCGTTATACAAACATAAAGATGTATACATTTTATAACAGCTCTTTAAGCTACTATCAAAACATATACATCTTTATTAATTAAAGCTTTATACCAACTTTTATTTCTACATTATAGTCATGACTGCTTTTTTAAGTTATGCGTTTACTGCATTTATAAAACTATGAGTTTCCCTAAAATGCCCCTTATCGTTACAAATATCACATTAATATTTGATAAGGGTGTCTTGTGCAATTTGCTTATTATCCGTTTTAGTTCTCCTTAGTTTTCATTTTCTTAAAACAGCTGGTTTTCCAGCCTTCCAGTATCTTAACAAAATCATCATAGTCCCAACTAAATGACGCTCTTTATAGTCTCGTCTACCAAGGTTAAACAGTAATTATAATATGGATTTTCGCTCAATGTCAAATATCTGTATTTTCTTTTGCTCGAATAACTCCTCAAGCATTTCTGTCCCTTTTTCCTGTGCAAATAAATACTCGTTCTCCGATATTGGAACCGCCAGCAACCATGCTACTTTCTTATCAGGGAATTCAAGTGTCTTTAAATCTTCCCATAGAAATGGTGACACAAAGAGTACATGCTTCATCTGACTAGCAGGAAAATACATCTCTATCATATCCTGAAATATTTTCCCATGGAAAATAGAAAATTTAGAGTTGATGATATAAAATGCACAAGTAGCCAACAAATTAGGATATTGATCAAACTTAGCTGCACATGACCCTACAATTTCTACGCGAAGTGGTGTTCCATCAACATTATAGTCAATTGAATGACCGGATAGTCCAATCGTTGAATAAGATATTATATCTTCATCAGGTCTAACCGCAGTTAGCAAGTCAACGCTACTCACATTCTCATCATCCCAATATTTTGAAACATTCGGTTTTCCCCCAAAAGCCTGGAGTGCAAATTTTGCTATTGCCTTATTTTCATTAGAAATCCCCATATAAATTCTCCTAGTCCACCCGCTTATTTTTACATTGCTGGCTGTTATTGCATAGATATAATTGAAGTCAAGTATTTTTCTATATCCTTTTTGGGGTGCTCCTTCGCATAATCCAAAGCAGTTTTACCCCAGAATTGATTAAAGATTCGTGTCCAACCGTACTATTGTTACTCCTCCTCTATTACCAAATTACCAGATCATTTATTAGAGCCTCATTCCATTCAATTTCCTGCCAAAATAGCTCTCTTGAATCTCTAATATAATGCTTGATTTCCTCTTCGCAGAAAGACTTTGAAGGTTTCATCCACATATCTAAATGGCTATTCGACTCCGTGCATACAACCTCAACAAACCCCGCCTGATCGGATAATTCTATCATATAAGCCTCGATCGGATGGAGCATATATACAGGCCAAGTTTCATCCTCCATTTTATCTTTGGCAGATTCGTAAGCAGCGTCATCGCTCCGTAAATCATTTTCAGTGAAAACAGTTTTGTAGCACCGTATTATTTTTAGGGCTATAAATTCATCATAAAGCTCAAAAAAAGTGTCCAGTGCCTTTTTCTCATCACCTTCACATTGATTCAAAATAATTGTATGCCAACCCATTCCGGATTGGGAGCCCGGTTTGATGCAGCGGTTTGCGGCAAAACTGTTGAACAATGAGAAAGGGAGCGGTTGGAGCTTTTTTAAGCTTTCTTCTGCCTTCATATCGTATAGAGCCATGCTGTAGCCCTGGAGAAACATCCATAATACAGTTATGCTGCAACTACCCAAAAACAGTCCTGGTCTTTTTCTAATCTTTTCAATCATTTCATGAAAATAATCCATAACTCCTCCTCACTACCGTTCCAGTCCCACAGAAACCGTACAATCTTTATTCTCATTTACCTAATCACACTAACGGTCATTCGCCGTGAGGCCACCCATTGCCGGATTTGATAATGCCGTATTTATGTCTCATCTTAGATAGCTCTTGTTAATTATACTTTACAAAGTACCAGCATTCAACAAATATTACATTAAAATCCATCAAAGTATCGGTGCCACTTTTACTCAGTTTTGTGCAGTTGAAGGCACTACAGTTCTTCAGCTATATGCTCAAAGTGCCGGTTTTCCTTCGCTATGGCAGCGAGGATTTGATCCTCATATGCCACCGTATCCCTGGACGAGCTATCCGAGCAGTCATACTGAGGATAGCTGAAAATCTTCGGAGGGAAAAAGATACGTTTAAAAGGGCATTAAAAAAGCAGGTGTGTCTTCACAAGAAAAAACACCCGCTCATTTACAGAGTATTGGTATGAAGTTGTTTTATGGTTGCTTAGGTGATTCTTCGGCAACAATATTCCAATCAACCCCGAATTTATCCGTTAACGCTGCATGAAATGTACTATAAAATACTTCAACTGGCTGAAGTGTAATACGACCACCATTGCTTAGCATTTCAAAAATACGCTTTGCTTCCTTTGCTGTAGGTACTATTGTAGTCAACCTTATCATATTACCCTTAGTAACTGATTGTACATCATCAGCAAACCAAAAATTTGTACCACAGATCTCCATTTCAGCATGTAAAATATCATCTGACTAATAGCAATGGCACTGAGTTTTATAAGCCGATTGCCTTGCGCTCAAATACCGGAGTGTATTCAATTGGTGCATCAACTGATACCGTTATGCCGCCGGTATACTTTTCTCCGGTAGAGGTCAATATCCACTCACCGGCAGGGAGATATACATCTCTCTTAAATTCATTTAGATGAAGAATCGGCGCTACAAGATATTTGTCACCAAACATATACTGATCCTCAAGTTCCCAGCATTTCTCATCTTCAGGAAATTCATAGAACATGGTACGAACCAATGGAGAGCCATTCGTATGAGCTTCTTCATAAAGCTTTTTGATATATTCATGCATACTGATACGAATATCATAGTATTTCTTCATAATCTTATAATTGTCTTCCCCATAACTCCAAAGCTCATTTGGCTGACCTGTATGAAGGTAACCGCCACCCCAGTCTCTATTATCCAGCGGTGGAATGTTGTAAGGGCCTCTGTCCCCGTGCATACGCAGTACAGCTGAATACACAGCGAACTGATACCAACGAATCAGAAGATTTCTGAAATCAGGATCATTTACATCATCTGTCATGAAGCCGCCGATATCTGTAGTCCACCAGGGAATGCCTGCAAGCCCCATGTTCAGACCACACTGTAACTGATCCGCGAAGGCTTCAAAAGTACTTGGCACGTCACCGGACCAAACCACATTTCCATACTTCTGGGAGCCGGCCCAGGCACAGCGAAGCAGATTAACAACAGGCTTATTTTCCTTACTCATCTCATCATAAAATAAGCGGCTGTACATCTGAGGATACATATTGCTGATACTAAGTGCAGGTCCATCACAGTATCTGTAATTCTCAAAATCATACACACCATAATCCGGTTCAGAGTTATCCAACCAGAAAGCATCGATGCCAAAATCGTAGTAATTTTTCTTGCATACTTCCCATACATACTTACGTGTTTCAGGATTGAAAGGGTCGATTTCCACACAGTCTCCTTGATAATCATAGGTCTGCGCAGCGCCGCGCTCTGTCTTGATCAGAAGGCCTCTCTCCATCATCGGACCAAAGTTTTCACTCTTACGATCCACAGAAGGCCATACAGATACAATAACCTTAATTCCCATAGAGTGAAGTTCATCCACCATTGCCTTAGGATTCGGCCAGTACTGTGTATCGAATTTCCAGTCACCCTGTACTGTCCAATGGAAAAAGTCAATGACGATCTGGTCAATCTTAATGCCTTCCTTCTGATACTGCCTGGCAACAGTCAGAACCTCATCCTGGGTTCTATAGCGCAGCTTGCATTGCCAAAGCCCCATCAGATCTTCCGGAAACATGTCAGCGCGACCGGTAACTGCGGTATAGTTTGCCAGAATCTGTTTCGGTGCATCTGCCACAGTAATCCAGTAATCCATCTCCTTGGTAGATCTTGCAATCCACTCTGTATAGTTCTTACCAAAGGTTACACGACCAACAGCGGGGTTATTCCAAAGGAAGCCGTATCCTTAGGAAGATACAGCAAAAGGCACAGAAATCTGAGAATTACGCTGTGCCAGTTCCAATACACAGCCCTTTAAATCCATATCATTTTGTTGATATTGGCCCATACCAAAGATTTTCTCACCTTTATTACTTTCAAATTTTACATTCAAGGAATAATCGGTTCCACCAATGATACCCTTCCACTCGCGGTTAATCACTTTCAAGCAACGGCTTTCTTTCGAAATGGTTCCATCATACATACGGAAATATTCCCGAAGGAACAGCTTGTCATTTTTATAAAATGAAATAATACCTACAAAATTCACAACTACTTTAATACAACCATTCGTGATTGAAGCAATTTCCCTCTGATCAATGGTTCCATCTCCTACCAGGTGATCTTCCTTTTCAATCTTTACACTGCTATCTATATTCTCAACATTTTCTGTCAAAGCCCAGTCATTTCCATTAAACTTACCAAGCATGGTGGTACGTACTCTGACAGAATCCTTACCCCAAGCTTCGATTCGCCCCATTTCGCCATTTTGGTAAAACACCAATGCCCCATTGTCATCTAAAAATTTCATAGTACCTCCTCCTATATGTTAATTGCTTTTTTGGATTTACAATGATATAATACTCTGTAGACGATTGCATTTCTTCTGAAATACTATATATTTTTGATACTATTCTATGATTTATGTTGTAATTCGGATTGTTATCCGTGGAGGTCATGTTTGAAAGTTCCTTTCAACTACTTATTAAAGCAGTATCGCAGGCAAGCCTGCGATATGCACGGGGTATAAATATGAAATATACTATGGTCGCATCTCAAGGTAACAAAGAACAGCGCCAGCACAGTTCCTCATTGGTTCCCTACAGTATTTATGATTGCCATATACCAGATTCTTTTCCCAACGTACCTATGCACTGGCATAACGAGTTTGAAATTGATTACGTATTGAAGGGAAAGGGCGACTTCATCTGTGGAGACGAACACTTTCCTGTAAGCCCTGGGGATGTGATTATGATTTCTCCCAATATGCTGCATGCCGCCTACCCTTCTTCCAACATGGATCTGCATTATATTGCCTTTGTATTTCATGCCAGCATGCTTGGGCTTGAAAGCAACGATCGCAGCAGTATCCATTGCATACGCCCTCTTATCACAGGACAAATGCGTGTAAATATGAAATATGACCTTGGCCACCCGGATTATTCGGCCATACACTCTCTGACAGAGACAATCATAAGCAGTGCAAGCAAAAACAATCCTTATGATGACCTTTTACTAAAAAGTGTTCTATTGCAACTTTACTGGTATTTTGAAAAAAACGATAATCTGTCTTCCTTACAGGGCGATGATATCAGCTATTCTTCCCTTGTCCGTCCGGCTTTGGAGCACATGACCTTTTGCTATATGGATTCCATCACGATTAACGAACTTGCCGCTAAATGCGCCATCAGTTCAAGTCACTTCATGAGCTCCTTTAAGAAAGCCGTTGGCTGCAGTGCGATTGAATTTCTGACCCATCTCAGAATTAAAGCCGCATGCACAGCGCTGACAGAAACAACAGATGACATATCAACCATCTCCTGCAATTGTGGCTTTAATAACCTGTCTAATTTTAATAAGCAATTTAAAAAAATCACAGGAAGTTCACCTCGAGAATACCGGAAACGATAAAATGAGGCATTGAACCCTAATGATCCAATGCCTACTATTATTATTTGCTTATGTATAAACAACCCCAGACACTTTCACTGCAAAGATGTCTCTAGGTGAACGATAGCTTCTTCAAATCATTCAAAAAAATCATTATCAATTGCATTGTTTATCTCATCAATAAGAAAATCATAAAAGCTGATATACCTGTCAATCAACCTGTCATTATCATGGATTGAATAAGAAACTACCGGGCATTCTCCATTCACCAACCTTTGAGTATCCAAACAATAGTCATATTCATCGACATGACTAATAATAAACAACTTTTCTGGATAGTCTTTGGTTTTATAGGTTTCATTTAGGCTATCCAGACAGTTTTTATTTGTCCGAACAGCCCTTGCAGGTATATCAACAGATAATCCCTCAAAATAATATTGTGTAATGAACCATATGAATGACTCTGGCAGATTAACATTATACTTTGCTTGAATCGCTTTAACTTCCTCTGCCGAAAGCTCTGTATATGTATTCCGGTTATTATCTCTATATAGATGCATCATTTCCATTATTTGTTCCTGCTTGTTCATTTATTTACCTCATTTCTTGTCATCTCAAATAAACATCTATCATATTCGACAAATGATAATTAATTCCTCTAATTTTTTCTTTTGGTAAAGTGGGTTATTAGACATCCAATGCTTTCCTCCGTAAATCTTTGTATTTTTCATCATATGCTTCTTTAAAAATTGTATCATCCAGCAGCATATCAGTCAATTTTTTCGTTTGACATAATGATTATACATTCTATCAGTCAAGGCCACCAGCTTAGCTGATGGCTTGCTCTGCCCCTATAAGGGGTTCTTTCCGATTTTTGCTCACTTTTTCCTTCAAAGCCGCTAATATAGTGGCCTATCTCTCCGTTTTGCCCTCTGAACCACAATTCGTCATTGTTAAAAGGAGCCCTGAAAAATTACTTTCAAGACTCCTCACTAACTCTTTACATATTAATATCCAAAGCCTTCCTTGGGAACGTTAAACAGTCAATGCTCCTTAGCCTTATGATTACTGAACTTTTGTATAAATCTCGATTCTTTCTTATTCATATGTTTGAACTGAAATCTAATTATCTCTTACTGAATGTATATCATCAGTGTACGCTTTTTGTATTCCTGTAGTGGAGCTCCTGAAATCGCTGTTATCTGACTGCTAAGCTTAACATCATAATACCCATAAAAGGAGTTTGTCGCTGTAACCGTAAATGTTTTTCCATCCTCAGTCAAAACACCCTTAAGTACGCCGGGATTTACAGCAGATACACCGGAAGCATTGGCAACCGGTACAATTGTAACGGAATTTTCTAAGACAGAGGTAAGGGAATTAAATAAGGTATCCGCTTTCATGGATGCACTAAATTTTATTGAAAGAGTCTTGTCATCTACTAGAGTCACATCCTGAACATGTGCAGATTCTATTGCTTCACCGGATACCACCTTAATTACAACTTTATCGTTTTTCACATCTTTTAATGTAATAGCTGAACCACTGGTTACCGATATTCCTTCACTGACTGCGGAAGCTGTTAATACTGTGCTCCCTTCCTTTACTGCAGTTACAATACCGTCTTCGTTGACTGTTGCTACAGTAGGATCACTGACTGACCAGGTTATTTTTCCTACAGTTCCCTCAGGATTTATGACCGCATTAAAATCATAGGTGGAAGCTACTGTCATATACTGCACTTCATCCTTTATCATTTTATTGGTGATGGTCACTTCCGCTTTACTGCCTTTGACCTTAATTACACAGGATAAAACACTTATCCCTTTCTTCTTGTTGTTAATGGTACATTTGATTACTGCTGTTCCATAATTAACACTTTTTACAAGACCATTATTATCAACCGTTGCGACCTTTTCATTGGTAGAATACCATGTTCGTGCTGTTGTCGCAGAAAGATTCTTCACTTCAATCTGATAATTGACACCAATACCATTCAGTGTCTTTTTTGCTACTGTAAAATATGGCTTCTGTGCCTTTTTCTCCTGTTTTTCGCTGTAATCTTTCTTATCTTTTTTGTTTTTTACATTTTCCTTTCTGCTTTCCTCTTTCTTGTTCTTTTTCTCTTTCTCCGTTTTCTCTTTCTTTGATTGAATCTGTCTCTCGTTTTTAGCAGCCTTAGCCACTGCGGGAGTGGTATATTGGAATACCATAGGTGTCATCAACGCCAGGGCGAGTGCACATGCCAAACCTTTCACTATGTACTTTTTCACACTAATATCCTCCTTTAGTATTTATCTGGTTCCGCGCTTGTTAAACGCTGCAATCCATACCTTTAATGGTGTTTGATTGCTTGTATATTAATTTTTCTCCGATAATTGCTATACAATAAGATAAACTTAATCAAATATTATATACCCGGAGGAAAAATCAATATCTGCTTGTTCTCAGTTTCTCTTGCTGATGTTTAAAAACTGTTAGTATTTCTGGTTTCAGTTAAACTCTATTTCGTTAGGAGCAATATATAGATTTATCAATCACCTATCATTATTTGGTAATGGAATTTTCACCTCTCCTATATAGATAACGTAGGTGAAGTTGGTTTTATTGCATTCCCTTTGAAAAAAATATAATTTCTTTTTTAACCATTTACATATTACCTTTTATTCCCTCGTTAGTGATGTTAGAAGATTTAGAACATGTTAGTTTGTAGCTCTAATGTGAGCTATTCTCTTTTTCATTTTGTGCTCTTAATTCTCTCTATATCACCTGCCATCATGATCTCGGCTGGCATCATAATCTTTATCATGTTTATTTTTATCCGCTTTATTATCTTTTTGTTTGTCTCCCGGATGATCCGTTTGCTTTTTCTTTTTTATTTTATCATCTTTTGCTTTATCATCCTTTGCTTTATCATCCTTTGCTTTATTATCCTTTGCTTTGACATCTTTTATTTTGTCGTCTTTTATTTTGTCGTCTTTATCCTCGCGGTATTTTTGTTCATCTACTTCTTTATTCCTGTCTTTATCCAAGTCCTTTTTGGAGCCGGCTTTGCCTGCTTTCAAGGAATTATTCTCATTCTTTTCTTCACTATCTCGTTCAGAGGAATTCGCTTGATCTTCCATATAATTATCCTCTGCCATATCCTTCTCCTCTGCCACGGGAGTT
>JAEZSL010000125.1 GCA_023443925.1 Bacillota bacterium | reverse complement strand
TTATTCATCTCGGAGCGTTTTACCAGATATCCCGTAACACGGATCAAATCACTGTCTTTCTCATAGAAAGACAAGTAACGCAGATTCTTGCGGAAGGCTCCTTTAATGATATCTAACAGGTACTCCGCATTTTTATGAACCGTTGTATCAATCGGGAAGATATCCCCTGTACCGGAGGGAAAATATTTATGGAATTTATCCAGCACCAGTAAATGATTGATTAGTTCTTCCGGTTCTTCCCCAATGGGTATACGGCTTCCCGGTGTTATATTTTCATCCTCGGCCAGGCCAACCTGCGCATGCAGCAGATAATGGCCCTCTGATATTTCACAATAAGGACTTTTATGGTTATTATTAAATTCGTCGATCTTTTCCATTATGGAAACACCCA
This sequence comes from Bacillota bacterium, assembly GCA_023443925.1. The sequence goes on along the minus strand of JAEZSL010000125.1, from coordinate 3,721 downwards.
GAGCGTTGGCCTTCTCATCCCTGCCAAAACGCCCGGTCTGTCCCTCTTTTTCTAACAATAGGTTAACACAGTCTGCCAGGCCAACCATACCAAACATTCCGGTAAACCGGTCTCTGTGGATAAAGCCTTCTTTTGCCAGAAAATTGTTCTGGAAAAATCCGCTCTCTTCCACTTCAAACCGGACTCTGGCATCCATATAACATGCCATAATATCCAGAACATAAGGAAGCTCTTTATCCATAAAATCCTGAATACCCTCGGCTCGTTTGGCGATGTTGCCGAGTATAAGCCTGCAAAGGGTGTATGCACCGCCGCCGTAGGGAAGCCCGTTGTAACAGCTGGCAATGACATAATCTTCCGTTAATTCCCGGCAGAACATCTTATGATTAGCAAAACTTGGTTTTGCACTTTTCAAAGCCGTATGAATTGCTGTCAGTGCAAAATCATCCGGAGTTACGCCTTCTTCATATTTCAGAGTCAGGTTGGGCACCGCATTCTCTAATTCCGCTTCCGCTTCTAACAAAAGCCTACCGGCTTTCGTTGCTTTCGGCCCGATATTGGCATGGGAAAAAGAATCCAAAATGGTCCTGTCCACCTGAGTTAAAAACAGCTTCAGCATTTTTTTAGCCAGTGCTTCTTCCACATCATTGATAAACGGCTCTAAAAGAACATCCAGCTGTCCTACATAAACCGGAAAATTCGTTACGCTTGGTACATGTTTATAAAAAATCAGGAGAGAATTTAGTGCCTCATATAAATCTTTCGGCGGATCCAGCTGCAGGAAACTGCTGCCTTCTTTCATAAATTTTACATAATCAGGAACAATATAACGGGGACGTAACGGCGCATGTCCTTCGCTAAGGTCACAGATACATTTCTGATCAGCCGGTACATTCAATAATTCATCCAGTCCTTTTGGCAGATCAAGTACCTCCAGTAAGGAATCTGCCTTGGCAGCCATACCGGCTACCTTCTGCTCATGGGTCAGTGTGGCACTTTTTATTATCTCCAGTATTTCATTTCTGGTTGTATTCATACGTTCAATTGAAATGTCTCTCAACCTCATTACCTCCTAAAATGAATCCGATTTAGTCTAATTCGTATACATCTCCGTATTTTGCTTCAAACTCGTCTTTTGTTTTGGGTACGGTAATTTCTCCGCTGATAATCTTTGCTTTTACATCTGTAACCGCATTGATTACTTCTTCTGTAAGATTATCGGTAGTAGGAGCAATATCAACACCGTTGGAAGAAAGATCATATGTGATTACACCATTTGTCAGTGTTCCGTTTTTACAAGCTTCTGCAATACTAAAGCATGCAGTATCAACTCTCTTCATTGCGGATGTAAGAATATATTCCGGTGCAAGTGAACTCTGGTCCGTATCAACACCGATCGCCCAGGTTTTATTCTCCTGACAGCCTTCAATTACACCAAGACCGGTACCACCGGCTGCATGGAATATAACATCAACTCCGTCTGTAATCATGGAAACAGCAGCACTTTTACCAACAGCAGTATCACCAAAAGCATTGGCATTGTACTGTGAAACAACGGCATCCGGATTGCTGTCTAATACACCTGCAAGATATCCGTAACCGAACTGGTTCATGGTTTCATTGGACATACCAAGTACGATACCTACTTTGTTGCTTTCTGTCATCATTCCGGCTACAACACCTGCTAAATAGGAAGCCTGGGACTGTTCAAACAATAAGCTGGTAACATTAGGAAGATCGGCACAGCTGGCATCATCAATAATAGCATATTTCTGATCCGGATTCGCTTCTGCGGATGCTTTCATGGCATCAGCAAGCATATAGCCCACACAGATAATCAGATCATATTCATCATCTACAAAGGTTTCAATATTGGGAGCATAATCCGCATCTGTTTCTGATTCAAGATATTTTACTTCAACGTTTAATTCTTTTGAAGCTTTCTGTAAGCCTTCCCAGGAAGACTGGTTAAAGGAACCGTCATTTACACCGCCTACATCGGTTACCATACCGATTTTGAAGGTTTTTCCAGCTGAGGTATCATCACCGGAATTGTCAGCAGTATTAGCTGTTTCGGTTGTGCTCTTTGTATCTGTAGTATCTGTTTTTGTATTAGTACTATCTTTCTTTCCGCATGCTGTCATAGATAAAATCATTACAACCGTTAAAATAACAGCTATCATTCTTTTTTTCATAATGTAATCTCCTTTTTATTGTGTGTACTTTAATCATTCCATACCTAATTATGTTTACTGTCTTCCTGAATCAGATTACTGATGGCATCAACGGCTACTTTGATTGCAGCACCGGTATCATGCACCTGGGGGTTACTTAAGCCCTTTTTCTCACGCTCCTGATTTGCCACTACTAAAAATACGGAGCCTACCCTGACCCTAAGATAACTTCCGACAATAAATAATGCGGCGGATTCCATCTCTGATCCCAGGCAGCCCATACGCAGCCATGCCTGCCATTTATCCGTAAGCTCATAACTGACCGGTTTGGTCTCCGGTTCATGCTGTCCATAAAAAGCATCCTTGCACTGTACAACTCCCACATGATAGGGTTTCTCTTCATTTTCCGCCGCTTTTATCAAAGCGTTCAGTACATGAATATCTGAAACTGCGGGAAATTCAATGGGGGCATATTCCTTGCTGGTCCCTTCCATCCGGATGGCACCATTGGCTATAATCAGATCCCCTCCCATAATATTTTCCTGCATACCTCCGCAAGTCCCTACACGGATAAAAGTATCAGCACCGCAACGCACCAGTTCCTCCATAGCAATCGATGCCGACGCCCCTCCGATACCGGTAGAAGTCACACTAACTTTAACTCCATTCAGATAACCGGTATAAGTAACAAATTCCCTGCTGTCAGCCATCAGTTGCGGATTATCAAAATGCTCTGCGATTTTTTTACACCGTTTCGGATCCCCGGGTAATATAACATATTTACCTACATCACCTGGCTTTAACTGAATATGATATTGTCTGCCGGATCCTTCTGCGTAATCTACCATTTCTCTCCTCCTTTCATAAGCAATTTCACGAACCCTTAAACAGGTCAGGCTCTTATACTAATCAGATCAGCTGCTATCCGTTTAATATATCTCTGATATTCTATAACTTTTCCGGAAACTAAAAAAGGTCATATGTCCTTTTTTAAGACAAAATTATTTAAAAAAGTGACTGCCAATACGTATCAGTTCCAACGTTTGGCAGTCATTTTGCAATGCTGATTATTTATTAGGCAAAATCCTGATATAAACCCTTACTTAAAGGGACATAATATCTGCCCGGATTTCCAGTATACCAGGTTTATTTTTTAATTCTTTACTCCTTTCTTTAACGCATAGCCGGAACATCCAGGGCTTCACAAAGTGCCACTAAAGCCAGTGACTGTCCGTAAGCCATAGGGGCGGTCATTATATTTTTATAATGCTCTTTGTCCATGCCGATTCCGGTTCCGGCAGATACATTCCGTACCGTACCGTCAGGGTCTATATTATCTATAATGGCCGCTACCGCCTTGTCGGCACAGGTCTTGTAAGAGCTGTCCAGAATTCCGAGTTTCATTCCCTTTATAATACCAGTTACGATAGCCGCGCTGCCGGAAACTTCCTCATAACTCGTTTCATCATCCAGTACCGTATGCCACAGGCCGCTCTCTGATTGTAAGCTAACCAGTCTGTTAACCTGTGCTTTAAAGGTATCTTCCA
>JAEZSL010000122.1 GCA_023443925.1 Bacillota bacterium | reverse complement strand
CCTTTTTCTATATCCATATTTATATTCTTTAAGGCCTGGAAATTACCATAAAACAGGTTTAAATCCGAAACCGAGAATTTTTGTTTGTCACTCACCTTTTTTCCTCCTGTTATATACAATTTAATTCCTTCCAAGGTTACCTGCTGATTATTCTGATTGAGATGAAAAGGATTGTTTTCATCAATCCGATTGTTTATCAATTCGATTGTTTTTATCAATTCGATTGTCTTTATCAATTCGATTGTTTTTATCAATCCGATTGTTTTTATCAATCCGGTTATCTTGCTCCTCTTTTCCTTAAGAATACCCTTGTAATCATTTTAGAAGCAATATTTAAAACAATAATTAATACCAGCAATACCACTGCGATAGAACTTGCAGTCGATAAATCCCCCGACTCTTTTATTAACCAGTACATCTTGGTAGTAAGAGTTGCCGCAGAGGCTTCTCCCCCTACTAATGCTTTTGGTATCTGCGCAACGGTACCTGCAGTCCAGATAAGAGCTGCCGATTCTCCTACAATTCTGCCGATACTTAATATCATTGCTACCAATATTCCCGGAAGGGCACCTGGCAAAATAATTTTGCTTATAGTTTGCAATTTGGTTGCCCCCAGTCCAAAGGAAGATTCCCGGTAAGCTTTCGGAATTTCCTTTAAGGCTTCCTCCGTAGTAGATATAATGGTAGGAAGCAGCATTATACTTAAGGTTAAGGCACCTGCCAGTACGGAATACTGCATTTTGGATATCTGTACAAATAATAGCATACCAAATAAACCATAAATAATCGAAGGAATGCCGGCCAGGTTCTGTATGGCAAACCGGATCAGGTTTAATATCCTGCCGCGCTTTGCATACTCATTTAGGTAGATGGCAGAACTGATGCCCACCGGAGCCGCTATTACCAGGGATAATACTATAATATAGATTGTAGATACCAGCATGGGAACAATACCGCCGCCCGGCCTGATTACTTTGATACGGATTGGTCCGGTGCCTTCTTTTAATGCAGCGGCAGCTTCCTGTACCGTCATGTTCTTTATATTTGTACTGCCTGCTTTTGTTATGACATCATTTTCTTTCAGGGCATAAGGCTGATTTTTCATATTTAAGGCAGATTTAACGGGAGAAGCCGCATCAATATCGGAAATAATTATTTCTTCATCGTGCAAGGCCAAGGTAATGCCAAGAGAAGCCACATAGGCAGCCTCCTTGTTATCCGTTCCATCCGCCGTTCTTTCTACATTAACAAAGGTAGTTTTGTCATCCCACATTCTGGTCAGGAAATTATAATTAATGCCGGGAATTCCTTTATATAGAATAAAACCGATTATAACAGCAAGTATGGCAACCGTCAGAGCAGTGGATAAATAAATCAGCCCCTGTAAAGCTCCATCTTTTAGTTTTCTGTCATTCCAATTTCTTTTTTCCATTCTGTTTGCTCCTATTTTAACATTAACTGCGTGAACTCTGGTCGCCCAGTTTTCCGGTTAACTTAATAAGTGTTATATTTATTACCATAATGAACAGAAAGAGAATTACTCCGGTTGCAAATAACATATCCTGATGCCTGCCAGAGGCGTATCCCATCTCCATAGCTATATTGGTAGTCAAAGGTCTGATCTTGGACCAGATGCTTGTAGGCAGTCCGCCGATGTTATTTCCGGCAATCATCATAACTGCCATTGTTTCTCCAATGGCTCTGCCGATCCCTAAAACAGTTGCCGTCAGGATACCGGAGCGTGCTGCAGGTACTACGGACTTGAAGATGGTCTGAATTTTGGAAGCACCAAGTCCAAGAGAGGCTTCGCGGTAGGAATTAGGTACCGCACGAATACTGGCTTCACTTAATGAAATAATCGTCGGCAATACCATGATGGTCAAAACACAGATAACAGCCAGCAGGGATTCGCCCTGTCCGGTAGGTGACACTTTATTTATTAGAGGCACAATGACACCAAGGCCAAACGCACCATATATAACGGACGGAATACCGGCCAACAATTCGATAGCCGGTTTGATAAGTGCCACTAAATTTTTTGGGGCTATTTCAGCAATGAATACAGCAGTTAATAAACCAATGGGAACCCCGAGTGCGATTGCACCCAGGGTTGCCAGTACGGATCCGACTATCATATAAAGTACACCATATATATCATGTCCTGGATCCCATTTTAATCCGGTTATAAACTTAAGGAAGCTGTATGCATCTTCTTCAAAGAACGGTTTCAGTCCTTTGGAGAACACAAAGACGATAATGGCGATAACACTGAGTACACTTACCAAGGCACTTAAGAGAAATATTCCGTGAAAAACCTTCTCTGGATATTCTTTTCGTTTGGTTATCTTATTTTCTTTGTATGCATTCTTATTCATTAATCTACTCTGATGCCTCCGTGTTCTTCTACAAATCCCTGTCCGTCATCACTTAAAGCAAAGTCAATGAATGCCTGTACTACGGGAGTTGCTTTATCATTCATGTATACGAAAAGGAATGGTCTTGATAATGGATAGGTGCCGGATTTCGCATTTTCCGGAGTACCTTCAACTTCGTTTACATTAATACCCTTAACTGATTCATCTATAAAGGAGAAAGATACATAACCAATTGCATTTGCATTACCGGCTACGTTAGTCTGTACGTTACCGTTACCTTCTACTACTGTAGCATCTTCCACTAAACCGCCTGCATCTTCTAACTTAATTAATTCTTCAAATGCTGATCTGGTACCGGAAGCACCCTCTCTGGATACTACTATGATATCCGCATCATTACCGCCTACCTCTTTCCAGTTGGTAATCTGTCCGCTGTAGATCTTGCCCAATTGTTCCATGGTCAGATCAGTAACAGGATTTGCAGGGTTAACTGCTACTGCAATACCGTCAAAAGCAAAGGTTGTTTCTTTTAATCCGTCAACTTTTTCTTCATCTTTTAATTCTCTGGAAGAAGCACCAATGTCGTTAGCTCCTGCTATTGTATCGGATATTCCTGCAGAAGATCCGGTTCCGGTATAGTTAATGGTTACATCCGGATTTAATGCCGTAAATTCATCAATCATAGCGGTCAGAGGTTTTTCAACTGAAGTAGAACCGGTTATTGTAATTGTTCCGGATAAATCTCCGGCAGGTTCAGCCGTATCAGTTGGTTCTGCAGTTTCTGTAGGTGCCGGTGTAGTTGTTGTTTCCGTTGTATTTGTTTCTGTTGATGTATCCGGTGTATTATTGGTTGCAGAATCCTTTTTGCCGCATCCGCTAAGTGCTGCTATCATAGCAATCGTTAAAACAGCAACTAATATTTTTCTAATTTTTTTCATTTCTTTCCTCCTGATATTTGGGTATCCCCTCATAATTTTTTGTTTTTGTTTAACTTACAAGTTGAATTTTATACTTTATTTGTTACAGGTGTATTTTTATAATGTAAAGTCTTTGTAAAGTCGTTTACGTATTTCTGGCAACCGGAAAGATAATGTAAAGCAGTGCTTAATAATGAAACGTTAACTGTTTTGCTGATTATTCTGCCCTTATCTGTAATTTACATTCCTATTTCAATATGCTAGAATATAAATAATGAGATCAATGGAGAAGTTTCTTATAAGATCGGATTATTATAAAGACGGGAGAAGCTAAATGAAAAGACAGGATTATTTAAAATGGGATGAATATTTTATGGGAATCGCACTGCTGTCTGCAGAACGGAGCAAAGATCCAAATACAAGCGTAGGTGCCTGCATTGTCAGTGATGATAATAAAATTCTTTCCGTCGGATATAACGGTATGCCCATCGGCTGTTCCGACGATGAGTTTCCCTGGGAACGGGAAGGCTCCGTATTAGATACCAAATATGTATATGTATGCCATGCGGAAATGAATGCAATTCTTAATTATACCGGCACTCATATGAAAGGAGCAAAACTGTATGTCACTCTCTTCCCCTGCAACGAGTGTACGAAAGCACTGATCCAAAAAGGTATTTCCGAGATTATCTATCTGTCCGATAAATACGGAGACACGGATATTGTCAAAGCTTCCAAGCGCATGTTAAATGCTGCCGGGGTTAAATACCGGGGATATACCCCTATTAACCGGGATGTTATCATTTCATTATAAATATTAGGATATTAAACAGAAGGATTGTTTTCTATATTAAGAATGATTATTATGGAAAAATAAATACCGATGCAGATGAAGTATTCTTACTATATGAATAGAATATACCGGCGACTAAGGACATGTGGATATGTAAACTATTATACATAAATTTAATAGATTATTATTTAATTTGGTATTCTGTAATAATGAATTAGAATTTTATAGTTTTGTAGTTTGTAAACTTTTAGTATGTAATCTTTAATTCTTTTAGTTTGTAATCTTTTAGTTTTTGGATTTTTAGGTTGTATTTCTTTGTAAGTTTTATTTCTTTATATAATTTATTGCTTTAATCAATTTATTGTTTATACATTTAATAACTTTGTATATTTTATCGGTTGTATGTTTTATTGATTGTATGTTTCTATTGTTTGCTTCGTATGTTTGATTGCTTCGTACGTTTGATTGCTTTGTATGTTTAATTGTGGTGTATGTATAATTGCTTTGTATGTATAATTGCTTCGTATATATAGTTCCTTTGTATGTTGTCTTATATGTATAATTGCAATCTTTTAGATGCATTTTATTAATTATAAGTCGTATTTGTACTGATTATAGACCAACAGGCTTGTAACTATATATGATTAGTTATATGAAAGAGAAGGTTCTGAATCCCCTCTTCTCCTTGCTCTTTTCTTTAGTTCTGATTCTATCACCTAAATACTTAGGTATAAGTTTAATTTTATAAATACAAGCAGAAACCTGGCTTATAGTTCATTATCAGTATGATAACTCCTTAATATTTCTTCATCTTTACTTAAGACAATTACAATGAAATTTAAGGCTTTCTATATTGAACAATCACTCGATATATGGAACAATAGATATAAAAATAAATTTAATTGATACTTTATGATAGAAAGGCTGGGCATACCAACTTGCTTACCAAAAAACAATGGCAGAAAAAACAACGGAGAAAAAAATATCTGATGATCATAACGGTAACAACTCTTACCATGCTGATCATGCTATCCGTTATCATTATGACGGATACCGTAGTAAAAAATATTAATAAGCCAATTAACAGTGTATTAGGGTTTACATCGGCTTCAAACCCCATAACGAAACCGGATATCAGTGAAATGCTTTTGACACCCAATGATTATTCAAGGCCTCAAACGCCATTAAATGCAGTAAACAGTATTGTCATACATTATACTGCCAACCCCGGAACCGGAGCAGAGTCCAACCGGAACTATTTTGAAAGTTTAAGATTAAGCCAAACAACCTCTGCCAGCAGCCATTTTGTTATCGGCCTGGAGGGTGAGATTATTCAATGTATCCCTCTTGATGAAATATCCTATGCCTCCAATGACCGGAATAATGATACTATCTCCATAGAATGCTGTCATCCTGATGAAACAGGGCAATTTAATGAGAAAACCTATCAGTCTTTAGTAGCGTTGATTGCCTGGCTATGCTCCGTATACAACCTCGACAGGGATGATATTATAAGACATTATGATGTTTCAGGAAAGTTATGCCCTCTATATTATGTTAATAATGAAGATGCCTGGGAAACCCTGAAAGATGATGTTATTGCATATAAAAATGAACATACGGTACAAAATTAACAAACGGGGCCTCCAAAGGAAGCCCCGTTTGTTAGTCTTTCTATTCGTCCACGCTGTAGTTCGGGGCTTCCTTGGTGATGTGAATGTCATGGGGATGACTTTCTTTTAAGGAAGCGGCGGAAATCTTCATGAATCTGCCGTTTTCTTTCAGTGCTTCTATGGTAGGAGTTCCGCAATATCCCATTCCGGATCTGAGCCCACCCATTAACTGGAACACAGTATCTTCAACGGTGCCTTTATAGGCTACTCGTCCTTCAACGCCTTCCGGAACCAGTTTCTTGGCATTGCTCTGGAAGTATCTGTCCTTGCTGCCGTTCTCCATGGCTGAAATGGAACCCATGCCGCGGTATACTTTATATTTTCTTCCCTGGAATAATTCATATTCACCGGGACTTTCGTCACAGCCTGCAAATATGCTGCCCATCATACATACATTGGCACCGGCAGCTATGGCCTTTGTCATATCGCCGGAATATTTGATGCCGCCGTCAGCAATAATGGGAATGCCGTACTTTTTCGCTGCTTCAAAAGAATTCATAATAGCTGAAATCTGAGGAACACCGATACCGGCAACGACTCTTGTCGTACAGATAGAACCAGGTCCGATACCAACCTTTACCGCACTTACACCGGCTTTAATCAAAGCTTCCGTGGCTTCTCCCGTTGCCACGTTACCGGCAATTATCTGAAGCTCCGGATAAGTATCATGGATCATCTGAACTACCTTGATAACATTGGATGAATGCCCATGGGCTGTATCTACCACAATGGCGTCTACTTTTGCATTAACCAGGGCTTCCACTCGTTCCAGAACATTGGAGGTGGCTCCTACTGCAGCAGCACATCTTAAACGGCCCTGAGAATCTTTTGCGGATATAGGGTATTTAATCTGTTTTTCAATATCTTTTATAGTAATAAGACCCTTTAAATTACCGTCCTTATCTACGATAGGCAGTTTTTCTATTCTGGCAGATGCTAATATTTTCTTGGCTTCCTCCAGGGTTATGCCTTCCAATGCCGTAATCAGCCCTTCAGAGGTCATGCTATCTTTGATTTTTTTTGAATAATCTGTTTCAAACTTTAGATCACGGTTTGTTATAATTCCGACCAGTTTTTTTCCTTCTGTAATGGGAACTCCTGATATTCTGTATTTAGCCATTAATTCGTTGGCATCATATAATGTATGCTCTGGTGATAAATAAAATGGATCTGTGATTACTCCGTTCTCCGAACGCTTTACCTTATCTACCTCTTCCGCCTGCTGAGCTATGGACATATTCTTATGAATAACTCCAATACCACCCTGTCTGGCCATGGCAATTGCCATTCTATGTTCTGTAACCGTATCCATTCCCGCACTCATCATCGGAATATTTAACTTGATTGTTTTCGTCAGATAGGTGGTTACGTCAACCTCATTCGGTATCACTTCTGAATAAGCCGGTACCAGTAAGACGTCGTCAAAGGTAATTCCTTCACCGATTATAGTTCCCATCTTATTATCCTCACTTTCTTATAGGGTTTACATGTTTCGTTTTTCGTTTAGATGATTAATTTCTGTTGATTTTTAAAAGTATACCCAATTAAGGAAAGCTTGTCAATAACCAAACTGTTATTCTGCTGTCTTTTATTTAAAAACATGAAACGGCTCAAGTCCGCATCATGCGCACAATTGTCTTTTATTTATTATAATATTTCTTCTTCCAACTAAAGCTTTATGTAAAAAACGTAACCCGGATTCGCTCTGTTCATGCAGAATACTTTACATCCAGTAAACCCAAGATTGGGCTTTCTGTAACTAAAAGCAAATTTTCAATAACAAGGAAAGAGTCTGGCTTGCCAGACTCTAGCGCTGACGCGCTGTCACGACAGTGACATCTTCCAAAGGATTTATCCTTTTGCGTGTTCATGTGCATCCTGCCTGGAAGGCTTTTTAATTTATAGGTAAGTTCGGAGAACTTTCCTATAAATTAAAAAAGAATGCAGAATGTATATTCATCCGTACTTTCCAGGGCTTTCCCAGTATTTCTTCCTACCGGAACAATTCCTGTCAGGTACAAGATTCCATAAATATACATTCTCATTCTCCTGCCAACCAAACATACTATATTTTAATTTTACTTATTAACACTCAATATCGGCTTAGTACTGGGATAATTTTCTTGAACTCTTTAATTTAATACAGTTAATCATTTTTTCACTAGGCTCGAAAAGTATTTTAGTAGTAATTTCGCCTTCTCTCAGAATAATGACATAAGGCTTTACATCCTTACTCCTGGAGCTGAAATCCTTTACTACCGTTTTACCATGGGTATAGCCATCCAATGCATGGGAACCTTCCGGGGCCATAATCTCTACTTTTTCAAAATCAATTTTTAAGGCAGTTTTTCTTTTTGCATTTCCCATAATTTTATCAAAGTCTAATTGTCCGTCACAAAAAACATATTCATATTCCACACTCAGTCTGGGGAATATATAAACAATAGCAACAATTAAAATTGCAGATACGAAAAGTAATATCGAATTCTGGAATGTCAGCAGAAAAGCTGCAATAGCTACAAATATCAACAGGAAACGTAATGCATAGGTTCCCGCTGTCTCCTTCCTTTTTACCCCCGCTTCCGCATATAGTTCATTCATCTTTTTACCTCCTGAATATTCTAATAATTAAGAATCTAATGGACCTTTTTTCGTTCTTTATAAAGCATGTCTTTCTATTAAACATTATACTAAAATTCAAACTAAAGATAAAGCCTATAACTTAAAATATTTCTAATATTTTTCTAAATTATTAGTTATATCGAATAAAATAATCTGCAACAGATCGATAGCTGTACTTTAATTTAGCTTATAACTGCTTATCTGGCACAACTTTAGAAATATCACTTAAAACGTCCGTTATCCGGTATCAAAAACTTTAAAAAAACTCCGGCTTTATTATACAAATAAAACCGGAGCTTCTATTTACAGATCTATAATTTATTTCTGGAATTACATCATACCCATTCCGCCTGCGCCTGCTGGCATAGCCGGTTCATTGGATTTTATGTTAGCAACAACAGATTCTGTTGTTAATAAAGTTGATGCAACACTGGTAGCATTCTGAAGCGCACTTCTTGTAACCTTAGCGGGATCAAGAATACCTGCAGATACCATATCTACATATTCTTCTTTTAAAGCATCAAATCCAACTCCAGGATTTTGTTCTTTTACTTTGCTGGTTACAACGGAGCCTTCTAAACCTGCATTTGCAACGATGCAGTATAAAGGAGATTCAAGGGCTTTTAAAATTATGTTGGCACCTGTCTTTTCATCACCTTCCAGTTCAGCTGCTAATTTAGCAACATCTTTGGAGGCATGAATATATGCGGAACCGCCGCCGGCAACAATACCTTCTTCCACTGCTGCTCTGGTAGCTGCAAGAGCATCTTCCATACGAAGTTTCTTTTCTTTCATTTCTGTTTCGGTGGCTGCGCCTACACGGATAACTGCTACGCCGCCTGCCAGTTTGGCAAGTCTTTCCTGTAATTTTTCTTTATCAAATTCAGAAGTTGTTTCTTCAATCTGAGCTCTGATCTGAGAAATTCTGGAAGAAATGTCATTCTTTTCGCCTTCGCCGTCAACAATAATTGTATTTTCTTTCTGAACTTTAACGGATTTCGCACGTCCTAACTGATCCATTGTCACTTCTTTTAAGTCTAAGCCTAATTCATCAGAAATAACGGTACCGCCGGTTAAGATAGCAATATCCTGAAGCATTGCTTTTCTTCTGTCACCGTAGCCGGGAGCTTTTACAGCAACAACGGTAAAGGTACCTTTTAATTTATTGATAATTA
>JAEZSL010000103.1 GCA_023443925.1 Bacillota bacterium | reverse complement strand
AATTTAATAAATGGTTCAACAACCCGAATTCAGAATTATATAACCATCTCCAAACCATAGCAACTGCTGCCGGAGCCGCAACCATGGGCAGGAAATAAATCGTCCTGTAAACCGTACGGCCGAAAATCTTACGGTTTAAGAATACGGCCAGAATAATTGCTATGGCAATTGAAAAGGGGACCTCCACAATCGCATATTTAAATGTATTAATAAGAGACTGCCAGATACTTTCATCAGCAATTAGTTTCTTGTAATTATTAAAGCCCACAAATACGTTACCTTTACCAAATGCCCCTGTTTTAAAGAAGCTCTGGTAAATTGTCTGAAATATAGGAATAATATTCAAAATGAATAAACCGGCTATGGTTGGCAGTATAAAAAACCATCCCCATATAAACTGACTTCTTTTTCGTTTTTGCCCACTTGATTTAGCTTTCAATGCCACAGTTTCATCTCCTTCTTAATTATGTGTAAGAATAGGCTTCGAGTGTTAAAAGGTCTCAAAATGTATAGTTTATGAATACAGTGTATATATATTCGATTTTGCGTAGACCGGCCGAGGACACTGTTTATATTTTGTCAAGACTCTGGCCAAAAATCAAGCCAGCCGGCTTGGTTTTTGAGACGATAGAGACTTGTAAAAAATATAGTGTTCGAGGGAAAGGCAGCAAAATTGAATATATATACGCTAGTATTCATTCTAAACACAAAATTGACCTTTTAACACTCGAAGTCTATATATGTAATTACTTAAGAAGGGCAGACTTCATCCTTTTTCATTCAGACGACGCCTGCCACAACATTTTTAAATTATACCCCTAAAAAACGAAATTTCTTTACTGTTCTTCTGCCAGGGTTGCATTCATCTCTTCTGTGATAGTTGCACATACATCTTCAACACTCTTGCTGCCCGTCCATGCATCCACTAGTTTTTCACCTATCATACCTTCCCAGGTTACCGTTGTTTTGGAATAAGGTCTGATTACCAGATCACCCATCATATCCAGATAAGCCTGAACATTAAAATCCGGGTAAGCCTGTGTCCAGTTCGTTACAGTTCCTTCATACGCGGATATAACGATACCTAAGTCGGACTGTTTCTTCTGTGCTTCCTGTGAACCCAGATATTCGATAAGCGCCCAGGCTTCATCCGGTTTATCTGTATTAGCCGCTGCTGCCCAGCCCAGTCCGTTATAGATGGAAGCTCTTCTTCCTGTAACTGCATCCTTAGGAAGAACCGCAATATCACCGTTTTGTTTTACATAATCATCGTTGCAAAGATCCGCAAGCATCCAGGAACCCTGTGTTATCATAGCTACTTTGCCGGCCTTAAACAATACATTAGGGTCATTCTCCGCTAAGGTTTCATAGGACGGTGTTAAACCTTCTTTTACCAGGCCGGAAGCAAAATCAATTGCTTTAATCGTACCTTCCTGATCAAATCCGGAAGCTTTCTTATCGTCGGTAATAATTGTACCGCCCATGTCATAAACCATATTATACCAACCATCCTGAGTATTACCTGGTTTAATGGCATATCCATACTGGCTTCCGTCGGGCTTGGTCAGTTTCTTGCAGGCTTCTTTAAAATCATCCCAGGTCCAGGAATCATCCGGATAGGAAAGACCAGCTTCATCAAACATGGTTTTATTATACCATAATGCAATGGTATCAATATCTTTGGGCATGGCGTATTGTTTCTCGCCTTCCCATTTATAGATATTAACAATATCCTGAGGGAATTTTGATAAATCAACTTTGTCACTCTTTGCAATTCTGTCAGTCAGATCCAATAACATTTCATATTCGGAATACTTAGCAATTTCATTGGAATGCATCCAGAAAACATCGGGCAATGTACCGCCGGTTGCTCCTGCTTCCAGCATGGTCCAGTACTGGTCCCAGGGTGTAACCTGAATCTCTGCCTTAATTCCGGTCTGGGCGGTGAAATCATCCATAATCTTTCTTATTCCAGGTTCCTGATTCGTATCCCATATTGCTACGATAAGCGTATCACCGGATACCTCCGCTTTTTGATCTGTGCTTTGTGTTGTTTCTGACTTTGTCTCATTGGCGGTACTTGTTGTTTCATTTGATTTGTCCGTAGATTTACCACCACCGCAAGCTGCTAAAGACATTGCCATCATAACGGCCATAACTGCTGCTAATACCTTCTTCAATTTCATAACCTTCCTCCTCGTTTTGATAATGTCTTATGTACCACCGAATCCCTGATTCAGATTCCATGTAGTTTCATTATATAAGCACATTAACGGAAATGAAATGGATTTATGTTATATTTACATGTCATTATGTTGTATTTTCATTATAATCTTTTTTATATGTTATACACATTAACCATTTCCTTTTTAAACCAGCAGGAATTTTATCTGTTTATGAAGCGGTTCTTTATTTATTCTGCACAATCACTATTTTGAGATTTGTTTCTATATTTTACATTTATTTGTTATAAGACTTTCATCTCTCTCATTGAATAAACTGTAAAAATCTGATAGAATTATTATAGTATTGTAATAAGTGTACCTGTGTAGAAGATACTTACATTAATATGAAAGGAGAGGTTTTATGGACAAACCTACTACCTATAATACGGCAGTTGGCTTTCGCTGTCTCAGAAATATAAAGAAGCAGACCAACGATTTATATCTGGTACACTGCGGCCACCAGCTGTGCCCGCCGGGATATACCTATAATCATAAGGTACCGAATGAATACCATCTTCATTTTGTTTTAAATGGAAAGGGTTCTTTTTTTATTAACGGAACTCATTATGACATAAAAAAAGAAACAATCTTTTTAATTCCCAAAGATGTTCCAATTCAATATAATGCAGATATGGAGGATCCCTGGGAATATATCTGGATTACCTTTGACGGGGAAAAGGCAGTGGATTACCTGAATTATTCCGGACTCTCTGCAGATAATCCGGTAACCACCTCCGTCATACCCATAGCAACCTACCTGCCTATGGTAAAAAAAATGCTGGATACGAATAACCTTACTCTGGCCAATGAAATTAAAAGAGTCGGTTACCTGTTCGATCTTTTATCAACCTTAATTGATGCTCAAAGTGTAACCAGGAGCAAAGCAAAACCATATGATTATTCCAGTGAAACTTATGTAGAGCATGCACTTCAATATATCTCCATAAATTATGGGCATATAAAGATCAGTGATATTGCCAATTATATTGGTATTAACCGGTCATATCTTACCTCCATATTTAAAAAGGTGCTGCAGGTATCTCCCCAGGAATATCTGGTTAATTACCGCTTAAG
Organism: Bacillota bacterium; assembly: GCA_023443925.1. The sequence continues at coordinate 5,042 of JAEZSL010000103.1, read as the reverse complement.
GCTCGCTGCTGAATTAATCAGAACGACAAACCAATCTATTCGGGAGATTTCCAACAAAGCCGGTTATGATAATCCTTTTAATTTCTCAAAGATGTTTAAAAGTGCTTACGGAGTCAGTCCAAAAACCTACCGGCTGCAAAATTCCCGCCAGAATAATTCTTCCGAATTATGATTTAAACATCAAAAGGTCATTTTTAACTTTGAAGAAATATCACTGTATGTATAAAAACACTCAGAAAAACCATTCGACACTCAAATCATATAAATAAGAAGAGCAGCAGGCTTATTAGTAGGTCATACTAATAAGCCCGCTGCTCTTCTTATTTAACAAAGCCAATTACTTTACTTATCTTGTCATTTTCTTTCTCTGAGAGATGTACACCATACCTCCAAGTAAAAGTGCAACGCCTGCTATTCCTGCAATCGGAAGTATATTGTCATTTTTATCGTTTGATGTATTCTCAACTGGAGTATTTCCAGTCACTTTTACCACGTCTACATTGCCTCCTGCTGCGCCATCCTGCACTTCATTAACGGAGGTATCTGTTATAACCCCATCGGTTGCAATACCTGAGGTAGCCATTAATTCAGGTTCTTTTCCTTCTACTACTTTAACCAGATCGTTACCCAGTATGCTGTAGATGTAATCTACATTTTCCTGAGTATAGGGGAGAATTCCTACTTCAACGGCATCTCCTATGGCTGTGGCAGATGTTATAGCGAGATCTTTTTTCTCGATTTCATTAATTTTATCCTGAAATAAAATTTTATTAACTTCATCCTGTTTTTCCAGTGCTTTTGCATCAACAGTAGCAGCGGGTACGGAATCCGGTGCCGTTTCCATGGTGGTGTAAAGCATAACTTCTTCGCCTTCCACTACCTTGATTTCATCCTTACCAAGTGCATCATAGAGGTAAGCAGCATTTTTATCACTATAAGGGGTAATTCCTACCTCAATGTAACCTTCCATGGGAGCAGTATGGGTAACCGTAAATCCTTTTTTCTGAAAATCCTCAAAATGATCTGTAAACACATACTGGTCAACTTTGCTTTGTAAATCTGCAAGCTTACTGTCTGTACTTGTATCCTGTACCGCAACATCAGCCGTTCTATTTTCTAATGTCCCTGCAAGAGCCACCCCACTGGATATAGCGGATAAACATATACCTAACATTAACGCTTTTACATATTTGATTTTTATCATAAACATACCTCATCTTTCTCTATTTTAATCTGCATTATTTATAAGTTGGTTATCCTAATAATTCTTTCGTTTAAGTTTTGTATAATAGTTCAATATAATAAATCTCATAGACAGCCCATTATTTTATAGTAAAGCTGTTATGTTTCCGATAACATTCTTCCATCACATAATTCCGGGTGTTTCATAATCTGCTATTCTATTTTTCCTGTTGCACTGATTTTACTCTATAAGCCTTATATCTTTGCTAACATTTTGTATGCAGCAGATATATTATATATACGTATCTGCTAATATGAACTGGATTTTATAGGTTATATTCTCTTGGTACCGTAAGAGAATACTTGAATGCTGCCCCCTTTCTTATTGCCTTTATATCAATTAGACGATGGAGTTATAAATATGGTTCCAAAAAATAAATTAATTTTTTCTCCGCAATACGATGCTTATAATTATACGAAAGAGGAGTAATGCCCTGCTGCAAAAAAAGACACGCATAACCCGGAAGTTTGCGTATCTATTTCATCATACTTTTTAAAGTTGTTTAAACTGTAATTACATTGCTCCTTTTAATTCCTGATAACTTTTTTCTTCAATATTCTTAATTTGTTTCTTACTCATAGCAAAATTAAAAATAGATTCACTTGCATGAACAAAATCATAAAAATTACAGTTACCGGTTCTTTCTCCGATGCCAAACAAAGTGCAGTCTACAAAGGCAGCCCCTGCCTTGGCACCGATTATGGAGTTGGCTACTGCCATACCAAGATCATTATGGACATGCATTTCGATTTCAACATCGGAATATGCCTTAATTGTTTCCACAATTTCTTTCGTCCGGTTTGGCGTCAGTATACCAACGGTATCGGCCAGGCGGATTATATTAACACCGGCTTTTTTCAGTTCTTTTATTAAGCTTAAAATAAACCCGATATCAGACCTGGAAGCATCCTCCAGTCCAACCGTAACTTCAATACCCTGGTTTTTAGCCTCATACACACACTCTAAAATATTTTTTTGCACCCATGCCTTATTCTTTTTCAGCTTATTATAGATCTGGATATAAGAAACCGGCGTTCCGATATGAATAATATGGGGGTTACAGTTTAAGGAAAACTTAACATCATTGATATTCATTCTGCTCCAAACCGATATTTTTGCATTCCTGGTATTCTCAATTATTTCACTGATACCATCTGACTCAGCCTGCCCAATGCAGGGAACACCTGCTTCGATTTCATGTACACCGATTTCATCCAGTAATTTTGCTATTTTAACTTTATCCTTCGTACAAAGTGCAATCCCCGGACTTTGCTCTCCATCTCTTAATGTGGTATCAACAATAAACTTATTTTCTTTCATGGGCAATCACCTCTAACGCCAGGCTTTCAAACTCTTCATCACTTAAACTGGTTCCGTTTTCCGTACAGATCTTTTTTACCATATCCAGAAGTTTAACGGCGGTTCCATCCTCCGGTATTACCAGGCGGCGTTCTTCCAGTTTCAGTTTAACCGCTTTAATACCGGAATGCTTACCAATGACGATTTCAGACTTACCGCCGACACAACCCGGTTCATAGGCTTCATAAGTCGCCGGGTTTTTCAAAATGCCGTCGGCGTGGATTCCGGCTTCCACTTTAAAAATATTCCGGCCGATTACCGGCTTTTTATTACTGATCCGGGTGCCGCTTATTTTTTCGAATAATTCTGCCATTTCCGGCAGCAGGGTCAGGTCACGGTTTGGTTTGTGTCTCGCCGCCAGGCGTAAGGCCATAATAACTTCCTCTGTCGCCGCATTGTTCTTCCATCCGGCAAAACTTGTGGTTATATCGCTGCCATAATTTAAAACCCAATGTACTGCAAGGGCACTAGCACAGCGGTAGGTATTCTCCGGACATAAAATGATTCTGCTGTTAGGCAAAACCCTTTTTATCTCCTGCATGGATTTATCATATGAGCCGCACATCAAATCGTCCAGGCCGGTAATTCTGACTTCTTTATAACTGTCCAGTTCTCGGAGTTTAACAATTTCCCTTACATCGTTCATTTGTATTTCCAGAATCATATTTTCCTGATTCTCTATATGATGACAGGTATATCGATAAAACCCCGGATAAGCTTCCATCTCTTCAGGATAGTGAATGTGTAATATATAATTACCTTCCGCCGGCAATTCTTCCATTTTTTCATAAGCGGCAGCAGACAGTTCTATCATATCCGCACCAATTGCTGACAGCATACCGCAAAAGGTTTGTAAATCTTCTTTGGATGGCAGTCTTCCATCAAACCCGGCTAATGTATTATCTATAATTCGAATCATGCCGCCACCTCACCTTCTACTCCCAACATTTTAATGGATTAAATCATTAATTCTTTAACAGGATTTCCGCCTTCCAAATGCTGCTCCACAATAGTTTCAACGTCCTCCTCTGTCAGATTTCCATACCAGACACCCTCCGGATAAACAACTGCAATCGGTCCTTTGTCGCAGATACCAAAACATCCGGTATTGGTGATCATGACCTCACCGGATAAGTCCCTGTCATTTACTTCTTCCATAAACCTCTGGACAATGTCTACCGAATCCTTTGAAAAACAAAACCCTTTCTGAACGCCGTTGATCCGGCAGCTGGTGCAGATAAAAACATGATACTTGGGACTAACCATAAAATCTCCTCTCTTATCCATATTAAATTGAAACGCCGTTTAAAGTCACAGCTATTTCTGAGGCTGCTTTCTTAACGGAATCTTCAATTTTGTCGTAAGTTGCAAAAACTCTTATACCTCTCTGGCTCAGTTTCTGTTTCGGTGACTCCCCGATCCGCATAGCTATGACGGCATCGCAATCGGCAATGGTTTTGATAATAGCCTCAATCTTATCTTCCTTCTCTCCACAGTCCTGAACACCGCTGCAATACTTCTCGATATTTCTTCTTTCCTTGAAAACTGTCTTACCCTGACGGTACTCATATACATAGAATTCAGAAACCTGACCAAAATGCTGATCCACCAGCATTCCGCTTTTGGTTGCCACCGCGATCTGAAGCTTTTCATCCTTGCTTGCATTTGTTATCGTATACTGATCGGAGGGTACCGGTATTTCATGTATGCCAGTGTCTTCTTTTACAGTGTTTTCTTTTACAGTGTCTTTCTTTACAGTGTCTTCTTTTCCCTTATCTTTTTTTACCGTATCCTTTTTTTCAGTATCTATTTTTACAGTATCTTCTTTTATATTTTCCTTACTAACTCCTAACACTTCCATATTGTTATTGTCAATCTGTGTATCACTGTCTTCTGTCGAATGACAGGCATTAAATTCAATGGATCTGTCACTTCCCAGGATTCCCACCGCATCTGCCCGGCACTGTCTGCAATGATACATCTGCTGCATGGTTTCTCCGCATTTCTTTCTCATCTCCATAATTTCCCGATTATTAACTAAGGGAAGATTTTCAAACACACTGCCGGAGACCGGAATTAACTGCATGATATTGGTGATGGTTCCTCCGATTTCTTTCACCTTTTTTACAACTTCCGGAATATGTTCCTCATTGATTCCTTTCAGCATTACGATATTGATCTTACAAACAATTCCTTTTGCGGTAAGCATACGGATACCGGACAGCTGGTTAGCCAGTAATATAGCCGCAGCCGCTTCACCGTAATACATCCCGCCCATATAATTCACATATTTATAAATTTTACCGCCAATTGCAGGATCTATGGCATTCATGGTTACGGTAACATGAGAGACTCCCAGATGAATTAATTCCTCTGCGTACTGAGGCAGCAAAAGTCCGTTGGTGGACAGGCAGAAAGTAACCTCGCGGTCCTGCTCTCT
>JAEZSL010000081.1 GCA_023443925.1 Bacillota bacterium | reverse complement strand
TATGGTGATGAATATTTTAAAACCTTTATCCAGAGAGATATTGATATTTCCCTGGAAGCTTTTCACCCGGTCCGTAATATTCTGAATCCCGATTCCATCATAATACAGCTGATTTTCGATAAGTTTTACCAGCTTTAACTGCTTTTGCTCTTCCATGGTAGCATTATCCAGAATTATCAGCTGATTCATGGCAGGGTGTTCTCTGAGGCTAAGCGATACTTTTGTTGCATTGGAGTGCTTTATAATATTGGCCAGAGCCTCTTTTATAATAGCAATAAATGAATATTTTAGTTTGATTTCAGGGTTTGATTTTATATCATACTCAAAACTAATATTGCAGAAAGTGAAATCCTTTACCAGTGCATCGATACTGGTATATAAATCAATGGATTCATCATGCATATTATGGATACTGTTCCGGATACTGTCCATACCATCCGAAATGGACTCTTTTAAAGAAGTAAGACTTTCCCTGGCCGCTTCTTCTTTGGATATGGTCAGGAGTGCACCGATCTGTAAGAGAGAACGGGATAACAGGTGACCAATGTTGTCATGGATTTCTTTTGAGATTCGGTTTCTTTCATTTAGTGTGGCTACATTAATCTCATAATCCTGATTTTCCAGAATGCTCTGGTTTTTTTGTTCCTGCAGCAGAGCTAATTCCTTTGAGGTATCCCTCAGTTCATTATATTCGGACTGCAATCTGACAGCAGACAAGGTTTTATACTTTATCGTCCAGGCCAGAATAATAAATACAAAGCTAAAAGCTACCATATTTATATCAAAATGATTAGTGTTCAGGATTAAGGGAAATAAAGCCAAAAAGGAGAGAATCTGATAATCGTAAAGTGCAATGTCATATATAATTAAAGGCAGAAAAATAAAACAGTCGGGAATCAACTGACAGCAGGCTATATAGATAAGAAAGAAGCCCAGCTTAAGCCGCCTGTCATCCAGATAAGTACTCATACAGGACAGGAATACGGCTAAAAGAATCGGTATAATTGCATATTCCGATTGCACTTCTAACATATACAATGTAAAACAGCATATAAAGAGAAGTATTTTATCATGGATTTCAAACATGATGTCCTCCATAGGATTTTATATAATTTTAACAATTATAATAGTATCAAATTATGCTTCATAAATCAATTGAAGATAAATTTATTGATTGCTTTTTCCTTTTAAACAGCATATATTTGGAATTTACAGGTGCCATTCAAGCTTTTATAATCTTTAACTATAAGCTTTGCCAAAATAAAGCCGGTTAATATGGTTCCACATGGTATGACATGACTTTATGTAAAGATAACATTTATTATCTCTTTTGCATATTACATTTGTCATAAAAATTGATGACGTACTTCACTGTGAGTAAAAAATCTGTTAGGATATAGTATAGACAGAATGAAAAAAATGGTATAATTAATATAGAGTTCCGGAATGAATAACTGCCGGAGGGATATAACCGGTGATAAGAAGGAAACCGTAGCGGAGGAAAAGACATGATTGTCGTAGTTAAAAATCTGGTTAAAAGATATGATAAATTGGTTGCACTTGATCATTTGAATCTGGCAGTGGAGGAGGGTGAAATATTCGGTCTGCTGGGGCCGAACGGGTCTGGTAAAACCACAGCTATAAACTGTATCCTATCCTTATTAAAATATGATAAAGGCAGCATAGAGATATTTGGCAAGCCAATGCGGCCGGACGCTTATGATGTCAAGAAAAATATTGGCATTATAATGCAGAATGTGGCTGTATTCGAAGAATTGACGGTATATGAGAATATTTCATATTTCTGTAGTTTGTATGTGAACGATAAAAAAGAGGTAAGACGTCTTACGGAAGAAGCCCTGGAATTTGTTTCTCTTCAGGACTTTGCTAAGTTTATGCCTAAAAAGTTAAGCGGCGGGCTGTTAAGAAGACTGAATATAGCCTGCGGGATCGCCCATAAACCCAAGCTTATCATATTGGATGAACCCACAGTTACGGTTGATCCCCAAAGCAGAAATAAGATACTTGAAGGCATTAAAAAACTGAATAGGGCAGGTGCCACAATCATCTATACTTCCCATTACATGGAGGAGGTCGAGGAATTATGCAGCCGGATTTCAATTATAGATAAGGGTAAGGTGATTGCCACCGGGACGAAAGATGAATTAAAGAACATGATTTCTCTCGGTGAAAAAATAACGGTTGAAGCTTACAATTTAACAGAATATGAGCTGGATGAAATACTTCATCTTGCTAACATTTCCCAGGTAAATTATAATGAGAACCGGCTTGTACTAAGATCGAAGAAGGGGAAAAACAATCTAATCTCCGTGTTAGATTACCTCCAGACGCATGATATAAGCTTCGGTAAGATTTATACGGAGATGCCCACTTTAAATGACGTTTTTTTAGAAATTACCGGCAAAGAACTCAGGGATTAGGAAGGGGGCGGATAAACGTGATGTTTCGTTTATACAGGATGCGTATAAAATGTTTATGCAAAGATTATAACACTATCTTCTGGACCCTTGGATTTCCAATCCTGCTGGCTGTATTTTTTTATATGGGTTTCGGTAATCTGGCACAAAGCGATAGTATTAACAGCATACCGGTTGCGGTGGTACCGGATGAGAGCAGCAGTGAGCTGATCAGGGTAATGAAAGCGATAGAGATCACAGAGGGTAGAAAGCTTTTTCTGGTCCATACCCAGACATTAAGCAAAGCACAGGAAATGCTTATGAATGAAGAAATAGACGGATATGTAGTTGAAAAGGCGGAGCCGGTGCTTTATATAAACGATAATGGCATACGACAATCTGTTATAAAGGCGTTTATAGATAGTTATCTTCATCTAAGCCATACGGTTAATAATATAGAAACCATGGATCAAAAGGCCATAAACAAAAATTTTAACACCGTTTTAAACGATTATAAGGATTATATGGTAAATGGCAGTGATAGTAAGAGAAATCCGAATTATACCCTGATCTATTTCTATACTGTTATAGCTCTGGCCTGTATGTACGGAGCGCATTGGGGATTTCGGGAAATGGTTGATATACAGGCAAATCAATCTATCCTGGCTGCCAGAATCAATGTATCACCCATTCATAAAATGAGGCTGATGGCCTGTAATTTATTGGCCGCATTTACTTTGCATTATATCAGTATCCTGTTTTTGCTGCTCTTTTTAAATAAAGTTCTGGGGATAGAGTTTGGTAACCGTATCGGTTTGATTTTACTGACCGGCATGATAGGTTCCATGTGCGGAATTACATTTGGGGCTATGGTATGTGTGGTGGTGAAGGCCAATGATAAGGTGCGCTCGGCTATAATAAATGTTGTTGTAATCGGCGGAGGGTTCCTCTCCGGTATGGTTGTAGCGGATATGAAATATATTATTGCAGTTCATGCTCCGGCTATTGCCGATATCAATCCTTCCAGTTTAATTACAGATGCCTTTTATTGTCTGTATTATTATGACAGTTATCAAAGATTATACCATAATCTGCTTATACTGTGCCTTTTCACCATAGCGTTTGCAGCTGTAACATATCATGAAATCAGGAGGAAAGAATATGCAAGTATTTAAAGTGTATTTTAAAATACTAAAAAGCGCTGCTCCGGCGTTGATTATATATATTGTTATTTTTTCCGTAATGGTATTTTTCATATCCACAGCGCAAAGTAAAAAAATGACCGTCTATAAAGAAACAAAAATCGATGCTGCGCTGGTTAATTATGACAAAGACAGTATTTTGGTACAGGACCTTTTGGACTATTTAAGCCAATACTGTAATTTTACCGATTACATGGATAAAGAGGATGAATTAGCCGATGCTTTGTTTTTCCGACAGGTGAAATATATTCTGACAATACCTTATGACTTTGGAGAAGATTTTTTGTCCGGAAGAGATACCGGTGTTGAGAAAAAAACCATTCCGGAAGGTGCTTATAATGTTTCGGTGGATAATGCAATCAATAACTATCTGAACATTGCCAGATTATATCTCGCTGCATTTCCTGATATCTCCCAGGCTGAATTGATAACTAATATAAGGCGGGATATGATTACGGAAACAAAAGTATCAATCGCTGCCGGTGTCAATGAGGATAAGATTAGTGACTTTTATAACCGGTATTTTAATTCTGCATCCTATATAATGCTGAGTTGTTGTCTCCTGGGTATCGGCATGCTTATGCTGACATTTCATAACATCCATATCATGCGCCGGAATATGGTTACACCTATAACTCATTCGGAGTTTAATTTGCAGTTAATCGGAGGTAATCTTATATTTGTTCTTACCTATGATATCTTTTTTATCCTTTTTGGTTATTTAATTAATGAAGATAAGACCATTAACGGTAATGTCCTCCTGTATTGGCTGAATCTGCTGATTTTCTCCGTCAGTGCACTAAGTATCAGTTATCTTTCGGCTATTCTGATAAAAAGCAGGCAGGGTAATAATATTTTGTCAACAGTGCTGCCATTGGGTCTGAGTTTTATCAGCGGAGCTTTTGTACCACAGTATCTGCTTAATAAATCTGTATTGAAGCTGGCCAGTTTTACTCCTTTATATTGGTTTATTAAAGGAAATGATACGATTGCAGGAGTAATTCATTTCAGGTGGGAGAATATAAATGGTATCATATATTATATGTTAATACAGGTTGGTTTTGCCGCCGCATTTTTTTCGGTTGCCCTGGTCATCAGTAAGAACAATAGACAAAGTGAAAATTAATAGTAACAAACAAATGTTCTTTTGGTGCTTGATTTATCTGTCTGAAAGTGTTAAAATAAGACAAACAAATGTTTGCAAAGTGAGATGAGATAATGGGAGTAATTGTACAGGAACATATGACCATACAAAAAAAATTAGAGATCCTTTCCGATGCGGCCAAGTATGATGTTGCCTGCACCTCCAGCGGCGTTGACAGGAAAGGTGTGAACGGCAGTCTCGGTAACTCGGTGGCCTGCGGTATATGCCATACCTTTTCTGCTGACGGGAGATGTATCTCTCTGCTAAAGATATTACTGACCAATGAATGTATTTTTGATTGCAAGTATTGTCTTAACCGGGCTTCTAACGATATAGTCAGAGCTTCGTTTACTCCGGAAGAAATATGCAGCCTTACCATGGAATTCTACCGGAGAAATTATATAGAGGGTTTATTTTTAAGTTCCGGAGTGTTAATTAACCCGAATTATACCATGGAATTAATGTGCAATGCCTTAAAGATGCTGCGAGAAGTACATCATTTTAACGGTTATATTCATTGCAAGGCGGTTCCGGGTGCGGATTCATCCCTTATTGAGATGACCGGCTGGTATGCAGACAGGATGAGTGTTAACCTGGAGCTTCCCACAGCCGACAGTTTAAAAAATCTGGCACCCCACAAGAGCCGCAAAAATATCTTAAAGCCCATGAAGCAGATCCAGCTGGGGCGAAATGAAGATATGGGCAGAAGCTCATATAAGCGATTGGGCGGTTATGGTAAAAAATCGGACATACTGTTGCTGCAGGATAAGACAGCACCGAGAGAGAATCCGGTTTCTGTTTCATCACCGGTACTTGGTCTTGTAAAAAGACCCACAGTCAACAGAGGTTTTGTCCCGGCAGGACAAAGTACTCAGATGATAATTGGTGCCACACCGGAGAATGATTACCAGATCATATCTGTTGCGGAAGCATTGTATCAGAAGTTTGACCTAAAAAGAGTATTTTATTCCGCATATGTACAGGTGAATGAAGACAGTTCCCTTCCATCCCTTCCGGGAGGTCCTCCCCTATTACGTGAACACCGCCTGTATCAGGCTGATTTTTTGCTGCGTTTTTATGGCTTTCAGGCTTCAGAACTATTATCCGAAACAAGACCGAATTTTAATATCTTAATTGACCCGAAATGCAACTGGGCGTTGGGGAATCTGGGAGAATTTCCGGTGGAGGTAAATAAAGCAGATTATTATACGCTTCTCAGAGTTCCTGGAATCGGAGTAAAGTCTGCCGAGCGAATCGTAAAAGCAAGACAGTCAAATAACCTTCGATTCGAAGATTTAAAGAAGATCGGTGTCGTATTAAAGAGAGCAATTTATTTTATTACCTGCGGCGGAAAGATGATGTATCCTGTTAAACTCGAAGAGAATTATATTACAAATCAACTGGTAAGTATAAAAGAAAAATTGCCTCCGGGAATTGGCGGAGGTGATCTCTACCGTCAGCTGTCTTTATTCGATGATGTTAATTTCAATACCTTAAACAGTATAGGTAACAGGAGTATTTATTTATGATGACTAAGAAGATCTATATGTGTGAAGACAGTATTGACGGTATATTTACAGCTATATACGATGCCTGGAACGGCAGGCATGGCCATGCTAATACGGCAATTCAAGTACGGAATAACAGCAATTGTAATTTTAATATGGAGTTATTCTCTGAATATATTGAAGTTTTGGTAAGTGAAGAAAAAACACTTAAAGTTACCAGGTCTATTAAGGAAAAAATATCAGAAGAAGCTTTTGAGATGGTCTGTTATGCCGCTTTATCCGATGAAATTCTAAAAGGTGATATGATATACCGTTTTCTGATACTGGGATTTGCAATGGGGCCTAAAGTTGTAAATTCTCTGGCCAATGATGCGGTTATGAATATTTTTAATTTAAAGCGTAATGTAGGATTTGAATGTCATCATTTTCTTGGGTTTGTAAGATTTTCTGAAACAAAAAATAAAATCCTGCTTTCAAAAATAAAGCCCAAGAATGATGTAATACGGTTGATTGCACCTCATTTTGCAGACCGCCTGAATGCTGAAAATTTTGTTATCTATGATGAAAGACGGAAAACAGCTGTCATTCACCGAAGTGGTATGCCATGGATTTATGTTTTGGCAGATGAATTTAATATGGAACGTTTTGAGGAATTATCTGAAGAGGAAGAAGAATTTCAATTACTGTGGAAGACCTTTTTTCATACCATTGCTATCGATGAACGTAAGAATTATAAATTACAGAGAAGTAACTTACCGCTGCGTTTCCGCGACAACCTTCTGGAATTTGATCCGGATTTTAAGATTTAAATTTTTTAATATTTTTATCAAAAATTTGAATAGTCACGACAAATACGTTAAAAAATATAACAGCATTTATGATTCATTTCTGCGATTATATTCATTCATATGCAGATAATATAATGAGTCATAAATTACATCATAAATATTTCTATAATATACTGATTTTATCAAATTTAAAATGCATATTTGATAAAAAAAGTGGGATACTAAACACGTAAACTTAAACTTTTTAGGAGGAGTATCCATGAAGAAAAGATTATATTTGTTAATGGCGGTATGCTGTCTGACATTTTTAACTTTTACTGCTTGTACGACTACAGATGATGGCAAAAACAACAATTCTGCTACGACAGATCAAACTGGAACCGGTGTTAAACCTGGAGGTACCGGAAATACTACCAGTACGGTAGATGATACAATTAATAAAGTCGATGATGCTTTAACCGGTAACACAACAGATAGTAACACGATGAACGGTAACACCACAGATACTAATAATACAACTACCAATCCTTAAAATTAGCGAAAACGAGCAGAAAATTTTTTCTACTCGTTTTTCATGTAAAGGGAAATTTTAATTAAATAAATAATAATAGCCCTAGTTTATACTGATTTAACTATTAATTATTTTGAGAAAACATGCTGCTATGATCAGCTATTTTTTTGTTTTTTCGCTGAATTGTCCGTTTAGATTTATTACATAGACATTATATTCCATCCCATCTTTCACGATATCCACTTCCTTTTTCATTCCAATGCGTTCCGCAACTTTAATAGATCTAAAATTTAAAGGGTGAATTAATGCAATAATCCGATTTATCTGTAATTCCTGATAAATATAATTCAATGATGCTTTGATGCACTCAAGTGCATAGCCATAGCCCCAATGATAAACATCCAGTAGATATCCTATTTCAATCTCTTCCTGACCATTAATTAAAGTATTTTGAAATCCGCACCTGCCGATTAATTCACCGGTTGCCTTATTAAATACACCCCATAAACCATAACCGTAAAAATTGTAAACATTTTTTATGTATGCCTTATGTTTCTCGATTTCATTTTCAAGATATTCGTCAATATCCGGTATAAATTCCTTAACCTTGGGATTCTGATAAATCTGATACATATCAGGAATATCTTTTACGGACATTTCGCGAATAATTAACCGATTGGTTATGGCAATTGTGATCGGAATATTGTGAGCCCTAAGATAAATCTTATTGATAAAGGAATGATTTATTTCCTCAAAACCTTCTACCAGAACAGCCGCAGTGGACAAATCCTGTTTACCGGAATGCTCATTGGCAAAACCGATTACAGGGATGCCGGCAGCATTAGCGGCTTTGACACCATTAGAAGAGTCTTCTATTATAATGCATTCGTTTATATTTACACCAAGTTCTGCAGCAGCCTTTAAAAAGATGTCCGGAGCCGGCTTTGGCTGGGAAACGGTGGTGCCGCTTACCAGTTTCGTAAAATATTTTCGGATGCCAAGTGCTTTTACCACCGCTTCAATTTCCTTCAAAGTGGAGGAAGAAGCAATAGCCAGTTTTACGCCTTGATTAAACAGATCTATTATGAGTTCTTTGGTATAGGGAATAGCCTCATAGCCGTCTGCTTCAATCAGTAGGTGGAGGGTAGCACGGTAGGCAGCCAGCATATTCTCTAGGGTATCCGGAATATTATATTCTTTTTTTATAGTTTCAAACATATGTGCTGTGGTGGAACCGATAAATTGATAGCAATATTCTATGGTTACCTCGTAACCCAATGTTTTCACAGACAGAACGGCGGCTTTTGCATGGAGTGGTTCACTGTCAACTAGTACGCCGTCCATATCGAATATTACAGCTTTTAGCATTAAAATACCTCCTTCATCATATTGGTGAATTTACTGCATAAAAATAAGCACAGGTTTTTGTTATTATAACAGATAATTAGAAATAATAATACTGTTATTCAATCGTAGATAGAATTTAGATCGTAGATCGAATTTATAACGTGACCGAAATTAGAACGTAGACCGAATTTAGAACAGGGATATTTGGCATTATGTAAATATAGGTTTGTTTAACCGGCAAAATAACAACATACTCTGCCCTAATGTTATCCAGGACGCTCTAAGAACAGGCAGAGTATGTTATTGTTTCATTCCGCTTACGGGCGGTTTAATAGTTTTTCATAATATAAGCCTACCAGAAACCAGGCAGGTGCGTAATCCAGCCGTATTAATCCTTTATAGTTTAATTTTGCTTTACTGTAATCCCAAGGGCATGCTCCATATTTTTTTAACAGATTTCCTGTAAAAAATTCTGTAAAAAAGATAAAAATCGCATATACACCTCCTCGTAACAGAGCACTCTTGTCTTTCAGTTTTTTACAAATAGGATTTAAACAGGCTGCCATACCATAAATTGGAAACATCCATACGGAGGTACGGCATAATAAACTTTTATCTTTATGGGTTATAAGAGAATGAAGTCCGGTCCAGAAACATTCCATACACCAGCCGCTGAGTCCGCATAATAAAAAATTAGTCAGGAAACATTTTTTCATGTCGTTAGTATAAGCGGATTAGAGTATGCCTATGCATGAATTTAGCTGCGTTGACATTGACGTTTACTATGGTATAATAGCGTCAGATACCGCAAGGTTATTATACAGAAAATGGAGAAAAAATTATGAGTAAAGCAATCGTAAAGTTGAAAAAAGGGGAAGGCAGAACTCTGAAATCAGGTGGTATGTGGGTTTACGATAATGAAATAGATTCCATAACCGGAGAATTTGAAAATGGTGATATTATCCTCGTACATGATTTTGATGATTACTATATGGGCAGTGGTTTTATTAATACCAATTCAAAAATTACGGTACGAATTATGTCAAGGGTAAAAGGACAGGAAATTGATAAGGAATTTTTAAATACCAGAGTAAGAGAGGCCTGGGAATACCGTAAAAAAACTGTGGATACGGACAGCTGCCGGATTATTTTCGGGGAAGCAGATTTTCTTCCGGGTATTGTAATTGATAAATTTAACGATGTATTAGTAGTACAATCCCTGGCTTTGGGAATTGACCGTATGAAGGAGACCATTGTTGATTTACTGAAGGATTGTTTAAGGGACGACGGCATAGTAATACGTGGGGTCTATGAAAGAAGCGACGCAAAGGTTAGAAGTCAGGAAGGTATGGAGCGGATAAAAGGCTTTATCGGTGAGGCTTTTGATACCAAGGTTGAGATTACGGAAAATGGTGTAAAATATATGGTGGATGTGGAGGAAGGCCAGAAAACAGGCTTTTTTCTGGATCAGAAGTATAATAGAGAAGCTATAAAAAAGATTTCAAAAGGTGCTGAAGTTTTGGACTGTTTTACTCATACCGGATCATTTGCCTTAAATGCAGGTCTAGGTGGTGCGAAAAGCGTAACCGGTGTGGATGCCTCTGAGCTTGGAATTAAACAGGCACAGGAGAATGCATCTCTTAATGGTTTACAGGATACGGTGCATTTTAAGTGCGCCGATGTGTTCGAGTTATTACCGGAACTGGAGAAGCAGAATAAGAAATTTGATGTTATCATACTGGACCCGCCGGCTTTTACAAAATCCAGAAATTCTGTTAAGAATGCAATAAAAGGATACCGGGAAATTAATCTGAGGGCTATGAAGCTGCTTAAAAACGGCGGTTATTTAGCCACTTGTTCCTGTTCGCACTTTATGACACCGGATTTATTTGCCGATACGGTAGGGCAGGCAGCCAAACATACCAGAAAGAGACTGCGTCAGGTGGAGTACCGCACCCAGTCACCGGATCATCCTATTCTCTGGGCGGCTGACGAATCCTATTATCTGAAGTTTTTTATATTCCAGGTATGTGATGAGAGATAGCAGGAGTGGCAGCATCCTGATTTATACGTGCTAAAATACGCACAGATTGGAGTTAGAATGACATATGATGAGGCTTTCCTGTATCTGAAAAATGCGGAACAATACGGCAGTGTACTGGGACTTGGCAGTATGAGTACGCTGCTGGCAGGTCTGGGCAACCCCCAGGATAAATTGAAATTTGTCCACATAGCGGGTACCAACGGCAAAGGTTCTACGGCGGCATTTATTGCTAATATACTGGCGGCTGCGGGATATCGCACCGGCAGATACATTTCACCCTCCGTATTCGGATATTTTGAAAAGGTTCAGATATCAGAATCAGATAAGAAGAATAATGAAAATTCAACTGTTAAAACCCAGTATATTATGAAAGAAGATGTCGCAGAATATATAGAAAAAATCCGCGTAGTGTGTGAGGCTATGACCGGAAAGGGCTTATCCCATCCTACCGTGTTTGAAATCGAAACCGCTATGGCTATGCTTCATTTTGTAAAGGAACAATGTGATATAACCGTACTGGAAGTGGGTTTAGGCGGCAGGCTGGATGCCACCAATGTTATTACTACAACGGTCTGCTCAGTTATAACGTCTGTCAGTATGGATCACATGCATATTCTGGGTAATACTCTGGAACAGATTGCGGCTGAGAAAGCAGGCATTATAAAACCGGGGATTCCTGTGGTTACCTATGACCAGGATGTCAGGGCGATGCAGGTTATCAAAGAGGCAGCAGAACTTAATAAAGCGTCTCTGACTGCAGCTGATTTTTCAAAAATAAGTATAAAAAGTGTTAGTATAGAAGGCACCGTATTTACCTATGAAAACAGAGATGCCCTGATAATTAAACTCTTAGGAGAAAACCAGGTAAAGAATGCTGTTGTTGCGGTTCTGGCTGCTGAAGTTATGAAGTCTCTGGGGTATGCTATTTCAGAAGATCATATAAGGGCAGGGCTTAAAAATACCAGATGGAACGGTCGTTTTGAAATTTTGAAAAAAAACCCGCTATTTCTCATAGATGGTGCCCATAATGAGGATGCTGCCAGATCACTGGCTCGAAATATCAGCCAATATTTTGCAGGGCATAGAATAATTTATATTATTGGCGTCCTGGCAGATAAGGATTATGATGCCCTTTTAAAACATACGGCAGTCCTGGCGGAAAGGATATATACCATAACACCGCAAAATTTAAGAGGGCTGGATTCAGCTATTCTTGCCCAGGCAGCTAAAAAATACTGTCCACGGGTTATTGATGCAGGTACGGTCTCTAATGCGGTTTTACAGGCTTATCAGACTGCAGGCGAGGAAGATGTGATTATTGCCTTTGGTTCTTTATCCTATCTAAATGAAGTATATAAGGAATTGGGTTAAATCAGGCTCTCATAAGGTAAGTGTGAAGCATCTCAATGGTAATTAATAAAAAAAAATTTCATACCGCTGGTTTTGTGTCTGCGCTGCGTACACAAGCTTTTATAAAAGCAGCGCAGAAATGGGGTAATATATGGACAGTAAAAAAATAGAAGAAGCAGTCAGATTGTTTCTTATAGGAATCGGCGAAGATATAAACCGGGAAGGTTTAGCGGAAACGCCGGATCGAATTGTGAAAATGTGTGAAGAATTATTTTCCGGTCTGCATAAGGATGCCGGGGAATACTTTAGTAAAACCTTTCTGGCAGTTAATAATGAAATAGTAATAGAAAGAGATATTATGTTTTATTCGGTCTGTGAACATCATTTACTTCCATTTTACGGTAAAGCACATATTGGTTATATACCGGACGGCAGTGTAGCTGGACTCAGCAAACTGGCCAGAACGGTAGAGACCTATGCCAGAAGACCCCAGATACAGGAGCAGCTGACGGCCCAGATTGCAGATGCGGTCATGGAATATCTGAAACCAAAAGGTGTAATAGTAATGCTGGAAGCAGAACATATGTGTATGACCATGAGAGGTGTACAAAAACCAGGTACAACGACTGCTACTTTTCTTGGAAGAGGCGTATTCGAGAACAACGCTGAACTTAGGAGTACATTTTTTCAATTGATTAAGTAGGAATCCAACCCGAGAAAAGCTGATTCAGAAAAGAGGCTGCTATGTTAATTGGTAATCAGGATTTTAAACTGAACGAAAAAACTTATATCATGGGCATCTTAAATGTTACACCGGATTCTTTTTCAGACGGAGGAAGATATAATACCGTGGTTAAAGCCCTGGAACATGCCGGGCAGATGATAAGGGAAGGTGCCAATATTATCGATGTGGGAGGCGAATCTACCAGACCGGAGTTTACCAGGATATCAGAGGAAGAAGAAATTAAAAGGGTAGTTCCGATCATTAAAGAACTAAAGAAAAACTATTCTGTACCGGTGTCCATAGATACTTATAAGAGCAAAGTCGCACAGGCTGCCATAGAAGCCGGTGCCGACATGGTTAATGATATCTGGGGACTACGGTATGACAGACAAATGGCAGAAATTATAGCCCGCTGTAATTTACCGGTCTGCCTCATGCATAACCGTAAAGAAGCAGTGTACGGCAACCTTATGGAGGAAGTGGTTTCAGATCTTGGGATTAGCATAGAGCTTGCTCTAAGCGCAGGCATAGATAAGGAAAAACTCATAATAGATCCTGGAATTGGTTTCGGAAAAACCTATGAGATGAATCTGATCTTATTAAACCACCTGGAGGAGCTCAAAGAATTAAAACTGCCTATACTTCTTGGAACCTCCAGAAAATCCGTCATCGGTCTGACACTTGATCTGCCCCCGGACAACCGTGTAGAAGGTACTATAGCCACTACAGTCATAGGAGTTATGAAAGGGTGCAGCATAATAAGAGTCCATGATATTGCACCGAATTACAGGGCCGTCAAGATGACAGAGACCATTTTAAGGGAACATAAAGAATAGGGGGATTGGATGGATCAGATAAAAATAACAAACCTGGAGGTTTTCAGCCATCACGGCGTGTATACGGAAGAAAATGTTCTGGGCCAGAAATTCCTGGTATCCGTCATCCTTTATGCGGAATTAACTCAGGCCAGCAGTAAAGATGACCTTAATCAATCGGTTAATTACGGTGAAGTCTGTCATTTTATTAAAAGTGAAATGGAAAAGTATACTTTTAAATTAATTGAGACCTTGACCGAACACTTGGCCAGAACCATATTAATGCATTTTCCGCTGGTTGAAAAAATTAAAGTTGAAGTAAAAAAACCCTGGGCACCTATTTTACTTCCTTTGGAAAATGTTTCGGTTGAAATGGAGAGAAGCTGGCATCTGGCATATCTTAGTATTGGTTCCAATCTGGGGGATAAGGAGGCTAATTTAAATACGGCGGTTAATCTCTTAATGGCGGATGAGTTATGCAGGATATCCGGCAAATCTTCTTTTCTTGTAACAGACCCGGTAGGGGGCGTAAAACAGGCCGACTTTCTTAATGGGGCGCTGGAACTAAAAACACTCCGTTCACCGGATGAACTTCTGGAATTAATTAAGCAGATTGAGACGAAATTAAAACGGGTTAGGACCATACACTGGGGACCGCGTACCATCGATCTGGATATTCTTTTTTACGATGGGAAGATAATAAAAACTGAGGATCTGACGATTCCCCATCCGGAAATAAAAAACCGGAAGTTTGTATTAGAGCCCATGTGTGAAATTGCTCCGGGTTTTGTGCATCCCGTATATGGAAAAACAATAACACAGTTATATGAGGAATTTAAAGTGCAGACGTCATTGGACAGCTTATAATTACCGGGCAGAATTGATTAATTATAAAGCTGATCTGCATATTATGCAAAGATATATCTTAAGGATTGCATTATTCCCCTGGTGTGTTATATAATTAAAGAAGAAAATATTTTGTAAAGTGAAAAAATTTGATTCGGGTGTCAAAAGGTCTCTCTACATGTATTTTATGAATATATATATTTATGATAGTAAATATTATGCTCGTATTCATTCAAAACACAAAATTGACCTTTTGATATTCGAATCAAAATTTTAAGAGATATTTCAGAAATAAGAAAATATGCCGGTCTTGTTTGCTGTCTGAGAATCCTGAGGTTCTGAAATTCTTATTATATTCAGTGAAATATAAGCTGTTAACAGGAGCTGTTATGGCGGGCAGTTTTTCTGAAGTTTCATTCGTTTAATTATTATAGAGACTGCATATATATGCAGTGCTATATAAATTCATTTATAGAATAACAATCGGGATTACTCGATTTAAACTTTAAGAATACGATAGGATAAA
This sequence comes from Bacillota bacterium, assembly GCA_023443925.1. The sequence continues at coordinate 5,106 of JAEZSL010000081.1, read as the reverse complement.
CGGATTAATTCCTTTGATTAAGTGAGGCAGAGTCCGGGAAAATATCCGGAAAAGAGGTCACTATGGTGGATTTAATGCGCAGCAGGGAAGAAATCGACACCATCGATAAAAAAATAGTAGAGCTGTTTGAATATAGGATGCAGATAGCAAAAGATGTGGCAGAGTACAAAATTCAGACCGGTAAAAAGGTTTTTGATAAGGAACGGGAACAGGAGAAACTGGCGGTTTTAAAGGAATTAGCGGGCAACGATTTTAACCGTCACGGTGTGCAGGAGCTGTTTACCCAGATAATGTCCATGAGCCGGAAACTACAATATGGCTTGATCAGTGGAGAGGGGTATCAAACCCCTTTTAAAGAGATTGATTCCCTAAAAGATAGTGAGGAAGTAAAGGTAATTTGCTTTGGTGTAAAGGGATCTTATACGGAACAAGCTATGGAAGAATATTTTGGCGCCAGCATAAACAGATCTTATGCGTCTTCCTTTAAAAAAGTTATGCAGGCTGTAAAGGAAGGGGATGCAGAATACGGTGTACTGCCCATAGAAAACACCTCAACCGGAGGTATCTCGGATATTTATGATCTTTTGGTTGAATTTGACAATTATATTATCGGAGAGCATGTGGTGAAAATTGAACATGCCCTGTTAGGTTTGCCAGGAGCTAAGGTAGAAGATCTCCGCAATATATATTCCCATGCCCAGGGATTGATGCAGTGCTCAAAATACATAGAACAACACACTCAAATGATTCCTGTGGAATGCATCAGTACGGCAGACAGTGCTAAAAAAGTTCTGGAGGACGGAGATCTTACTCAGGGTGCTATAGCAGGAAAGCAGGCAGCAGTTTACTATGGCCTGCAGGTGCTGGCAGAAGGGGTGAATTATGAAAGTACCAACTCCACCCGCTTTATTATAATAAGCAGAGAGAGAAAGTTTATTAATGATGCGAACAAAATCAGTATCTGCTTTGAATTACCTCACTCCAGCGGAACGCTTTATAATATGCTGTCCCATTTTATATACAACAATCTCAATATGACCAAAATCGAGTCCAGACCGGTAGAAGGTAAAGTTTTTGAATACCGATTCTTTGTAGATTTTGAAGGCAGTTTAAAAGACGCCGGCGTGAAAAATGCCTTATATGGAATAAAGGAAGAAGCCATGAGTCTAAAAATATTGGGGGGTTATAAAGCAATTTAGTTTTAAAACAACGTTAATCTTCATATATTTTTCAAATTGTAATCACAAAGTAGACATAATTTCCTGTTAAACTCTAGTTATAAAGTTCAAACAAATTCAAATTAAATACATTAACAAAAGTTTGAAAGGAGAAATAATTATGAGTGATGATTTATTTAACAAACCAAATAATGATGAAAAGAACAAATATAATACATCCTATTTGAATGGAGAGATTATTGAAGGGACGGCAGTCGAAATCGACGCAAAGCCCAAAAAGAAACATAAACTGTTGAGAAGCTTTACGAAAACAGTTGCTGCAGCAGCAGTTTTCGGGTTAGTTGCTGGTGCCGCTTTTCAGGGATATAATGCTTTATCCGGCATTGGTAAAAGCAATACGGAAGTAACCGGAAAGACAGGCGGTAATACATCAGGCAGCGGAGATGATGTGATTGCAGTGGAAACAGGAACCGGCCAGAGTAATACATCGGGTGATGTTTCAACCGTTGTTGAAAACGCTATGCCATCCATAGTAGCCATTAACGCAGTGCTTACCAATACAACCAGTGATTTCTTCGGCAGACAGTTTGACGAAGACGTAGAGGGCAGTGGCTCCGGTATCATTATAGCCCAGAATGATTCTGAAATATTAATAGCAACCAATAATCATGTAGTTAATAATGCAAAAACTGTTAATATTGTATTTGCGGATAATACAAAAGCCCCGGCTACCATTAAAGGTTCAGAACCTGGTAAGGATCTGGCTATTGTATCTGTTAAGCTTTCTGATCTGCAGGAAGGTACCATTGATAATATTAAGATAGCAACTCTGGGTGACTCCAAATCAGTTAAGTTAGGAGAAATGGCAATTGCCATAGGAAACGCATTAGGTTATGGTCAGTCCATAACCGTAGGTTACATCAGTGCGTTGGATAGAGAAGTTACCGTAAATAATGTTACCTTACATGTATTGCAGACGGATGCAGCCATTAATCCCGGTAACAGCGGAGGTGCACTGCTTAATTCAAAAGGCGAAGTAATCGGTATCAATTCAGTAAAATATGTTGATGAAAATGTTGAAAGTGTCGGTTATGCTATTCCTATTACAGACGCAATACCGGTTATCAATGAGTTAATGAACAGAACAATCCTGGATGACCGCGATAAAGCTTATCTCGGCATTGCCGGAAAGGATGTAACCCAGGATTATTCACAAAGATTTAACATGCCCGTAGGTGTATATGTAGGAGAAATTAAAAGCGGCTCAGCAGCGGAAGCAGCCGGATTAAAGACAGGCGATATTATTGTCTCAATGAATGATATAACCGTTGAAACCATGGCGGATATGCAGGAAGTATTGGGTTATACCAAAGCAGGTTCCGTCGGCACAATTGGTATAAAAGCACTGGAAGACGGCAAATATGTAGATAAAACGATTAATGTTACCTTTGATAATAGACCTTCCGGCAATTAACTGAAACTGATAGATAATTACGAAAGAAATGCAGCGGTATGAAGATATCGCTGTATTTTTTGGCCAAAAATCGCTATAATAATTTTATATGCGACATATTACAACAAATTTTTAACTCTTTATACCTGCTTGACAGGAATATAATACTTGGTTATGATAGGCTTATGATGATATGGAGGTGGACCGAGTTAAAATGAAAGAAGAGATAAATTCCAATATAGAATTGCAGGAGGAAATAAATTATTCCATCGATGTAATTATACCGGTGTATAAGCCGGATGGCAAATTCACTCAGTTAATCGAAAGACTGGTAAAGCAAAGTAAAAAGCCGGGAAGAATCCTGTTACTTCATACAGTGGAAGAGAGTGATGACAACCTTAAGTTCACCCAGAATGAAAAGGCAAAGGAGACTATAGCCTGGGCCATAGAGCAAAGCAGTGATGAATGCAGAATCGAAGCTATAGAGATAAAAAAAACGGAATTTGATCATGGTGGTACAAGAAATTATGGTGCATCATTATCACAGGCTGATATTATGTTGTTTATGACGCAGGATGCGGTACCGGCTGATTCACATTTAGTTCAAAGTATTTTAAGTCCGTTTCAGGATGCAAACGTAGCTGCGGCTTATGGCAGGCAGTTAGCTTCGCCTAAAAGCGGGATGATTGAGCAATATACCAGACAATTTAACTATCCGGGTGAGAGTTATGTAAAAACCCTGGAAGATTTACCGCGGCTTGGAATTAAGACATATTTTTGTTCCAATGTCTGTGCGGCGTACCGCAAAACCGTATATGATAGTTTAGGTGGTTTTGTTACAAAGACAATTTTTAATGAGGATATGATAATGGCAGCCGGTATTATTGGTGCAGGTTATACAATAGCTTATTCTGCCGAAGCCCGTGTGTATCATTCCCATGCCTACTCCTATATACAGCAGTTTAAAAGAAATTTTGATCTTGCGGTTTCACAGAAACAGTACGATTATATTTTCGCTGAGATAAAATCAGAAAGTGAAGGGATAAAACTGGTTAAACAAACCCTTAAATACCTGATAGACAAAAAGCAATACCTGTTGATTCCGGATCTGGTTCTGGAAAGCGGATTTAAGTATCTGGGGTATAAGGCAGGGATTAATTATGAATGTCTGCCTATAGACATAGTCAGACGGTTTAGTATGAATCCCTCTTATTGGAATTAAATTTTACATGTTTTTTTATTATTTATTACAAATGAGTTTTAATATAAAGAGAACAGAACTGCCCCATATGGGCTTGGCATTTCCGGAAAGGTCAGGGAGGACAGAATGAATCGTGTTAATATAATAATGGCAACCTATAATGGAGCGCGATATGTCAGAGAACAAATAGATTCGATTGTAAAGGGGAGTTATAACGACTTCAAATTATGGATTTTTGATGATGGATCCACAGATGATACAATCTTAATCGTAAAGGATTATGAAAATAGTTATCCGGATAAAGTAATCCTAAGACAGAATAACAGGAATAAAGGTGTTACACTAAATTTTCTGGATGGTGTGCAGTATGCTGCCAAAATCAATGAAAATCAGAAACAGGAGCAAGCTGACCTGTTGTTAACAGAAGAAGAGGAACCGGAGACAATACGGGATTATTACATGTTCTGTGATCAGGATGATATCTGGATGACGGATAAAATCTGTAAAACTATGATGCAGATGAAAAAGATAGAGAAAAAATTAGGACAGGATTATCCCGTGGCAGTATTTACCGACGCATTGGTAGTAGATAATGATATGAAAGTACTAAACCGTTCATTTCATAAAAGCAACCGACTGGATACCAATAAAGTGGATCTTCCCCATATTTTGATGGAGAATAAGCTGATTGGCTGTACCATAATGTTTAATGAACCGATACGGCAGTTAATGATCGGAAATCCGGTCTGTGCCAGATATCATGACTGGTGGGTGGCCTTAATTGCCGCTGCTTTCGGACATATCAGTTATCTGCCGTCCGTTACACTTTTTTACAGACAGCACGGCGGTAATGTTGTGGGAAACCAGAGCTTTCACACTTATGTCAGAAACCGCATGATCGCTATAAAAGAGCAGAAAGAGGTTATCAATAAGAATGCGCTTCAGGCTGAAGAATTTTATAAAATATATGAAGCCGCACTGACACCAAGGCAGAAAAAACTGGTCCATTGTATGGCCTATCTTTTGAAGGAAAGCTGGATTAAAAGAAGGCAGTTGGTTCTTAAATTTGGTTTTATGAAAACCGGTGTAGTTAGAAATCTGGGATTACTCTATATTTTATAATAGAATTATCTAATTTTTGATCAGGGATAAATTAGTATTCAAAAAAATGTTTTAAATATTGACAATTAAAACTCATGTTGTTAAAATGAATACAATTTAAATACAAAAAAATCTGTTTGGAGGCTCTGATGAAAAAGATGGTGTTATCAATA
>JAEZSL010000068.1 GCA_023443925.1 Bacillota bacterium | reverse complement strand
AGAGATATTCTTTTTTTGATATTACCCCATCGAAATTAGTATCAAAATACCGACAATAAAAAATCATGGAGGAGTCACCGGATAACTGCCATTCAATAATATCCTGCATTTTTTCATTACAGTATCCCGACAGCATTAAAGAAGATATTTCAACATTCTTTCGTTCCGCTACCAAAGGCGCAATAATTGTACCCTCACTCCAGCCAAGCAGAACTACTTTTGCATTTTTCAGTGCTTCATTCTTTTTCAGCTCCGTAATCATGATTTCGATATCTTTAGCCTGATTTTCAGGTGTATATTTTCGGTATTCCTTCTTGTCAATTGTATCATACATCGGCGGCTGCGTTCCCATTTCAACACCACGGGTATTATACCGGAAAAATCCTACCTGTCTCTTTCCAAGCTCTTGTGCGAATAAATCATAATAGTTAAATTCCTTATCGCCTACCAGTCTGTGATTGTCATAGGTATTAGGCCCTGTGCCGGGTACAAATATGACGAGGGTTGATACCTCAGCAGCATTAACCGGCAAATCCAGTTTACCGGTAAGTGTATAGCCGTCAAAGGACTTTATTTTTAAGATTTCTGAAGTGGTTACAGCAGCTTCGGCAGGAGCCTCACTATTCTTTGAATTTTTGGTCGATGTCACGAAGGCTGTATAGACTCTATTATCCCAGGTCGTTTGACAATGCAAGAGAGTAGAGAAAAACTCCAATGGTACATAAACAGATTTGTTTTTCTTAACAGGTGATATAGCTGTTTTTACTGCCTTATTATTCAGTTTTACTATACCATTCTTTCCGGAGTTTGGCCAAGTTATCTTGATGGTATCGGATCCATATTTCACGCTAATCGAATCGGAGTTTTGTCCCCATTCCACTGATGCCCCAAGCTTTTCCCCTGTCACGAAAAGAGGGATAAATACATTTCCCTTTGTATCGATATAGGGCTGTGCATCCTGAGGACAAAGTAGAATTTCATTATTAAGAGCAACGTGAATTACCGGCTGTTTAGCAGCATAAGCAGTTGATGATAAAGCGAACATCATAAAAACAGCAATGATAAAAGTAATAAATAGTTTTCTCATAGTTTCTCCCATTCCGCCGTTAGGAACGGCATAAAATAAGTATTGTATATCTGTACCATATTATAGATTATATGGTTAGATTTTACAATTAATTTTACTTACAGAACTAATTACTCATATGCTGAACAGAGGCGTATAAATAAAGGATTTAGCATAACTTACCTAAATACGTGAAGATCGATAAGGAATAATGTATTGGGATATCCTACTTCATTACTAAAGGCAATTCTACCATATAATGTAGGACTATTCAGTGTTACGCAAAATATTTACTTTATGTATTTTTCAAGCTCGGTTATAACTGATTTAAATCTTTCGTTCTCTCGTACCGGTGCAAAAATCTCTCTCGATACTAAGTATTCTTTTGAGCCTGATATCGTGGATTTTATATCAAGGTCCTTATTTTTCGAACAGGTCTGACCTTGAAAAATAACTGATGTATACGTAGATACTTCCGGCAATGTGTCAAATTTTACGCTAAATTCCGCAAACCGCTCTATACAGTCAAGCGCATTGTCATAATCTTTCAGTTTTAAATAATCTTCCGAAAGCCAATAATACACCGCTCTCAACCTTAAAGTTTCATAAATATAATCATTATTTTCGTGCAATATTTCTTCAATACTTACGAGCTTTTTAAAAAGCTCCACTCTCTTTTCTGAGTTATCCTTATATTTGGTGTTTGCAAGATTTTCAATTAAATATTCAAACATATCCGATAACATCCATATATTTTGAGCAATCTGATTAGCTTTTGCTTCCCCTTCGAGTAATTCAGGTAGCACCATGTCACGTGAATCACGCGCGAGCGGCAGTCTGTTTGCTGTTTCAACAGCTTTTTCAATTTCACCTATGTCCATATAAGCACGTGCAAGTACTTGAAGCGAACGAAAACGTAGATTGTCAGCTGTACAATCACTCAAAATGCGTTTACAAATTGATATAGCTTCCCTTAGATTGTTCTGTTTTTCATCTTCTGGGTTTTTAGTATTACATAAAGTTTTCGCAAGACAGTACAACAAATCGTAATTATTTGGAAATTCCTGAACGGCATTTCTGAGCATTTCAATTATTGTACCATCAAACCAATTTTTGCTTCTCTCAGGGCCTGCCTGTTTAATAATCATATCAATCTTTTCTTGATTTTTCATAACATCAAAACACATCAGTTCATCAATACTAACATTGAAAAAATTGGCAATTGACGGAAGCAGTTCTATATCAGGATAACAGCCCTCAACTTCCCATTTGCTCACAGCTTGCGCCGTAATACCTAAATATTCTGCAAATTTTTCTTGATTAACATCAGCTTTTTTTCGTAATTCCTTTATTTTTTCACCTATTTTTAGATTCATAATAATTCCTCCGTTTTTATAATGATTTTTACAAGCACTTGTAGCTATATTATAAAATACAAAGAAATCAACATCAATAAACAATCATTTGTTGTTTAATCAACCTCTAGTTGTTATTCTGTAAGGTTATATAAAAGTTTGACTAAAGACAACCAACCTGCATTATAGAATAACAAGGGTTTCGGAGTTTTTGATAGACTTCGGAACCCTTATATTTTAAATTGATTACCAAATAGATTAATCCAACGTACCTGTATTAATTTTATAATTTTCTAGAGTAAACCATTAGTTGCAATTCCTTATAGGATGCAGCTTTGCCATAATAATCAGAATAAGTCTGCACTACCTGCATATCTAATTGCCTCCATATATCTCCTATCTCTTCAACAGAATAAAGCCTCTGTGGTGCTCCATACTCAATATTCGGTTTCTTAGCCGCTTCACCATACACAATAGTATCGTCACCAAACAACATAATCCTTTTCTTAGCATCCCACTCAAATCTGGACACGGATAAAGCCTGTTTACCCACCTCCCAATGTTGGGCCGGGAAATAGTGCTCCGCATGTTCTGCATTACAGATATCCATAAAATGCTTTCCGCCAGGCTTTAAAGCCTTTGAAATAAGCTTTAATATTTTCAGGTTTTCATCATCTGATTCTAAATAACCTATAGCACCATCTGCCAGATTTAAAACGACATCATACTCGTTTGTTATATGTAGGTCTCTTATATCTGCATTTATAAACTGTGCATTTAGTCCTTCTTTATTTGCAGTTTGTATAGCATCTTGGATAAATTCTTTTGTTATATCTACTCCGGTAACATGAAATCCACGCCTTGCAAGAGAGAGTGCATGCCTTCCAAATCCGCATGCAAGATCAAGAATACGTTCCTTTCCTGTAAGTTTCAAAGTGCTCACAATAAAATCAACCTGATTTTCTGTATCCTCTACCCATGACTGCTCTTTTATATCCAAGCTCCATATTGATTTGTACCAGTTGGCATCTAAAGCCTTCATAAAGTTAAACCTCCAATAATTTTTTCATCCGCGGTATGTATAAATAGCATATCGTTTACCGCAAAAAATTACTAGACTTATATTATAAAATTTGGTATAGTATTGAATTAGGTGCGGATAACTTTCCGCACTTTTAGTTTACCATTTTATTACTTGATTAATTAGCATATTTAATCCTTCTCTATTACTCCAACGTTTCTTCGTGAAAATACCTCCTTACGCACAACTCAAATAATGAACAACAGGTAACTTATAGATTGCCAACAGGATATAATAATGATACAATATTGGTATAATAACGTCATAAATAAGCCACTCAATAAGGAGGTTGATGGAATGCCACAGATTATTCCTATTAAAGATTTAAAAAATACAGCTGAAATATCAGAAATGTGCCATAACGCAAAAGAACCAATCTATGTAACAAAAAATGGGTATGGAGATATGGTTATTATGAGCATTGAGATGTATGAAAATACAATGAAGAGATTAAATATGTATCATGACCTGGCAATTTCCGAGCAACAAATTGCTGTAGAAAAGACAAAAGATGCTAGACAATCTCTTGGCAAATTAAGAGAGAAATATGAAGTATAAACTCATTATTACGGATCGAGCAGAAGAACTATTCGATCACATTTTATATTACTTTATAAATCAACTAAAGAATCCCGGGGCTGCAAGCCGTTTTATGAGTGAGATAGAACATGTAAATGATAATTTGGAGCGCAGCCCTGAAATATATCCCTATTCAGAAGATATTTTCTTAAGATCAAAAAAATATAGAAAAGCCGTTGTTCCACATTATGATTATGTAATAATATTTCGAATTGATAAGGAAAGCGATACTGTATACATTGTTATCATCTTTCACGATTTGGAATTATATAAAGACAAGTTATAGATAAACCACAAATAAGTTTCGTCTCCCCTGTCTACTGAGTTATTTTTATGTTTTTTAATCCTGTAGCTTATTAGATAGTACATTTCTCAATATACTTTCGAATATCTTTATTATTTTTCAAAATAACAACCTTTTCCTGGTATGGAGAAATTCTTTCCTTTAATTTATCTTTTCCTAAATCATAATCTTTAGACCATCGCAACATACACTTAAGCATATTAAAGTTAGGATTATATATACATTTTTCAATGCCAAGTCGTTGTCTTATCCACCGTTTCAAGATTCTAAAATTTCTTATTATTGGAGGAATTTCAAGGAGCAGAATTGTATCTGCCGCCTTTAACCCCTCAGCAAAACACGGTCTGCCTGTATCTTCAATTATCCACACCGGCTGTTGTATTACCTAATAAAACAGCCTATCCCCTTCTTCAGACTGCCTTTTTCGATTCCCCCAAGGATTCGTTTGATCAGGAATATGTACAACTTCATCAAGTGATTGATACTGTATATTTAGTCTTTTTGATAACTTTCTAGCCAGTGTTGTTTTACCACTAGATACTGAACCAACTATATATATTTTCATATTTAATCCCCTATCCGATAATCTTAAATCATTGTAAATCGTTTCAAACACATAAAAATATTATATACTATTGATTTGCCTTATATCAATAACCTGATAAGATTAAAACATGAATTGCCTGTGTCTTTGGTTATAGATAATAGTTCAAGCTATTTTTCTCTTTGATTACAGTTTAGGCTAACACACAACGAACTGTATTAAGATTTATTATCTTGCACTTATTCGGCATAAGAGTAGCAGGCTTCTCATAAATGGAATTTCCCAGGAGGCGAATACAAAAGCTTTGCAAGGGAACAGAATTCACGGTGCTGTCTGCTTCGGTTATGCCTGGCTATATCCAGGAATGCGCCTATGCCTGCAGACGGCAGCCTGAAAGGAAAATAAAAACCTTCATCTTAGGAAAATCTTAGGAATTTCTTATAAAAAAAATAATAAATAATTAATCTGATTTTGATATAATAGTTAAATACTTTAAGTATGTCTGACTGAAGGGAGGAACCCCCCATGAGCAATAAAATTCTTGTTGTTGACGATGAACATGACATAGCGGATCTGATAGAATTGTATTTGCAAAACGAAAATTACACCGTATTTAAGTTTTATTCTGCATCTGAAGCACTTGCTTGCCTTAAATCCACTGAACCTGACCTTGCTATTCTGGATATTATGATGCCCGAGGTAAACGGTTTTGCTCTCTGCCGTAAGCTTCGGGAGAAATATACTTTTCCAGTAATTATGCTGACCGCCAAAGATGAAGAAACCGACAAAATTACAGGACTAACCTTAGGGGCTGATGATTATGTCACAAAGCCCTTCCGGCCTCTTGAATTGATTGCCAGAGTAAAAGCGCAACTGCGTCGATATCAAAAATACAATTCAACCAAAGAGAAGACGGAAATAAGTACGGTTCTGTCTTACTCGGGGTTAGAAATTAACATAGAAACCTATGAATGCCTGCTAAATGAAAAGCCGGTCCCGCTGACACCAACGGAATTTTCTATACTTCGTATTCTGCTGGAGAACAAAGGAATTGTTGTAAGCTCCGAGAAGCTGTTCCATGAAATTTGGCAGGATGAATATTATAACAAAGGCAATAACACCATTACTGTTCATATCCGGCATTTGCGTGAAAAAATAGGTGATACCACAGATGAAGCAAAATATATCAAAACAATATGGGGCGTGGGATATAAGATTTAACTGCCACAAACCATCCGGAAAGGAAAAACTATCCTATGGAGAAAAATAGAAAACCCTTAACAATCATTATTTCAATGCTGTTCCTATTTTATTTGGCCATATTGGTATGGATCATACTCTTTAAGCTGCAATTTGCATTAAGTGATATCGACCATATAAGAAATATCAACTTAATACCCTTTCATTATTCTACCGCAAACGGAGAACAATTTCACATTAAGGAAGTCCGGGACAATGTTTTAATCTTCATTCCTTTCGGGATTTTTTTGTCTATGCTGGCTCCCAATATGAGGCTGCAAAATAAATTTTTTATCATTTTGGGCACTAGCCTCGTCTTTGAAACCATGCAGTTTGTTCTTTCAATTGGTGCTACGGATATTACAGATTTAATAACCAATAGTTCAGGCGGTAGCATCGGTATGGGTTTCTATGCAATCTTGTTTAAAGTGGTCAAAGACAGGCAGAAAATAGATACGGTAATTTCAATTGTTGCTGGAATCGTTACCGTGCTATTCCTGGGACTGATGTCAGCCCTGCTGCTATTCAATTAAACACTGCAGAGCTGGAGGTATTACCCTTGAAAAATAACAATATCGAAAAAAAATTGAAGCTTAAACTCTATATTACCTTAATCCTCTATACCTTGATTGGCTATATCTTGATAATAATATTTGATTATAGCTTCAGTAAGTTTTCAAATGCATTTTTACTTTGGCTTCATCTTAGAATTGAGGTCATCTATTTTTTATATTTGGTCACCGGCTTTTGCTATATCTTTCATCATTACTGGAAAAAGCCCTGGGGATATTTGCAGGAGGTTATAGGTGCTACCCAAACCGTGTATCAGCCAAATGACAGCACCATTGAATTGCCGGAACCGCTAAAAGAGCTGGAAAAGCAGATGAACCAAATTAAAATGTCTGTCCTGCTTAGCCAGCAAGCCGTGAAAGAAGCCGAAAATAAAAAAAATGAGCTGGTGATGTATCTTGCACACGATATTCGCACACCACTCACCTCTATAATCGGTTATTTGAGCTTACTTGATGAAGCGCCGGATATGCCCTTTGAACAGAAAGAAAAATATATCGGTATCGCTTTGAAAAAATCTATGCGGCTGGAAAAACTCATTAACGAATTTTTTGAGATTACACGGTACAATACACAGCAAATCAAACTGACAAAAGCAAAGGTAGACTTATACTATATGCTTGTACAGCTCATTGATGAATTTTATCCTGTCTTATCAGACAAGGGAAATTCCGCTGTGCTTAACGCAGACGAAACCCTGACAGTTTATGCCGATTCTGAAAAGCTGGCCAGAGTGTTTAACAATATTCTTAAAAATGCTACTGCCTACAGCTACCCCAATACTGAAATTATCATTTCTGCAAAAGCGGTCAAGGATACGATTACCATCACCTTTGAAAACCACGGGACAACTATCCCACCCGATCAGCTATTATCCATTTTTGATAAATTTAATCGCCTGGATAATGCCCGTAAATCAGATAACGGCGGCGCAGGGCTTGGGTTGTCTATCGCAGACGAAATCATCCGTTTACATGGAGGCGAAATTTTTGCTCAAAGTCAAAATGACACCATTACCTTTACCGTATCCCTGCCAGCTTTGTCTTAGGAAAACCTCGAATTTTGAATAACAGTATAATGGAAATCCGATTAATCAAACAATACCATTGCTTTATTTCTCTTCATCAGTATAATTCCCACAATAACCATGATTAGCTGTACGACTACGATTGCTGACCAAACACCGTTTAAGCCAAACAGTAAAGGTAAAACTACTGCTGCTGCCGGCAATGCTGCCAGAACTTCTCCATACACCATCAGGGATGAATATTTACTTTCATTTATGGCGTTAAGATATTCTGTTGTCACACGGGAAAACGCAAATAAAGGTAAGGAGAATGAGGAAAATAGCAGGGCAGTTTCTAAAACTTTAGCTGTTTCAACCGACGCTCCGTAAAATTCCGGTATCACATTGCGAAGCAGAATAACCAGGAGCATTGCTAAAATACTTATCCCTATTGCCGTAATGTATGTCCATTTCCGTAACTGGTGAACTTTATTCCTGTCTCCCGCACCGAAATAATAACTAATTAGCGGCTGGCTTCCCTCTCCTACCCCCTGTGCCAGAAGTTGCCCGATACATAAAACATAGGAAATAACCGCAAAGGATGCAATCGCTGTGGTACCGCCGTAGTTAACGGCCTGCCGGTTAATGATAAGTATTGTTACGTTGGGAATAAAGCTGAGTCCCATAATTGGCAATCCGGCTCTTATAATTCGCAGAATATTATCTTTATGAAGTCTGTAATATTTAGAGGCAACCCGGTTTTCCTTTTTAAATAATATAAGGATTGCCGGTATAACGATTACAAGCTGCCCTATTACGGTGCCGATGGCAGCACCTTTTACTCCCAGTCCAAGCAGCATTACAAAAACACCGCTGCAAATTGTATCAATCACAAAATTAGAAATGCTGAGTACCATTGCTGTCATGGGTTTATTCCGATTTCTAAGTAAAGGGGTAATTCCTGTACCCAATACCTGTATGATGGTACCGTAAGCCATAATCCGTATATAGGTATGGCCCATTTCCAGAATTTCACCTTCTGCCCCCATAAGCTGAAGCAGTTTTTTATCCAGTAACAATAAAAAAATACTTAGTAAAACGGAAGACACAATCAATAGCAGGATTGTATTTCCCAGAGCCTTATCCGCCTTATCTTTATTTCCGGCCCCTGAATGAGCAGACATAATTACAGAACCGCCTACACCGATTCCGGTGCCGATTGCCAGAATTAAGGCCGCTAAAGGCCAGGCTACATTAATACTAGCCAACCCCACGTCGCCTACCGTACGGCCTACAAAGAATCCGTCTATACTTACATAGATCCCATTTACTAAAAAGGTAAGCATGGACGGAATTACATATTGAATGAATTTTTTAAACATTGTTTCCTCCCGGTTAAAATATTTTGTCTTATAGAAAAAAAGTTTATATTCTATCTATTGAAAATAGTTCATGAATTTTATCTTATTGGATTTTTCCTATAAAGTCTGGCATGATATCCCCTGACACACCGCGACTTTTTCGCATCGTTACAAACTTCCAAAGGATATTATTCTTTCATATGTTTATATTTATCACGCATTATTCCCTGACAATGCTCTCTCATTACAACAGGAATCCGGAGTAATTCATTTATAAAAAAAAAGTACGAAATCGAAGTTAATTATAGTCCGATTTCGTACCATTGTCAAGAAAAGTTATTTGTAAAAAATACCGATAAAAGTCTTTATAAAACAATATCCAAGCCGTATATCGCAATGGGCCCATTACTCCGATCGCAATCTTTTCAGCAAAAACCCGCAGAGCATTGCCATAACCGTGAGGATACCTGCTAAAGGCAACAGGTTCCAGGAATATAAGCCGTCACCTGCCATTAATTTGTAACCCCAAGATGCGGGGTATATTTGCCCTGCAAACTTAAAAAATCCCGGAAGTAAATCAACCGGAAACATGATTCCCGACAGCATAATGGAGGGCAGATATATCACTTGTGAAATCATGGTAAGTTTTGCCTGATTTTTTACCGAAAGCCCCAGGACACTCCCCATGCTTAAAGATACAGCAATAAATATTGCAACTGAGCTAAAATACACCGGCTGGCTTGCCGGCAGTGCCGCGTCAAAGGCTATGGGGGCGGTGATGTATATAACCGCACACATTATCATGAGATGAATAAACGCCGAAAAAACCATTGATACAAGACCAAGATACAACGGAACCCCATTGGCTTTATACATTTTCTTAATATCGCTTCCGTATATCTCCGAAAGAGAAGGCGGTAAGCCTATCAATGCACCAGTTGTTACGCCCAGCACTGTCATTGATTGTATAAGCGAATATTTGGCTTCCGGATTTATGGAGGTGAAAATCCCGCCCATAATGGCAAAAAACAAAAGAGGAACCACATAACAGGTAATTAACAGTGATTTGCTCCGTAGATCCAGTTTCCATTGTAATGCTACACCGTACAAAAATGCACTCATTCGCCCTTCCCCCTTGCAATATCAATAAAATGCTGTTCCAATGTCCCCCTGTTTATACTAATATCTAACACATTAATTCCCCGCTGCTTGAAATCTGCAAGCAAAGTAAGCATAGTATCTCCGATATTGTCTGTTTCATAATTCTCATCACCTAGTTCGGTTTTAAGATGAAGTGTATAGCGTTTGCCGATTTTAGAGGTCAATTCCGCAACCGTGCCCAAAAAAACTATATTACCGTCGTTCAGAATCGCAATGCGGACACACAGGCTTTCAACCTCCGCCATATCGTGACTGGCTAAGATGATTGTCTTTCCCCGGGCTTTCAGTTTTCGGATTTGGTCATGGAGCGATATTCTGCCTTCAACATCAAGCCCGGCAGTGGGCTCGTCAAGAAACACAAGATCCGGATCGCTGATTAAGGCAAGAGCAAGGTGCAAGCGCCGCTTTTGCCCCGTTGACAGCTCTGTATACAGTTTTTTTGTAAGCTCGTTAATCCCAAGTGCGGCCAGCATATCATAATCTATTTTGGTTTTATTCCATTTTGCAAATAGACGAACCGCTTCCATTGGTTTAATATGGTCCGGCAGGGACGCCGACTGCAGCTGTATTCCCCTCCGGCCATTCACTGTGATATTGCCGCTGTCATACTTTCGTAAACTCTCGATACATTCAAGAGCTGTGGTTTTGCCTGCGCCGTTTACACCAAGCAAAGCAAAAATCTCACCTTTTTTAATATCGAAATTCAAACCCTTCAGTACGGTATGATCTCCATAACTTTTCTTTAGATGCTTAATTTGTATGGCATAACTCATATGGCTCCCTCCTCCATCGGATTGTAACCTAATTTTGTAAAATAAGCACCTAAAGCCGGTTCGATAAAGGTTTTGGAAATGTCTAGTTTTTGTTTCCATCCATTGTCCGGGCCGCTAAAGTTTTTAGTCTCCATAAGTTTAGACAACATGCTTATATCTCCTCCGGTAAATTCCATCAGCATTTCCCAAAACTCTTTGGCCAGGTTTTGACCCATCTCACTTTCAGGAGGTATGTTATCCTTTTGAAGCCGAATGGCTTCCTCTTGCAAGCGTGTGAAAGTCTCCATCATCACCTGGCTGCTATCCATATCGAAGTGACTTCGAAAATGTTCAAGGGTTTTATCATCAAAATGCTTAATAAGCCAGTAGAACTCATTTTTCATTTGCAAATTCACGATAATATCCGCGTATTTTTTAAAATCCACCGATTGCATCTGCAGTACTTCTGTTTGCAGTGTTTCTATCTCTTTTAGGGCTTCTGATAAAGTTTCCAGCTTTTCTTTCATGGCAGCGGCTTGTTCCCCTAGCGCGTTCGCAACATCGGCAGGGGTATCCAGGGAGATCAGGCGGTTTTTTATATCCTCCAATGAAAACCCCAGATGTTTCAGTGACAGAATTTGATAGAGGTAAATCACATCTTTATCGTTATAAAGCCTCCGGCCTCCTTCACTCTCTGATGACGGTGTGAACAGACCTTCTTCGTGGTAATATTGCAAGGTGCGGACGGTGACACCCATTTTCTTTGCAACCTCGCCTACTGTCATATACCCTTGTGGTATTGCTCTGTTTTTTTCCATATTCATGACCTCCTGGCTATATTATAGATCATCACGTTACGTTACAAGCAAGTGGTTTTTAAAATTTATGTGTAATTTATGTAGTTATTAATCGACATCTTACGTTTGTGCTGAATACAATACGGCTTACCTTTTATAGGAAAGAGTCTGGCAAAACCTCCTCTGGCTCTGCTGTACTGCCAAGATAGTTACACTTCGGCAATCTGCCAAATCAACTTATTCTCTTCCATGTTCATGTAAATTCCAGGGATTCTCTTATAGGACGAACTTTTCCATTAAGTAAAAAAACGTCATGCCTTTCATATTAAAATGTCCTTGACAAGAGGACCACTTTATATTAGGCATGACACTTTTTATTGTAGCTATAGGCTGCTATTTCCATCACATATCTGCTGTACAGCTTTGTTTCGCTAAATATGATCGTAAAACTCTTTCCGAAGAACTCTCAACCCTTCTATCAATATTGTATCGTTAATAAAACTTCCTGGTCATAATCCCCAAAATTTCTTCCAAAGATATTAAAGCCTCCTAAATGCAAAGCATTTGGTTTATTTCCGATCTTAACACTTACAAAAGGAGAATTCATTAACCCCAACTCTTCAATCCTATAATTTTCTGCTTTTTTCCCATTGATAAAACAACCGCCGTCATTCACCGTCCAGGTCATGAGCATTCCATACTGGGTTCCTCCAAAGGTCCATTCCGGCTGGCTTAAACGCCCTTTCCTGTCACCAAAATCTCCCGGACAGGTCCATGTCCCGCAATCGACTCCATTGATCCACATGGTAATATCCGATTTCCAATCTCCCCGGTAACCTGGTGCTTCCGAACAGAGCTCCAAAGAAATTGAAATTTGTTTTGCGGCATGGTTCTTCGGAACACCGTTGGCGAATTTGTATTCTACATATCCGGAAGAACTCCATAACAGTCCTGCCTTAATACGTTCCGGTAAGTAAAAACAATGTTCATGGTCTTCGTTACCTATCATGCCATTCACGCTGTACAAGCCGCAGGTGGGCGTTACCTCGCAGCTGCTGAAGGCCCCCACGGGCATCTCCGCACTATATATTTCACCAATATCCGGATTGCAATCCGTAAGATCAATTGATAAGTGATCAATCTTTCTGGTGCAAAGCTTCATAGATCCTCTTGTCCCCGGCTGCTCTTCCATGCGAATCAGACCTGCCTGTTCCAGAATTTTAAGATGAAATGTGGTGCTGGACGCAGGCAGTTTAAGCTCCTTTGCAATTTCGCCGATAATTAAACTTTTATGATATAATAACCGGAGCATTTCTATTCTGATCGGAGATGACAATGCCTTGCCCAGATCACTTAAATCATTGATCTCTTCTATATTAAAATTTCTGAATTTCGCCATGATTATTTCCCCCGGTAAACTGTATTGATAGATCTGTTCTGTCGCGATAATAGTATTTTACTGCAGTCAAATGCACAACACAACCCTGATTATGTCAGCCTTTATGTAAACTGCTGTCCTTCTTAAAGCAAGTTCATTTATAGTCCAGCCCGTCCCGCAACCATATAAATCTATATATTGTATTGATTATCATCTTAGCATTTTACAGGTAAGATTACAACACTGGAATAGCAGTATAAAGAAGTAACGCTGCCGTATATTTCTTTTGTTTTTACTGGGTAATACCGATATAGCCTGGTTTTTTATAGTTCAAAAAAGGTAATTTTATTCGAAAGGATTGGGCGTATATTATGCACCCAATCCTTTTGTCTTAATTATTTCAATTTTATCTTGTAACGCTTCTTAACCAGAACCAGAAGTAATTCGATCCAATAAGTTCAATCCGGTATAACAAAACCTTGTGTTATCCCGTTCTGTATCTAGAATAGTTAAATGATAGACAGGTCATACCGATTTATTACTTTCATAACTAATATGCTACAACCAATATAACAATCCAAATGATACACAACCTTACATCTTTACCATCCTTCAAACAGGCTATCCTACCACATAGATATGTGATTACATATAAGATCTCCAGTGGCCGATTTTCCGTTCATTAATTTCTTTAATTATCTTAGGTTCAATTTTAAAATTACGGTCCATATCCATAAGTCCGTTGATCTCCTGCTGCACATCGGATACCTGCGTATAGCAGAAACCGCAGGCATACGGAACCTCTTTCACTGCAGTTGTAATCTCATCAAAACGACGGATAAAATCTTCCTTGGTATTAACCTTATTGCCATATCCCCAGCCCGTTTCATCATTGTTAAAAGCAATTCCGCCATACTCGCTGATTAAGACCGGCTGGCCTTTATATGCAAATCCATTAGCCATACCTGCTTTATAATTATTATGGAACAGCTTTCCGTTTAAGATATCTTCTTTATATTCCATATACCGGCGATAGAAAGTTTCACCGACCTCTTCATAATCATGAAGGGTGATAATATCGGAGATGGTGTGTTCCCATCCGTCATTTACGATAACCGGACGATTCTTATCCATGCTCTTAGTCAGATGGTAAATGGCTTCTGTAAAATGTTGTTCTGTCCGGTTGGTTCCAATCCGGTTCACACCCCAGGACTCATTGAACGGAGTCCATGTAATAATACAAGGATGATTATAGTTCTGTTTTACAATTTCCATCCATTCTCTTGTAAATTCTTCGACTGCATAGTCGGAGTATTGATAAGCAGCCGCTGCCTCGCTCCACACAAGCATACCCTTGGCATCGCACCAGAATAAGAATCTTTCATCTTCTATCTTCTGATGTTTGCGGAGTCCGTTATAACCCAGTTCCATTATTTTATCAATATCTTCGATTAAAGCTTCTTCACTGGGCGGTGTCAAATGACTGTCTTTCCAGTAGCCCTGATCCAGGATTAACCTCTGGTACAGAGGCCTTCCATTCAGCAGAACATTCTGACCGTCGATGCGGATTTCTCTCATGGCAAAATAAGCTCCGACTTCATCACTGATTTCACCTTTATTGATAAGACGGAATTCAACATCATACAGGTTGGGATTTCCCGGACTCCAGGTCTTCATGCCCCATTCAAAGCCCTGTGGATTTTTCGTAAATACAGCAGCCTTTGCTTCGGTGTGTTTTTCTATAATAGAGGTTACTGTCTTGCTGATCAATGAGCCGTCAAAGGAGATAATGGTCTCTACCGCAAGATCTGCCCCCAGTATTGCTTCCGGTGCGGTAATATTAAATTCCAGATCCAGAGAGAAGTCCTGCAGATTTGGAGTCATCTTGATATAATTTAAGCTGATGGCCGGCACATACTCTGCCCAAACCGTCTTCCAGATACCTGTAGTCTGCACATACCAGCATCCGAAATTCTCATTCATCCAGCGTTGTTTGCCTCGTGGCTGCTGCATATCATAAGAATCTTCTACTTTAACCACTAAATCATTCATACCGTCCTTCACCAGTTCTGTGATATCAAAAGAGAATCTGGCATATCCGCCTCTGTGGCTTCCGGCAAAGCTTCCGTTGACCCAAACCTTTGTAACAAAATCACTACCCTCGAAGTGAAGCAGGTAACGGTTGTTTTCCAGTCTTGCGGCATCTACCTCAAGAGTTCTGTGGTACCAGATATTGTCATGACGTTTCTCATCCTGAATGCCACTCAATTTTGTTTCATAGGTAAAAGGAACCTGAATGGTCTTATCGCCCTTAAATACCTCAAACCATTTCTCCTTCTCTCCGGTATTCTCATCATCAAAACCAAAGTCCCAGGCACCGTTTAAGTTAAACCATTCTTTTCTTACCATCTGCGGCCTTGGGTAGTCTTTCTTATAACACTTTACCATGCTTGACTGTCCTCCATACAATAATTTTAAAAAGCTTGATTCATTTTTATTACAACATTACTGTTTTTATATTGTTATAATAACCCTTTTACAAAGGTTTTGTCAATGTATTTTTTCTGTTTATTACAGTGTTACTGTTTAAATATAGTTTAACTTCTGTTTTGTAATCACCCAATCCAGATTTGCAGCTTTACACATTGACGCTGCAACATTATGGCATAATCTACAATAACTAAATCATATACAGGAAATTAAATAATGTACAGACAACCAAATAATAATTATTAGCACTTACCTGCAATGATTAAGATATATTGGTTTATCAATGGAATCTAACAGGTAAACCTATTAAGCGGTCTGAACAGTTATGTTAAATAATAAGTCAGACATGTTTATTTTGCAATTCAATCCGGCAGACCTACTTGATGAATTTATGTAATTAAATCTATCTGTCTACAACTGTATCTACTAACACATAAGAATAAGAAAGAATCTTGCTCATCAGACTCTATGGCATTGGGACTGTCACGCTAGTGACATCTTCCTTAAATACTTCATATGCATCCTGCCGGTCAGGCTTTTTATTTCATAAGGTGCTATTTCCTATTCACAGAAAAGAATCAGGGATCTAAGAGGAACTGCTATCCCCTTAAATCCCTGGTTTCTCTAAATAATCTGAAGACTGCCGTCAAGTATTATACTGCTTCCGGCTGGTACAGATAAATCAACTTTAATATCTTTATATTTGACAGCACAATGTCCGCCAGTTTCAGATGATATAACTGCCATACAAAGTTTACCGGCATCCCACTCCATATCCACCACAAAACCACCCCGGGCACGGAGACCTTTTATACTTCCTTTCACCCAGGAAGGTGCGGCTGCCGGCAGAAGATGAAGCAAACCGTTTTGATTTTGCAAAAGCATTTCGGAGATTCCGGCACCCCAGCCCATAATAGCATCAATTTGAAGTACGCCTTTCACCAGCAGGTTTGCACTAAGCCCTCCGGCCATCTGGCTGTTAATCCGGTTGCACTGGGCTCCGTCTCCAAAACGGGCATTCAGACAGATAGCCCAGGCACCCGGCCAGTTCTGCCTGGAACTTCCGTGCTGCATACGGCGGAGAAAGGAGATCCGGGCAGCTTCAAATAATTCCGGCGTATCCGAAGGATTAATTACAGATGCCGGATAAACACTGTACAAATGGGAAACGTGACCCATACCCGGTGTACATTCTTCATAATCCTCTTCCCATTCCTGGAGCTGTCCGTATTTACCGATCCGGAAAGGAAGAAGTTTTTTAAGGGTTTCTTCTATTTCACTGCCATTGATTACCTCCAAGCCCAGCAGCCCGGCAGCTTCCATGTAGTTTGATAAGACTTCCCGGATCAAAGCCAAGTCCATGGTAGAAGCCTTGCATATAGCGGAGATATTGGATTCATTGGCTGAAAAACGGTTTTCCGGTGCAATCCGGTTCATTTCTTTTTCACTCAGGCCCAAAGTCAGGAAAAATTTATTTTCCGGTGAAGTGGAAGGAGCTGTAATGAGGCTGCCGTCGGTATCATCCGTTATAAAATCAAAAAGAAATTCGACTGCGCCTTTTAATACCGGATACACGGTATTAGATAGGAATTCGGCATCCCTTGTAAATTCGTAGTGCTGCCAAAGATGCTGGCACAGCCAGATACCGCCGAAAGCCCACCAGGCCCAGGAAGCATCTTCCCCTGCCAGTTCGGTCATACGCCATAAATCCGTATTATGATGAGTGACCCAGCCCCTGGCTCCATAAAGCTCTTTCGCTGATTTTTTGCCGCTTTCGGACAGATCTTTAATAAAATCCGTCAGAGGCAGATGACACTCGGACAGCGCAAGGGCTTCAGCTCCCCAGTAGTTCATCTGCACATTAATATTGGTTGTATAATTACATGCCCAGGCGGAACATATGACAGGATTCCAGATGCCCTGCAGGTTACCTGGCTGTGTGCCGGGCCTTGAGGAAGCAATCAGCAGATATCTGGAATATTGCAAAACCAAAGCAGGGATCGTCGTATCATCCAGACTGCTGTAACGTTTAAGCCGTTCCGAGGTCGGCAATCCCTCCGTCAGCCCATCTCCCAGGTCAATCTTAACTCTGCCGTACAGTGCCTGATAATCCTGTATATGCTCTGTCAGGAGTTTATCATAAGTTTTATTCATAGCAAAACGGATACGAGCCCTGCATTTCTCCATAACCAGGCGGACATCCCGATTCCTTTTCTTATTATAACCCGCATAGTTGGTATCTGCGGAAACCAGGATAACCGCGTTGGAGGCTCCTTTTACATATAACCTGAATTCATCCGCAGTGATTGTACCATCGGTTTGTACCACCTCGGCAGCAGCGGCAAAACGCAGTGAATCGGAGGCTTCATCCTGCCGGTAAACCGCTTTGGGTTCAAAATGAGGTTCATATGGTTCTACTCTGTCAGGCGCCCGGCCGGTAACCGCTACCGTATTTCCGGATACCAGCTGTTCATGACGCAATGGAGAATCCAACCCCACTGAAAAATCCATTTTACCGCCATGGGCTGTCAGCCTTACGGCAAGGATCTGATCGGGGAAGCTTACAAACAGCTCTCTGGTATAATGAATGCCGTTTTGATCGTATTCGATCCGTTCCACTGCATTATCCAGACTTAAAATCCTGGAATAATTCTTATATTCATATGGGGTTTCATTCAGAAGCAACCTTCTCTGCTTCATACTTCGCAAATCTGAGGAATGTCCCATCGTTATGTAAAGATTTCCAAGAGGCTGGTATGCCTCCGACCAGTAGCCAAGCATCTCATCATTTATCAGGTCATTGGCTTCTTTTAACCTGCCTTCCAGTACCAGTTCCCGGCATTTTTGTAAATTCTCCTTCGTGCCTTTGCTGATCTTATCTCTTTCCTGACCGGACCAGAGGGTATCGTGGTTAATCAGGATTTGTTCATAAGGCACTCCGCCAAAGACCGAAGCACCAAGCGAACCGTTTCCCAGCATATGTGCATCCTCAAAAAGAGAAGCCGGTGTATTTTCATAAAGTTTGTATTTATCCAAAAGAATACCTCCTTATTTAGATAATAGTTTATGCATAAAATAAAATCATATAAACTTAATCAAATTATTTCTCTATAAATTTTCACTTAACTGTTTTAAGAATACTTTAATTTTTATCTTGTAATTAAATTCTTACTTAATTTTTCTTTTACTTCCAATACCCCAGTTCACACCCTTTTTTATAAACCTGCTCTCCAATAAACCGGTACCCGTACTCGTTTAAGTGTACCTCATCCACACGCAGGCTGTCCGGTACATTGCCCTGGCCTATATCCCGTCTGTCCTGACCGGATTCTCCTATTCCTGATGCCTGAAGTCCGTACTTAACCAGTGCGGTTTTTATATCTAAAAAATACTCCCCGTATTCTTTCTCCAATGCTTTGTTGATACCATCAATCACAGAAGCCTCCAGATTCTTTTTATAGGTCAGGCCCAGGACAATATATTTCTTATCACTGCTTTTCAGATAATCTATCATGATCCTCTGCTTATGAAGCAGTTTCTCAATCGATTTACCAATGGGATCTGTAAATACATCATTGGTACCGGTCCATAACACCAGTATTCCTTTTCTGCGATGCAAAGCAGCCTGGGTTATAACTTCCTCCCCTTCCTCAATATGAACTTCTTCTCCACTATCCTCCCTGGTAAAATACCATTTTGCATCCTCACTGGTGGTGGTTGACTGAGTGATGGAGAGTCTGCCTTTGATGCCCTTCAGGAAACAGGGATTCACTCCTGCCTCCCCCTGGCGCAGCGGCTTTGGGACCTCCTCCCCTTCCC
This sequence comes from Bacillota bacterium, assembly GCA_023443925.1. The sequence continues at coordinate 10,844 of JAEZSL010000068.1, read as the reverse complement.
CGCAGAATGCAATCTCAACGGTATTTACTTTTGCAGGTATTGTCACAGCTTTTACACGCATGGGTATGCTGCCCTGGCGCCCTGCAATGGTGATGGTAGTTTCACCGCCTATACCCAGATTATTAACCCGGCATTTACTCCCAAGAAGCCCCTTAAGTGTACCAGGGTATGTTATTTCTCCCCCTCCGTAACTAAAGGTAAGGCTATCCCCGTAGCAATTCACTTCTATATTTCCGGATATCTCACCGTTTTTATTCTTATTGTCCGGAATATGATCCGGTTCTATCTCATGCTTTAATGCAGTCATTACATTTGTACCTCACACGAATTAAATCCAAAGCTGTTACTTTTTTATATACTTCTAGTTATGTATCCTATCTATATACTTTTGCTTCTATTTGTGTATTTATATCTACGCAGTTATACTATGCATTTCTATCTATGTACTTTAACTATGTGTTTTTGGCTACATACATCTTAGTTATACTATATACCTTTAGCTATGTACTTTAACCATGTGCTTCAGTCTACGTACTGCATAGTTATACTATGTACCTCTAGCTGTGTATTTTAACTATGTGCTTCTCTATATGTACTGCTGCCTATATACTTCTATACTATGAACTTATATATTTCTAACTATATGTCTCTGGTTATCAGCCTCCGGCTCATTCCATCCTGTTCAAAGTAGATATCGATCAGGATAGAAGCACATACAAGACGCCCTCCGGCAGCTCCACATATTCTATTACCTGCTCCGGTAAACTGCTGATAAAAAGCTTCTCCCCATGGGGGAGCTTCACCGCTGTTTCTTCAATCTCATAATATAAACGGTTCATAACTGCACTGCGGTGAATAAAGCAGGGATCCGGATCATCAAAAAACCTGGAGCTCATTTTTAATATCGTAGCATCACTTAACGGAAGTCCAAAAGTTTTCTCTCTCAGAAGTTGTTCTCCGTCCTCTGATAAAAAAGTCCAGCAACATTCAGCTTTCGGTGGCTTCCGGTTACGAAGAAATTTCATATTAAACTCCCATCTGTGCGCTTAAGCGCACATATAAATCAAGATGTTGAAAAACTGTATTTCGTTTTTTCAACCTAACTCCCATCTGTGCGCTTAGGCGCACATATAAATCAAGATGTTGAAAAACTGTATTTCGTTTTTTCAACCTAACTCCCTTCTGTGCACTTAGGCGCACGTATAAATCAAGATGTTGAAAAACTGTATTTCGTTTTTTCAACCTAACTCCCTTCTGTGCGCTTAGGTTTACATATAAATCATGATGCTGAACAAACTGCATTTTGATCCTAACCCATTTTATGTTTCTATTGTTAGTTTCATTTAAATTAAAATAGCAAAAAAATCATTCCCGTAATCAGAAACACCAGCATATTAATCAGCTTTATGGTACCGGTATGCCCTACAATAAATGCTGAAATCCCCTGGAGCCTTTTTCCCTGGTGCACTAAGATTACGATACCCAAAGAAGGCAGAATCATCACCAAAATGTACAGCAGGATCAGTACATAACTGAAAAGGCCTGCTTTATTATCCAGGTGGTTCATGGTCAGCAAAGATGCCAGATATACCTGTCCGGAACATAGAAACTCTCCTGCCGAGATAATAAAACCCAGCAGAAATACTATAACCCAAAGAGGTTTCTTACTTTCTTTCATCAGTTTTTCCATGATATTGCTGTCGGCTTTACGAATTTTATTCGGAAGTTTTAATAACATTCTTCCATACTGTTCCTTTCTGGCTTTTAAGTAATCCAGGAAGCTAAGCAGTGCAAACAAAATCGCAGCGGCCACCAGCAGAAGCCGGATAAACTCTCTGACGGATTCAAACAAAGCGGATTCCAGCACATTCACAATCTGATAAAAGGATACCGCTATAAGGAAATAGGCTATGAATTTGCTTAAAAGATAGATACCTCCCAGCTTTAACACACTGCTTTTCTTCGCCGCAATAAGGGATAATAGCAAAAACAGCATGGAAAAAGAACAGGGATTTAAACCGCCGGCAAGGCCTGCCGCAAGAACCTTTGGTATATCTTTTAAAGAAAGTCCGCCGGTATTATCCGTGTTTACCTTGATGATTTCCGAAAATCCCAAAGCTTCGCCATGCTTTAATCTGCCTTCTAATTCACTCTGTATGGCCTCCTTACCACTTAAGTAGCCTCCCTGAAAAATTACCAGGGGTACGACCCGATCTTTTTCCGGTACCTTGTATTTTTCCAGAAGATTTTGATAGAGTGCCAGGTTATCGGCCTCCGTTATGTTCCGCTCTTCTACTACTACATTAGAAACCATGCTTTTACCATCCGGATCTTTTACCTGCATCGACTCTGTAAATTTCTCTATATAGGCTTTCGCTTCCTGGCAGGCCTCGCAGGCAGTGGTTGAAAAATACAGCACATAGGAATCGTTCTCACTTAGTTTTACCCCCGGTATCATATTTGCCTGTCCGGGTGCTTTCCACGCTTGGGATACGGAATTCGTTTTGTTATCCGGTTCCGGCGCGGTAAGCCCTGTTTCTGAAAGGAGCAGTTTTCTCCTGTTCTTTTGGATATTCTCACTTCCGGTCAAATACCTGTCTCCAATGATTAACATAGGAGTAAATCTGTCTTCTTCCGGAATATCTAATTCTTTCATCAGCTGCTCATAGGTATCCCTTGCGCTATCCAAAAGCAGATTCAGCTCTTTCATACGATAAGCTTCAGAGGGAACTTCGCCGGTAATTTCACTTTGGAAATCCTGTACAAAATGCAGATATTCTCTGCAGGATTCACAAGGATTGTTATGGATATAATAAATTGGTACCGCCTGCTCTCCCCCTTTGTCCTTCGTTCCGGCCAGGTAATAACCTCCGGTAATTAAGAATAGGCACAGGCATATACAGACGATTGCTAAACTTCTGGTTGTTTTTGATCTGGACTTATACTTCAATTAACCTGCTCCTTTTTCTCTATATTTAGGAACAAAGCTCATGTTCCTATAATAGGATGCACGGCGCATTAACAACGCCTTTTATCAGAAGTTAAAAAGAAACTTCTAACGAGATATATTTAAAGGAACAAAACTTTTTGTCCCTATAATTTACGCATGGCGCATTAACAGCGCCTTTTATCAGAAGTTGAAAAGCAACTTCTAATGAGTAATATTATAGGAACAAAACCCTTGTTCCTATAATTGGATGTGCTGCATAATAGTAATGCCTTTTATCAGAAGGATAAATTTCATTCCCGTTTACCCTTACCAGGAGATTACCCTTTTAGGGACCCTATCATAATACCCTTGGTAAAATATTTCTGAACAAAGGGGTAAAGTAGCAGCATGGGTACGGAAGCACATACGATGGTGGTGTATTTCAGAGATTCCGTAATAGCCAGGGAATCCGTATTGGTAAGCCTACCGGTGGCTTCTACCATATTGGCCTGGATCTGGGCATTGTTCATAATATTTCTTAAGATAACCTGAAGGGGATACTTATCATAGGAATTTAAATAAAGTACCGCATCAAAATACATATTCCATAATCCTACCGCATAGAAAAGACCCATTACTGCAATAATTGCCTTGGAAAGAGGCAGGACGATTTTAAAGAATACATGATTATCATTGGCCCCGTCTATTTCGGCGGCTTCGTACAGTTCCACCGGTATCTGCTCATTAAAAAAAGTTCTGGCAATAATGATGTTATAAACACTTAAGCAGTTTGGTACAATGACAGACCAGATGGTATCAAGCATGTGCAAATTTTTTACTACAATATAGGTAGGAATTAACCCGCCGCTGAAAAACATGGTAAACATAAAGAAAGAAAGGAAGGCCCTTCTGCCTTTTAAGAATTTACGGGACAGCGGATAGGCGGCCAGAATCGTCATAGTTACGGATATCAGGGTTCCAAGAGCAGTATAAAGTATAGAATGAAGATACCCGCTTACGATGGTATTATCCTTAAATACAAACGTATAGGACTCCAGTGAAAAGTTTACCGGAATGAAGGTAACCTTGCCGTTAAGTACATCCGAAGGGCTGCTGAAGGAAGAACTAAGTACATTGACCAGGGGTATTAAAATAATGAAAGCACATAATATTAGAAAAACCGCATTGATAAAATGGAAAATTCTGTCCTGGCGGCTCATTTTTATTGCATTTTTCATGAAACGGAACTCCTTTCCTTTTATCAGAATAAACTTGTTTCTGTGGTTTTTTTCGAAAACCAGTTGACTAACAGCAGCAATACAACAGACACCAGGGAATTAAACAGGCCGATGGCCGTGGAATAACTAAACTGTGAGGAGCCGATTCCGATTCGGTACACATAAGTTGATATTACATCGGAGGTAGACAGATTCATCTGGTTTTGCAGGAGCAGGACTTTTTCAAAGCCTACATTAATAATACTGCCGCAGTTCATTATGGCTAAAATAACAACCACCGGCATAATGCTGGGTAAATCAATATAACGGATGCGCTGCAGGATAGTGGCTCCGTCCAGTTTGGCAGCTTCATAAAGGTCAGGACTTACTCCTGCTAAGGATGCAAGGTAAATAATAGCACCGTATCCGGTTCCCTGCCATATACCGGAAAGGATATAGATGGGCCGGAATGCCTTAGGTTCTGACAACAGATTCACGGCATCAAGTCCTATGGATTCCCGCATAATATTAAACATACCGCCCCGGACAGCAAGAAACTGGGTTACTAAGGACACCAGTATAACCGTAGAAATGAAATAAGGAGCATAGGTAATCAGCTGGACTATTTTTGCCATCCGTTTCTGTTTCGCCGCATTAATGGAAAGCGCCAGTATAATGGGGCAGGGAATACTGGCAATCAGGGAAATGGTTCCCAGTATCAGTGTATTGGAAAGCAGTCTGGCAAACTGGTAGGATGTAAAGAAATTTTTAAAATGCTTCAGCCCAACCCAGGGACTGCCGCTAAAGCCAAGTACGGGTGTATATTCCCGGAAGGCTATCTGTAATCCATAAATAGGCCAGTACTTAAAAATAATTAAATAAATGACCGGGAGGATCAGCATAACATAAAGCCTCCAATGGGAAATACCTTTCTTTTTATGTTTTTTATTCTCAGCCATGTAATATTTCCTCTCTGAATAATTTTTATATCCCGCATACAGCCTGACTTTGCATCGCCCAGGTTATATACGGGATCTTCTGTTATTATTAGGAGCCGGACAGGGCATATTTAAGCCGTTAACGAGTATTACCCTGTCTCTGCATATCAGAGCTGTACGATTCTATTTTTAAGGTGCAGCCCTGCATTATTCTTAACAGCTAAACTTCTGCATGCTTTCCTTATCTTGATATGTAGCTCTGATAAGCTTCATTACTGATATCCAGATACTGCTGTAAGCCGATGTTCTCAAGATCTTTTTTATAATTATCCCAGTCTTTATCGTTGTTAATGTCAAAAGCACCGGTAATGAATTTAACAAGGGCCTCATCCTGATAATCTTTTATTTCTGTCTGAAGCCTGGAATAATCATTGGCTTCTTCTGCTTTTACATTTAAGGTAGGGATACTCTGTTCCACACTTCTGGCAACAGCTTCATAGGGTTTTGTTCCACGGAACAGCTGGATTTCCGTTCCGTTTGTTATACTGGGATCTCTGAAATCTTCCGCCGCAACAGCACCTTCCCTGTATTCCTTTGAATATAATAAAGGTACGCTCTGTGAGAAATCGATATTCTGGTAGTAAGAATCATCTTCCGGAGTCTGAAGTATTGCATACTGTGCCTGCTCTCCGCCAAAACCTAGTTCGCCGGTTTCTGCTTTGCGCCACTCAATTCCTTCACGGCCTAAACGGAACATAGCCCCTTCATCGCTGTAGAAGTAGTCAATCCAACGCATGATTAATTCCGGATTCTTTGCAGCGGAGGTAATTACCATGTTTCCGCGGATTACATTTCTGGTTAATTCATAGTTAGGAGTGGTTGCAGCACCATCCGCACCTTTTAAAGGCGGCAGAATATCATATTGTTTCCAGATTTCCGTATCACCGGAATAAATCTGGTAGGCAGTAGGATAGGAACCAAACATTGCATAATCACCGCCGGAAACATTAATTTTAGCATTGGTTTCCTGGTTATTGGTAAAGGCTTCCGGACTCAGCAAACCTTCATTATATAACTTATTTAAGAATTTTACACCGTCACGGTATTTATCTGTGGCTGCGGTATAGATCAGCTTACCATCTTCAACCGCCATGTGGGTATCCGCATCACAATATGTAAAAGCATTCATTAAGAAACCATCCAGCTGTGTATGCCAGCCGTTGGCATTGGCAATCAGAGGAATTTCATCGCTGGGATCACCATTGCCGTTGGCATCCTGTTCCTTGAACGCCTTTAGTACATTGTAGTACTCATCAATGGTAGTCGGCATTTCAAGATTTAAGTTTTTAAGCCATGTGGAGTTAATATACATTTTCTGTGAGTAATTGCAATGGTAGCATACTGCAATTCCGGGCAGAGAATAGATTTCCCCGTCATTTTGTGAAATCAGCTTTCTGATCTGGGGATCGTCTGACATAAGTTTCTTAAAGTTGAGGCTGTTCTTATCTATAATCCCGCTTAAGGGAATGATTAGACCCTGATTCGCATACAGCAGCTCGTTGGTGGGTGTAACATTGTAGGTATCCATTCCGGCAATCACATCCGGCAGATCACCGCTGGCCATAACAATGGATATTTTTTCATTCCAGGAATCGGCAGGAACCACATTCCATTCAATGGTTACATTGGTTTTGTCTTCATAGGCATCGTTGACATAGCTCTTTGTAACATCTTCCGTTCCCAGCTGGGGGATCATAATGGAAAAAGTCTGCTTTTCATTGCTTAATGGAAAAGCACCAAGCTCATTTAATGCGCTATCCTTACTGTCACTGCTGCCCTGGGCCGTTTCCGAAATATTGTCTGTGGTTTTGGTAGTTTTACCGCATCCGCTTAATCCGGACACAACCATAAAAGTTAACATAAATAAGGCCGTAATACGTCTGACTCTTTTATTCATTCATTTATACCTATTGTATATCACAGGTTACCCTGCGATACTGCCACACATAAAAGGAGTGAAAGAATGCTTGGTGGCAGCCTTTCTTTAACTATATTTTCTTTCACCCTTCCCGTTATAGTGCCGTCCCGGGACATTACACATGATTAATGTGAAATAAAAACCATTGCACACCCTGACTTGAGCCGGTGTGAAGATATATTTTCTTCAATCTCATAATGCAGCTCCTGTAGCGTCACAATTAATAAGAAACTTGTAATAAACATCCTCCGCGCTCATTTCAAGGTTCTTTTCGTGTGAAGCTGTTATTCTTCACACTTCTCCTCCTGAATAGATACTTTCAAAAATAGATACATTCATATAAATACCTTCATGCATATGCTGCAGCGGACAGCGGGGCCCCGATCCCTGTCCGGTACTCTACACTTCAAAGTGGGTACATGAACTATTATGCTGACAAACGACCGGTATGAAAAGATACATTTCATTTCTTTTTCATACACTTTTGGTAAAACCGCACAAATGCAGGGCATACAATTCATTATTCAGCATACAATTTTTAATTTCTCCTATTTACCGGTTAATTTTCCTGCATACAATATCTGTCCGAACAATTCATTTTCTACTGTCTTTTATTAAAAACTGCCTAATCGACCATTTATGAAGAAAAACCTGCAATTTATACTTTGATTTATAGAACTAGATATATTATACTATAACAGTCCTGTTTTTTAATTTTATTTACTGCATATTATCTAAATCTCGAATATCAAATCAACCTGCTGAGGAGTTTTTCAACATGAAACATTTCATTATGCCCCTATCCATTGTTTATAATAAACTAACAAAGAACAAAATTTTTATGCGCTTTTTTACTTCCTACATATTAATTCTTTTTATACCTCTTATGATGTTCCCGGTCATTTTTAAGATCAGTTATGACACCATTGAGAAAAAAGAAGAGGATATGCGTTCTCTGTTAAATAACGACTGCTGCTACAACATGGATACCGCCATCCGCAAGATTGATAATATGGTTATATCCCTTGAGAAAAACACTTCTCTTTATAAAGTTATGTATTTGAATGAACAGCCCGGTGACGGTTCTAAGGATATTATGCAGCTGTATGATGCAAGAACAGAAATGAATGCTTTAATTACCTATGCCAATTTCGACTATGATTTTGCCCTTTATATTAACGGGCCGGATTTAGTCTATGACGGAAGTTCCATTATTTACGGCAGAGAGAGTTATTATAACCAGAGGGTCTCCTATACCGGCATGAAGTATGATGACTTTCAGAAAGAGGTTCTTAATAAGTACCATAGCCGCGATGTGCTGGGCAATATGGAGATGGTAAACAAAAAGAACTTCATTAAGGAATATAATTTCAAAAAGAAACAGGGTATTCTCTACATGGTTTCCCTGCCCTATCTGAACAGTTTCAAACAGGAAAGCCTTGCCACTATGACCGTGCTTATCAGCGATTCCATTTTGAGTGCACTGGATTATGTTCCGGTAGGGGATTATGGCTGCGCTTTTATCGAAGATGAGAATCAGAACATCATATACGGAACCTTTGGAGACAAATTCTCTTTCCCGGAAGAAAAGCTGACCTTTAGCGGCTCGAATGGCAGTTTTTATAAAAAACTGGGCGGACAGCTCTCTTTGATTACTTATACCAGATCTTCTTATAACGGCTGGTGTTATGTTTCGATTTCGCCCATAGAGGAGATTATGGGAAGCATATCTTACATAAAGCATTTGTTTTACAGTATTATGGCAATTATTTTCATCACCGGACTGGTTTTATGCATATTATTCAGCCGGAAAAATTCCGTCCCATTAGAAGATGTCATTTACGCCTTACAGGAAAAGGACGGCTCTGAAATTGCATCCTTTTCGGCTCTGGGTAAAGAAATACACCATATGATAATCAATAATGACAACATGGCGGTGGCAATGGCAGAACAAAAGATTAAAATGGTCAGAGCCTTTTATGAAAAGCTCTTAAACGGCGGTTTTAATGAAGAAGATGAGATTCTTCTAAATGCCAGATATCTGGAACTGGATCTGAAAGCGGAGATGTATGCCTTTATCCTGCTGTCCTTCGGTACGGCAGAAAGCAGTCTGGAAGAAGAAACCTTCTCCGATAAAAACCTGGTTCAGTTATTTACGGAACATCTGGCGCTTCCAAAAATGCAGTTTCGAACCTATACCCATGTCTTATCCTTTGAAAAACTGGGTGTCCTGATCTTCTTTTCTGACGGAGATGAGACTATGAATAAATCCGTGCTGGAAGCTGAGTTTAACGCCAGGCTGCTGGAAATGCGCTTGAAATTCTCAGAGGAAATACGTTGCTGCTGTGGTAATTTATATGCAAAAGTAAGCGATATTCCTCTGTCTTATAATGAGGCCATTATGGCAATGGATCAGATCATTAACCAGAGCCCCAGCTGCAAAGTCAACTTCTATGGTGATTTGAAATCCGAACCATCCTACTACTTCTACCCCAGTGTGCTGGAAATGAAACTGAAAAGCCTGGTAAGTGCCGGAAACCGGGAAGGCCTGGAGGAATTACTGAATTACATATTTACGGAAAATCTGAGTAAGCGGAATCTTTCACAAACCACTGTTATAAGACTTCTGATGGATATGCAGACCGGCATCATCCGGCTGCTTCAGGAATTTAAGCTAAACCTCCATATCCACGGTATGTTTAAAGCTAATTTAAACAATCTTAATATAGAAACCGAATGCAGACGTATCCAGGATGCCTACAGCCAGATTATGCAGGCCATTGAGAGTAAACCTGCCGACCACCGGTTATTCGAAGAAATGATAACCTACATTAACGAGAATTATCAGAATAACCTGCTGAGTGTCAGTATGTTAGCCCAGGAGTTCCATATGTCGGAGTCCTATTTCTCCCAGTATTTTAAAAAATATGCCGACCAGAACTTCAGCAAATACTTAGAATCTCTCCGAATCAACAAAGCCTGCGAACTAATTAAGCAAACCGGCTTCACCATAGAGGATATAGCTGAAACGGTGGGCTATACCAGCGGCCTGTCCTTCCGCCGGGCATTTAAAAAGGTAATCGGCACTACGCCTTCCTGTTACCGCTAAGGCTGCCTTGTAAAACTGCCGGTAATCTCTTAAACATAAATTTTCTTTCAGGAATCTCTAGTCCTGCTTGGAAGGCTTTTTATTAATAGGTAAGTCCAGAGCATTTTTACTACCAATAAAAAAGCTTATATTTAACCGATTCTTATAAATTCCCGGTTTAATATAAGCTTTTATTCTATATAAATGATATTGAATTCAAATTCAAAATGAATGGTTTATGCTATTTTAGATTTTGCAACTTCAGCTAAAGCTGTGAAGCCGGCAGGATCGTTAATAGCCATGTCTGATAACATTTTTCTGTTGATTTCAACGCCGGCAACTTTTAAGCCGTGCATAAGTTTGCTGTAAGAAAGACCGTTCATTCTTGCAGCCGCATTGATTCTGGCAATCCATAACTGTCTGAATTGTCTCTTTCTCTGTCTTCTTCCTGCAAAGGATGAAGTTAAAGCTCTCATTACGGATTGTTTTGCTACTCTATATTGTTTTGATCTGGCTCCTCTGTATCCTTTTGCCAGCTTTAATACTCTGTTATGTCTTTTTTTTGCGTTTAATGCGCCTTTAATTCTAGCCATGTTCTATTTCCCTCCTTATCACCTATATCTTATAGATATGGCATAATCTTCTTCATATTCTTTACTTTTGTTGAATCTACTAAAGTAGCTTTTCTAAGATT
>JAEZSL010000066.1 GCA_023443925.1 Bacillota bacterium | reverse complement strand
CTCCTGTTCTTATTGCCAAATTTACCAACTGTCGGTTTATTGTTCTTAGAATTATACTACTTATTAAAATTTATTACTACTATTATAAAATTAAAATTTTTGTATATTTTGTAAAATTTTTATTACCGATTTTCTTGCTTTAAAGTAATGTTTGAATCGGTTGCCCATATATCCTGTTTGCTTTTAAACAGAAAACAGCAGGTTAATCTTTAAAATTCCTCGTTAACCTGCCGTAATTATATAATTCTATTTTCATCTTTTACTGTTAATTATTTCATTGGCTCTGGTATAAATTGCTTCCGCATCCTCACCGACATAGAAATTATGATTTTCATATAGAATGTTTCCATTTATCATGGTCATTTTCACGTTCAGCTTACTGCCGCTGTAAACAATGTTCTTGGTAATATTATTGATTGGCTGCATATTTGGCTGGTGAAGATCCAGAAGTATGAGATCGGCGTATTTCCCTTCCCTTAACATATCGCAGTCCGTTAGCCCCATTGCTTTTGCACCTCCTGCGGCAGCCATATACAAAACCTGATCCGCATCCATGGCAGAAGCGTCTTCCTCCTTAAGCTTTTGAAGTGCCGTAGCCAGAAACATCTCCCGGAACATATCCAGACAGTTGTTACTTGCCGGCCCGTCGGTACCGATTGCCAGAGGAATTCCCATATCCGCCATGATTTTAAGCGGAGCAATTCCGCTGGCTAATTTTGCATTGGAAGCCGGATTGGTAACCACCGTCAGCTTGTTCTCCTTCATAACTTGCAGATCCTTCTTTGACATATGTACGCAGTGAAATCCACCGCCGCCATGTTGAAAGATTCCAAGGCTGTTCAGGTAGTCTACAGGTGTAGTCCTGTTTCGGTTGATACAGTCCTCCACTTCCGCCCTGCTTTCCGAAATATGAGTATAAACCGGAGCCTGATGCCTGCCTGCCATGGATGCAATTCCCTCCAGCAATGGCTTAGGCGCCGTATATTCACCGAGGAAGCCCAGACAGAATCCAATCCGTTCATGAAAATGATTGTACTTATTATAATATCCCTCCAGTAAATCAAGTGCATAATCGGTATCACCGGTAAACCGGCTGATTGCACCGCACATTACGGTACGAAACCCCATCTCAACGGATGCTCTGGTGACGTCCTCCGGACAGAAATACATATCAAAATTGGCGGTAATACCGCTGGTTAAGTATTCCAGAATCGCCAGCTTTGATAATTGGTACATCTCTTCTCCGTTAAGTTTTGCTTCCATGGGAAAAACCTGTTTATTCAGCCAATCCAGCAGGGGCAGATCATCTGCATAAGATCTTAAAAAGGTCATAGCAGAGTGTGTATGGGCATTTTTAAATCCCGGCATAAGCAAATTTCCTTTTACGTCGATTTCCCGTTCAAAAGCATATGTTGCCGGAATACCACCTTTGCCGATATAAGCAATACGGCTGCCCTTCACCCATAATTCTCCGTTAAGTATCTGAAAACCACCGTCCAGGGTCAATATTTTAGCATTATAAAAACGAATATTCATACGGATTCCCTCTGTTTCATAATTTTAAAAAATGGTATGTTAAAACCCCTTATAATATTACACTTGTATGTTATAAGCTTTACCAAAAAGCAAATCTATACTCACTACCGTTTTCCCTTATCATATATTTCTCCCAAGGCTCTGGGTGCCCGGTTGCTTTTAGAGAAAAATATTAATAACAATAAAGTTAAGACATATGGCAGGATCATAATTAGATCCGAATATGCACTTGGCAGTTCCATTAACTGTACAATCCGGTAACCGCCGGATTTGGCAAAACCAAATAACAGACAGGCTCCAAGGGCCGGGAGTATCTTCCAGTTACCAAAAATCAGTGCCGCAATGGCCAGATATCCATATCCCATATATATATTAGGTGAAAAATTAGCCGAAATGGAATAAGCGAAACAGATTCCGCCAAGACCGGATAAAGCGCCGGATACCATAACTGCAATAAATCGAATCCGGGCTACCTCTACACCGGCCGCATCCACAGAATGAGGATTATCACCACAGGCCCTGAGCCTTAAACCGAACCTGGATTTATAGAGGACATACCAGGCAATAAAGGCAACAGCCAGTATAACAATTTCAAAAGGGTAAATATTCTTAAAAAATGCTCCCAAAAAGGGAATCTCTGAAATACCGGGAATCGTAAATCGTTTGGATACCCCTAATTGAAACTTATCCGAAGCGGCACCAAAGGCATTTTTATTAATCTGACTGGTCAGAAAACTGGTCAGGGCTGCCGATAAGATATTGATAACAACACCGCTGATAACCTGATTCGCTTTGAATTTAATGCATAATACCGCGTGCAGTACGGAAAATAATGTACCGCCGATCATTGCAAACAGAATTGCCGTATAAAACAAGGATTCTAACTTAATACCACCAAGACCGGATAATAATACAACTGCTAATGCTCCGGTAAAAGCACCAAAGCCCTGAAGTCCCTCAATTGCTAAATTAGTGATGCCGCTTTTCTCACTGTAGATACCGCCGATTGCCATAATAAAAAGGGGCAGAGCAAAGGATAAACCATCAATAATTACCGTATCCATTAAGCTTCACTCTCCTTTCTTTCCAAAGGCTTTTCTTTTTGACGTCTGATTTTATATTTTATGTATTCTCCGCAGGCACTGAATAACAGGATTAAACCGGTAATAACGGAAGCAATATCCTGGTCGATTCCTGCGATGGAACTCATGTAAGTACTGCCTTTGCTGATGATAGATATCAAAAGGGAGGAAAATACAATTCCCACAGGATTTGAATTACCCAGGAGGGATACGGCAATGGCATCATAGCCCACGCTTGAAAGTACCTTAGGCTGGATAGACGAAAAGTACCCCATATAAAAGGTAACACCGGCCAGACCTGCCAGAGCACCGGATATCATCATTGCCAGTATAATATTTCTTCCCACATTAATACCGGCGTATTTCGCTGCGTTTCGGTTAGAACCCACCGTTTTGATTTCATATCCCAGAACGGTTTTATCCATAAAGAAGCGGATAAATAAGGCTGCTGCAATGGCTAAAAGGAAGCCCAGCGGTATATCCATTTTCAGTCCTCCCAGTTCCACATTAACCAGGGTCAGTCTGGAGCTGTCCAGTATATATTTGGACTGTCTGGATACCGGATCAATAATATAGGTATTAATAAAAAACCCAAAGACATACTGGGCGATGTTATTTAACATAATGGTGGAAACCACTTCATTAATATTGAATTTATATTTGAGCCATCCCACAAAAGCTCCCATAAAAGCACCTACCACGATACCGATTGCAAGTACAAGGGGTCTTGCCAGAAAGCTGCTCAAACCGCTGTAACCGATTATAACCGTAGCAGTAAAACCAGCTGCCAGCATCATACCGGAAACACCGATGTTAAAGAGTCCTGCCTTAAAAGCAACGGCCACCGCCAAAGACGCGAACAGCAAAGGAGTCATGGCGTTTAACAGGCTAAGGAAGTCCGTAAGAATGCTCTTATAACCTGCATAAGAAGGTTTCGGAAGGATTCCGGAGCCCTGCAGAAGATTTAAATAGGCACTGATAGGGTTCTTACCTATAACTAATATAACAATTGCTGCCGCAATTAAACTTATCAGGATGGAGAAAACAGGAATGGTTATGAACTGCCACTTTTCGTTCCCAAGCAGGAATATGGAAGCTTTTTTGTTGCCGGCAGTTTTATTCTCCTTCTGTTTTACAGAATGTTTCACATCTTTACTCATGCTTCACCCCCATCATAAATTCACCGACTTCCTTGGTGGTCAGTGATTTTGTGTCTGCAATCTTTTGAAACTGCCCGTTATAGATAACTCCTATGGTATCAGAAACATTCATAATCTCGTCTAATTCCAGGGATATCAGTAAAATTGCTCTCCCCTTCTCTCTTTCCTTAAGAATCATATTATGAATATTTTCAATGGCACCAATGTCCAGGCCTCTGGTAGGCTGAACAAAAATCATGAAAGGAGACTGGAGTTCTATTTCTCTTGCAATGATGGCTTTCTGCTGATTACCTCCGCTCATGGACCGAACCTGGGTCCTGCCCCCCTGTCCGCTTCGGATATCATATTTTTCGATGAGTTTTTTACCAAATCGGTCGATTGCTTCTTTATTTAAAATTCCCCGGGGTGAATATTCTTTTTTGTAATAAGTTTTTAACGCCAGGTTATCCGATAAGGTAAAATCCAGAACCAGCCCGTAGCTCTGCCTGTCCTCCGGTATGTAAGAAATGCCGCAGAGTGTGCGTTTCCTGATATTATAGTTTGTTATATCCGCACCGTTAAGTTTTATTCTGCCGCCGCTCACTTTAATAAGACCGGCTATGGCATCGGCTATTTCCACTTGTCCGTTACCGGACACTCCTGCTATGGCAAATACTTCGCCGCCCCGGATGGAAAAGGAAACCTCCTTTACCACTTCAAAGTGGTCCTGATTCTTAACCGTCAGATTTTCGACCTGTAATACTACTTCTTTTCGATCAACCGGTTTTTTATCCGTCTCAAAATTCACTTCACGTCCTACCATTAAATTAGCCATCTGCCTGGTGGAGGTTTCGGCAACCTTCAGCACTTCAACCAGTTTACCCCGGCACAATACGGCGCAGCGGTCGGCTACTTTTTTGATTTCTTCCAGCTTGTGGGTAATCAATATAATGGTTTTTCCGTCTTTTCTTAACCCTTCAATTATTTCTAAAAGAAACTCTATTTCCTGTGGTGTCAGTACTGCCGTCGGTTCGTCAAAGATTAAAATCTCAGCTTCCCGGTAAAGCATTTTTAATATTTCAACACGCTGCTGGATCGATACGTTTATATCTTCAATTTTTTTACCCGGATCAACCTCCAGGCCATATCTTTTGGATAATTCTTCGATTCTGCGGTTAGCGCCTCGGATATCTACATAGGGAAAGATTCCGGCTATCTTTTTCATGGGTTCCACACCAAGGACAATATTCTCGGCTATGGTATAATTCTGCACTAATTTAAAATGTTGGTGGACCATACCGATACCTAGTTTCGTGGCTTGGTTGGGTGATTCGATTTTTTCTTTTTCTCCACGGATCCAGATCTCTCCTTCATCCGGTTCATACATACCAAAGAGCATACTCATCAGCGTTGATTTACCGGCTCCGTTTTCACCAAGCAGCGCATAAATCTCCCCTTTTTTGATCTGGAGCGTAATATCGTCATTTGCTACAATCCCGGGAAATCTCTTGGTAATATGTTTCATTTCTACAATATAATCAGCCATCTTAAGACTCCTTAATCTTATTCCCCTTAAAAATTTGTGTGATGTATTGACTTTTATCCTATGATTCGAATCCTAAAAGAAGTTTACCATTTTCTACCTTGCTTCTCAATAGAAAACGATAAACTTCTTAGGTAA
>JAEZSL010000363.1 GCA_023443925.1 Bacillota bacterium | reverse complement strand
ATGAGGCGGGAGTTAAGGTTTCTGCTGCTTACCCGGGGACACCAAGTACGGAAATCAGCGAACATATAATAAAATATAGTGAAATCTATGCGGAATGGTCCCCCAATGAAAAAGTTGCTCTTGAGGTGGCCATCGGAGCTTCCTTAAGCGGTGTCCGTGCTATGGCTTCCATGAAGCATGTAGGACTTAACGTGGCGGCCGATCCTTTATTTACCGCAGCCTATATCGGGGTGTCGGGCGGATTGGTAGTTGTGGTCGCTGATGATCCCGGCTTGTACAGTTCTCAGAATGAGCAGGATACCAGGTCTGTGGCAAGGGCAGCCAAGGTTCCGGTTTTAGAGCCTGCTGACAGTGAGGAAGCCAAGGAGTTTATGAAATTCGCTTATGAAATAAGTGAAAAATATGATACCCCGGTAATACTTCGCAGCACCACGAGATTATCCCATTCACAGGGAGTGGTGGAGTTAGGAGAGCGTTCCGAACCGGTGGACAGGGTTTATGAACGTAACATTGCAAAGCATGTTATGATGCCCGGTAATGCCAGGCTCAGACATATAGCGGTAGAACAAAGAGAAAATGCACTAATACTTGACGGCAGTGATTTCAAGATAAACCGAATCGAATATAACGACAGAAAGCTGGGGATTATCACCTCCGGAATACCATATCAATATGTTAAAGAAGCAATTCCGGAAGCTTCCGTACTGAAACTGGGTCTGGTCAATCCGCTGCCCAGGAAACTGATCGAAGAATTTGCAGCCCATGTAGATGAACTATACATAGTCGAAGAACTGGATCCCGTTATAGAAGAACAGGTTAAATCCTGGGGGATTAAAGCCTGCGGCAAGGAAGTTTTTACGGTTCAGGGTGAATACAGCGCCAATATGCTGCGTTCTGTCATAAAAGGAGAGAAACTATCTTTGACGCAGCCGGCAGAGGTACCTCAGAGACCCCCTATCTTATGCCCCGGATGTCCCCACAGAAGTGTATTTTCCGTAATGAATAAATTAAAAATACATGGTGCGGGGGATATCGGCTGTTATACTTTAGGTGCCGTGGCACCTTTAGGAGTGGTGGATACCACGATCTGCATGGGAGCCAGTATCAGCACCCTTCATGGGATGGAAAAGGCTAAGGGTAAGGACTACATTAAGAACTGGGTTGCTGTAATCGGAGATTCTACATTTCTTCATACCGGTATTAATTCCTTAATCAATATGGTTTATAACCGTAGTACCGGTACGGTATTGATTCTGGACAATTCCACTACCGGCATGACAGGCCACCAGGATCATGCGGCTACGGGGAGAACTCTGATGGGTGAGTCCACAGACGCAATTGATATCCCAGGGCTTTGCAAAGCCATAGGAATACGCCATGTGGAAGTGGTTTCTGCTTTTGATACGGTCCGGTTAACAGCACTGTTAAAAGAAGAATTAAAAAGGGATGAATTATCTGTAATTATAACCCAGTCGCCCTGTGTATTGCTAAATCGGGGTAATATTGCCGGCAGATACCAGGTTAAGCAGGATGTATGCAAAAAGTGTGGTATGTGCTTAAAACCTGGATGTCCTGCAATTACAAAGTCAGAAGCCGGTACTTCCGTAATAAATGATACCATGTGCAATGGCTGCGGTCTTTGTTACAGTTTATGCAAGTTTGCGGCTATTGAGAAAGCAGAGGTGTAAGTATGGAAACGAAGAATATTATGATTGCCGGAGTCGGCGGTCAGGGCACCCTGCTTACCAGCCGTATTCTTGGCGGTCTCATCTTAGAGGCCGGATATGATGTTAAGCTTTCTGAAGTACACGGTATGGCGCAGAGAGGAGGCAGTGTGGTAACCTTTGTGCGTTATGGAGATAAGGTGTATGAGCCCATTGTAGAAGCCGGCCAGGCGGATGTGCTGATTGCCTTTGAACGACTCGAAGCGCTGCGTTATGTCCACTTTTTAAAGGAAAACGGGGTTCTCATCATAAATGACCAGAGAATTGACCCCATGCCCGTGGTAATTGGTGCGGCAGCATATCCCTCTAATATTGTGAAGGATTTATCCGCAAAATATAAAGTCCTTTGTGTGAATGCCATGGAGGAGGCCAGAGAACTTGGCAATATCAGAACCTTCAATGTTGTAATCCTGGGAGTAGCGGCACAGTATATGGAATTTTCAAAAGAAGACTGGCTAAATGCAATTGAAGCAGCCGTACCGCCGAAAACAGTTGAGATTAATAAGAAAGCATTTGTAAAAGGCTATAATCTGAATGCTCTTTCCTAAAGCAGATGGTTATAACAGGCAGTTCATTTTAAGGGTGTAGAGTTAAGCAGGAGTATGAGTAAACAGGTTTAGATTATATGACTGATGAGGAGGATTAACATATGATTTGGAATGAAACAAAAGAATGCATGAGCCGCGATGAGATGAGAAACCTTCAAAGTGCAAGACTTAGGAAAATGGTGGACAGAGTTTATCACAATGTGGAATTTTACCGTAAAAAAATGCAGCAGCTGGGCATAGAACCCGGTGATATCAGGGGAATCGAAGATCTGAACAGACTGCCGTTTACAACAAAAAATGATTTGAGGGACAACTATCCGTTTGGATTATTTGCTATTCCGGAGTCGGAGGTCGTACGTTTACATGCTTCCTCCGGAACGACAGGCAAAGCAACGGTAGTAGGCTATTCCAGGCGGGATATTGAAATCTGGCAGGAGTGTGTGGCCAGGGTTTTAGCTATGGCAGGAATCGGAAAGCAGGATAAGATTCAGGTTTCATATGGGTATGGTTTATTTACCGGAGGCTTGGGGCTCCATTACGGAGCGGAGAATCTGGGAGCTACCGTGATTCCCATGTCGTCCGGAAATACCAGAAAACAGATTACTATGATGGAGGATTTTGGAAGCACAGTTATTGCCTGCACGCCTTCTTATCTGTTACATTTGACCGAAGCGCTGGAAGAAGCCGGGAAGCTGGATAAAATCAAGCTAAAGGCAGCTATTCTGGGAGCGGAACCCTGGACGGAAAATATGCGTAACGAGATTGAATCGAAGCTGCATATAAAAGCCTATGATATTTATGGCTTAAGTGAAATTATGGGTCCGGGTGTTGCGGCTGACTGTGAATACCATAGCGGACTCCATGTCTATGAGGATCATTTTATACCTGAAATCATCAATACGGAAACACTGGAACCGGTTCCGGAAGGTGATACCGGAGAACTGGTAATCACCACCATTACCAAGGAGGCACTGCCTTTATTCCGATACCGTACCAAGGACCTTACCAGCATAACATATGATAAATGTGAATGCGGCAGAACCTTGGCACGTATATCAAGATTTAAAGGCCGCTCCGATGATATGCTGATTATCCGGGGCGTCAATGTATTTCCTTCCCAGGTGGAAGCGGCGCTGCTGGAAATCAGCGAAACCAGTCCCCACTATCTGCTGATTGTTGACCGTATAAATAATCTGGATGTATTGGAGGTATGGGTAGAGGTAGAAGAACGCTTCTTCTCGGATGAGATCAGGGCACTGGAAGACCTGACTAGAAAGATTTCACATATATTGCAGACCGCCCTGGGCCTGGCCGTGAAAGTAAAACTGGTAGAACCCAAAACGTTAGAACGGAGTGAAGGGAAAGCGAAACGTGTAATCGATAAGCGTAAGCTGGTATAAAAATCGTTTCGCTTTGCGAAATGTGTAATCGATAAGCGTAAGCTGGTATAGAGGATCGCAGGTTATTAATTTTATAGGAGAGGGTGATTAATTATGTTGATCAAACAGTTGTCGGTATTTATTGAGAACAGGGAAGGCAGGCTAGCTAAAGTAACGGAGACGATTCATGAGAATAATATTAATATTGTTGCCGCCAGTCTGGCTGACACAACGGAATACGGTATGTTCCGCCTGATCGTTTCTGATCCGGAAAGGGCAAAAACAGTTCTGAAAGCATCCGGATTTTCTGCGAATCTTACGGAAGTAATCGCAGTAAAGCTTCCGCATAAGATAGGAATGCTTCACTGCTTATTAAAAGTTCTGGCAGAAGCCGGTATCAGTGTTGAGTATATGTATGCTTTGTCCGCAGGCGATATCGGTTCAATGATACTGAAAGTTTCAGATCCGAAAAAAGCCCTGGATGCTTTGCAGGATAATAAATTCCTGGTGTTAAAAGCGGAGGAAGCTTATAATTTGGCATAATCAAGAAAAGATCACAGCACAACCTGTCAGTGAATGCAATAGGAACAACCGGAAAAGCTTACGAAGCTGTAACACCGATCAGAAAGGTTTTAGAAAGCTGTGCTGCAATCAGATTGGACAGAATTAAGAAAGCCGCTGCTATTAGAAGATCTTAACTAAAATAACGGACTTGAATGCATCACAATTATCATCCATAGTGTAATTCTTCGAATTAGCAGCAGCTTTCAAATAACTTTTCAGTTGTATCGTTTAACCCCATTAAATTATTATTTCGGTTTTTTGATTTCATTAACTTTTAACTCCAACATATTTAAGAACTCTTTTTTATCAGATGCACTTAGTTTACCGTACAGATTAAATAATTTCTTTTCATCACTGGTAAGCTGTATAACACGGGGCGGCATGGCTGTCTGCTTTTGATTGCTGGGCTTAATGGTATAATCCACATTTTCATGGAGTGTTTCATGGACAATCGGAGTGGTATGGTTATTAATTAATTCACCGATATCGACCTGGTATAACTTTGATAGTTTTAGCAGTGTCTGATAATCCGGATGTCGTAAGCCTGCTTCATAATGAGCATAACCTTGCCGCGTCATATTAAGATATTGACCGACTTTACTCTGGGTTAAATGCATTCTGGTACGCAATTCGCGTAATTTGTCTTTCAATAATAAATCAGACATGCCAAACCCCCTTACGAATTAATCTGCTTTTCTTTGGTTTTAAAACTGATATTTGTATTAAGTATCAATTATTATATTCGTTTTAGCTATGGCATTCTATATGTAAGTAATAATTAATACTAAATAGCTTATATCAATTTAAATATTATACCAATTTGATTAAAAAATATATGATAAAGCAACAAAATGTAGCTTTGACGTATAACTGACCGTATTATATTAAATAATCTATATTACAATAATCTATTTCAATAATATATAATAAAACAGAAAAATACAAACAAAAAATAATTGAAAAATGTATATTTTCGCGTGAAAATCTACAAAATAATGTTTGACAGAAAGCAGAAATAGTGATATGATTAATGTGTTGCAGTAGATGCAATAGCATAACTGTCACTATAATGTAACAGTAATTTTATTTTATTTGGAGGAATTATCATGAACAAAGGTACAGTAAAATGGTTTAACAATCAAAAAGGTTTTGGATTTATCTCTGATGAACAGGGCAACGATGTATTCGTACATTATTCAGGCCTTAACATGGATGGTTTCAAATCCTTAGAAGAAGGACAAGAAGTTGCTTTTGATGTTGTTCAGGGAGCTAAAGGTCCTCAGGCTACTAACGTAACTAAATTATAATCAACAAAGTTTTCAGTGTACCTTTTTCTATATATATAAATTTTAAGAATGATTATTTTTAAACATTTTTATACAGAAATAGCTATATTGTCAGGAACGAAATTGATTAAAGGTTATCCCTCGGGATAACCTTTTTTTGCTCTTTTTTAGGCTTATTTAAGGTTTTGTACGGGAAGTATCAACAGTTGATAACTTTCGGTAAAACAGAATAAATCACGCCGCAAAGTATAAAACAGGATAAACCACGTAACAAAGTATAAAATAGGGTAAATCATGCTGCAATATAAAATAGGATAAATCATGCCGCAAAGTATAAAACAAGATAAATCACACCTAATATATAGATAAGGTAAATGGGCAAATCATGCATTTTAAATTAAATCTTATATAGTACATTAAACTATAATTTACATTATGGTAATATCAAAAGATAAAATCTCAGACTCATTTGGAGCCAGTATTTTAACACCTCTCTTTGCCTCAAATACATCGGATTCATCATTGCAGGTGGAAATCCCGGTCCAGGGTTCCAAAGCAGCAAAAGGACCGTTATTTGGGCTTGACCATAAGATGAAATAATCAAAACCGGAGAAATCCATTCGAACTCCCTTACCGGTGGCCGGGTTTATTAATTTCACACTTCGGGACTTTAACTGGTCAAATATTAGGGCATCCACACTAAAATAACTATGTTTTAAGGGTAGGACGGATTCCCTGTCTAACAATGCAAGCCGGTTATCCACATTAACAAGGCCTGTTGCCGGGACTGATTCCGGACAAAGAGCAGTTTCAGGCTGTTCAAATTCAACTACATAATCCTCAAAGTCCTCTCCTGGCAGAAGCGGACAGTTAAAACCGGGATGACCGCCGATAAAAAAGGGCATGGGTATTGGATTTAGATTAATAACCTGATAGGAAGTAGTCAGAGTCTTTTCCTTAAGTATGTAAGTAATCTGCAATTCAAAGTCATAAGGGAATCTGGATTTTAACTCTTCATTGGAACAGATAGAAAATGTAATGGTATCTTCTGTCTGGCCCGTATAGGTGAATTCCAGCTTTCTTACCAACCCGTGCCGCTCCATTGTGCAGGTTAAACCATCTCCGACATAAGCTTTCTTATCTCTTAAACTTCCACAGATCGGGAACATGACCGGTGCCTGACCAGACCAGTACTCTGGGTCTCCCTGCCATAGATATTCCAATCCTTCATTATCCTGAATCGAAACGATTCCGCCGCCCAGGGTATCAAAACGAACACAAACTTTATCATTTTTTAGAAAATATTGCATAATAACTACCTCTCTGTCTAAATAGTATAATATAAATCCTATGTTATTGGTATGTGTTTTAAATGTCAATATAAAATTTTATTAAAATAGGTGAAAATATTATAGTTGACAAGGCGGCGTACCAAAGATATAATAAATTTGAAAACAGAAACGTTTCGGATTGTATAAGGAGGAAGAGGATATGGCACTGGTTACATCAGAAAGAATGCTTCTCGATGCTCAAAAGGGAGGCTATGCAGTAGGTGCATTTAATGTTGAAAATATGGAGATGGTAAAGGCAGTTATAGCGGCTGCGGAGGAATTGAATGCACCGGTGATGCTTCAGACAACGCCGTCTACCGTAAAGTATGGTACTCTGGAAACATTTGCGGCAATTGTAACGGCAGAAGCGAAGAAAGCTACGGTTCCGGTTGCACTGCATCTGGATCATGGCAGCAGTTTTGAGCTTGCGGAAAGAGCGATTAAAGAGGGATACACTTCCATTATGATAGACGGTTCCCATGAATCTTTTGAAAAAAATATAGAAGTAAGCAGTAAAGTAGTAGAAGTAGCAAAACCCAATGGGATACCTGTGGAGGCAGAACTCGGTAAAGTCGGCGGCAAAGAAGATGACCTGGAAGCAGAGGCCGATACCAATACAGATCCTATGGAAGCAAAAGAATTTGTGGAAAGAACGGGAATTTCTTCACTTGCCATCGCCATCGGTACGGCACATGGTTTTTACAGCGGTACACCGGTATTAGATAAGGAAAGACTTTCCGAAATCAGAAAAGTCGTTTCAATACCTTTAGTATTACACGGAGCTTCCGGTTTAAGTGATGATGATGTAAGAGACTGTGTAAGCCGCGGAATTTGTAAAGTCAATTTTGCCACGGAACTTCGGGTTGCTTATACTGACGGAATTAAAGAATTACTGAATGCGAAACCGGATACCTTTGACCCGAAGAGTCTTGGTAAAGCAGGCATGGATAAGGTAAAAGAATTGGTGAAAGGCCGTATTTTAGTTTGCGGAAGCGATAATAAAGTGATAAAATAATTGATTGTCAGTTATTTTAAAAAAAGGCAGGTAGTAAGCATTGGTAGCTACGATTAAGGATATAGCAAAATATACGGGACTGGGTCTTGCAACCATTTCTTCTTATTTAAATGGAGGCAATGTTCGGGATGAGAACAGGAAAAAGATAGAAGAGGCAATTAAGGAACTGAATTTTGAGGTAAATGAAGTTGCCAGAGGTCTGAAAACCAATAAGACCAAGACAATCGGTGTTGTAATACCGGAATTAAATATTAATTTCTGTACGGAGATCATAACCGCCATGGAAGACGTTTTAAGGAATCACGGTTATGCTACCATTGTCTGTGATTGCAGGACTGACAAAGAACTGGAGAAAAATGCCGTTGATTTTCTGTTCCGGAAAAGAGTGGACGGAATCATTAATATGCCGGTTAATTCGGACGGATCTCATTTAAGCTGCTTCCAGAAGGCAAAGAAACCTATCGTCATGATTGACCGGAAGATAAATGGTGTTGCATGTGATTATGTTCTGGTAGATAATCTTACCGCAGCGAAAAATGCTACGCAGATCCTAATTGATAACGGACATAAAAGAATTGGCATGATCGGCGGTCCGGAAGATGTATTTACGGCCCAGGAAAGGATGCTGGGATATCGGCTTGCCTTGATGGAAGCCGGAATTGTTCCGGAAGACCGGCTTATTGAAAACGGTGACTATACCATTAACGGCGGTGCCAGATGCCTGGAGAATCTTGTCCGAAATAATAAAGACATGACGGCAGTATTTGTTGCAAACCATGAAATGACCATGGGTGCGGTTATCGGTATCAATGAACTGGGAGTCAAAATTCCGGAAGAGCTTTCGGTAATCGGGTTTGATAACACGGAATTTGCAAGAGCCTGTAAGCCGAAGCTGACCATAGTAACCCAGCCTAAGGATGAGATAGGTAAACATGTTGCGGAACTAATCTTAAAAAGAATTGAAGAAAACAAAAATGAGGATGAGATCGAATATAAGATTCTGAAATTACAGACAGATATCATGGAAGGAAATTCGATCAGAAAATTATAAATTAAAATTTTTTGTGTAAATAATATTCACGTCTCTTAAAACAAGCATAGAAAGACCATTTTTTATTGTACAAGTAATTATCTGGTATTAAATTTTTATGTAACTGATAATTTAAAATGTAATTTAGATAATTTAAAACAAGTTATTTAAATGATTTAAAGCAAGTCATTTAAATTATATAAAGCAAATTATTTAAATAAGTAATCTAAGTGATTTGAAACTGGTCAATTTAGATGATTAAAACTAGTGATTTAACTCATTTGAAACAAGTAATTTGAATGATTTAATAGGTGATAGAATTGGTCATAATGCTGGCAGCGGCAGGTACTTTGCTTTCATTTAAGATGCATGTAATATTATTTTACAAGAAAACGAAACGTTACGACTTAATAATAATAATCTATAATAGTTCCAGCGGTTGTGAAGCTTCTTCACGAAACCTTACTTGTATTATATATAATGAAATTATAACACCGGAATGGAGGGTGCATGTGAAAAAATATTTACTTGGAATCGATATCGGGACCAGTGCCTGCAAGATCGCGGTTTTTAATAAGCAGGGAGAAGTAATTGCCAGCGGAAACGGGGATTATCCGGTGTATTACCCAAAACCGGGCTACGCGGAGCAAAATCCGGACGAATGGTGGGAATCAATCTATCGTACCATTAAAACAACGCTTCAAAAAGCAGATATTGATAATAAGGACATTGCCGGTATCGGTGTCGACGGACAGAGCTGGTCAGCCATCGCAATTGATGAGAACGGTAAAGTCCTTACGAACACACCTATATGGATGGATACCAGGGCAGATTCCATCTGCAAACGACTGAATCAGGAAATCGGCGGGGAAGAGATATTTAATCTGGCAGGAAATTCTCTGCAATCCTCTTATACCACGGCCAAGATTATATGGTATAAAGAAAATCTACCCGAGGTTTATGAAAAGATATATAAGATATTGCAGTCTAACAGTTTTATCGTGTACCGGCTGACCGGAGTATTAAGCCAGGAAAAATCCCAGGGGTACGGCCTGCATTGTTTTGATATGCGTACCGGAACCTGGAATGAAGAGATGTGCAGCCGTCTTGGCATACCTTTTGATTTTCTTCCGGATATCTATGACTGCCATCAGGTGGTTGGTTATGTCACCGAAGAGGCGGCAGCCCTTAGCGGACTGGCTGCCGGAACACCAGTTGTGGCAGGTGGTCTGGACGCAGCCTGCGGAACGCTTGGAGCAGGAGTGATTCATCCATATGAGACCCAGGAGCAGGGGGGGCAGGCAGGCGGAATGAGTATCTGTCTGGATGAATACAGCGCAGATCCCAGCCTGATTCTAAGTTTTCATGTAGTACCAAATCAGTGGCTTCTGCAGGGCGGTACTACCGGCGGCGGTGGTGTAATGCGGTGGTTTGAAAAAGAATTCGCAGATTTCGAGAGAGAAGAAGGTAAAAGATTAGGTAAATCTTCTCTTGCTCTTTTGGATGATGCGGCCGCTAATATTAATCCAGGCAGTGACGGTATGGTATTTTTGCCCTATATGGCCGGCGAAAGATCTCCCATCTGGGATGTGAATGCAAAAGGTGTGTATTATGGGCTGGATTATAGCAAGACCAAAGGACATTTTGTAAGAGCGGCAATGGAGGGAGTAGCGTATTCCTTAAAGCACAATCTGGAAGTCGCGGCGGCAGCAGGAGCACAGGTCGGTGAACTTAGAGCTATGGGAGGAGCAGCAAATTCCCTTTTATGGACCCAGATGAAATCCGACATTACCGGGAAGCCCATAGCCGTTCCGTCCTCGGATACGGCAACCACCCTGGGAGCAGTTATATTAGCCGGTGTTGGGGTAGGAATGTACCGGGATTTCGAAGAAGCGGTAGAGATGACCGTAAAGGTAAGAAGATATCATAAACCCAATATGGAAAACCATGAAATATACCAAAAAAATTACGAAACCTATTTAGAGCTTTACAATAATTTAAAAAACACCATGAAGGAGAGGTAAAGTAAAATGAAAGCAGCTGTAGTTTGTGCAAACGAAGATGTACGTTATTTAGATTATGAAGAACCGGAAACAAAACCAGGTACGGTTAAGGTAAAAGTAAAAGCGTCCGGTATCTGCGGTTCCGATATTCCCAGAGTATTGCATAACGGTGTTCATTTTTACCCCATCGTATTAGGCCATGAATTTTCTGGTGAAGTAGTAGAAATCGGAGAAGGAGTTACAAAGGTTAAGGTTGGGGACCGGGTTTCCGGTGCACCGCTGCGTCCCTGTATGACCTGTGAGGACTGCCAGAACGGTAATTACTCCCTATGCAAGCATTATAGCTTCATCGGTTCCAGAGAACAGGGCAGCAATGCAGACTATATTGTAATACCGGAGAGAAATGCTGTGGTATTTGACAAGAGTGTTTCTTATGAACAGGGAGCCATGTTTGAACCTTCTACCGTAGCTCTTCACGGACTGCTGCAGAATGATTATCAGGGAGGTAAAACCGTTGCCATATTAGGCGGGGGTACCATTGGTTTATTCACCATGCAGTGGGCAAAAATCTTTGGCTCCAGTAAAGTAGTGGTATTTGATATTAATAACGACCGTCTTGCACTGGCCAAACGGCTGGGTGCTGATGAAGCCGTTAACACTACCGAAGACGGTTTTATGGAAAAGGCAATGGAATATACCGGCGGAAAAGGTTATGACTATGTATTTGAAACCGCAGGGGCAGCTCCCACCATGTATATGGCCTTTGAACTGGCAGCAAACAAAGCCCATGTATGTTTTATCGGAACACCTCATGTGACCTTGGAGTTCTCACAGAAGTTGTGGGAAAACATGAACCGTAAGGAATTTAAATTAACCGGTTCCTGGATGTCTTACAGCGCTCCGTTTCCGGGAAAAGAATGGGAATTAACAGCACATTATTATGCAACCGGACAATTAAAATTTGATCAGGATTTAATTTTTAAGAAATATCCTATGAGTAAAGCACAGGAAGCTTTCCAGTTATTTAAAGTGCCGGGTGCCGTTAACGGCAAAATCCTGCTGGTAAATGAAGATTAACAGCAGTTTTAACTTAAAAGCCAGGCGGAAGATTAACAGGAAAGGAATTCAGTTATGATATTAACAGTTACCTTAAATGCAGCAATTGATAAAAGATATGTAGTGGAGAGTTTACAGCCCGGAAGTGTCAGCAGAGTGAAAGAATGCACCTACTCCGCAGGAGGAAAAGGTCTTAATGTATCCCGGGTTGCGGCTATCACTGGAGAAGACGTAACGGCAACGGGATTTGCCGGCGGACATGCGGGAAATTATATTATAGAAGCGCTGGACGGTCTTAATATAAAAAGTGATTTCGTGCATATCAGCGGCGAGAGCAGATCCTGCATCAATATATATGATGAGACAAACCGTACACAGACAGAATTATTGGAGCCGGGTGTATTTATAACAGATGCAAATGAAGAAGATATGCTGAAAAAATATCTTAAGCTAATTGACACCTGTTCTGTAGTTGCTATATCCGGAAGTGTACCAAAAGGCATGGACAGTTCCCTATACCAAAAAATGATCAGCATTGCAAAGGAGCATAATAAAAAGGTTATACTGGATACCAGCGGAAATTTGCTGGAGGAATCCCTGAAAGCAAAACCAACCATGATAAAGCCAAATATGGATGAGATCAGAATGTTAACCGGTAAGGAATTAAGCAGTCGTGATGACCTTATAAAAGCAGCACAGGAACTGCAAAAGACGGGAATAGAGATAGTAGTAATATCCTGCGGTTCCGACGGATCACTGGCAGCCTGTGAGGAAGGTGTATTTCAGGCTGTTGTTCCAAAAATTGAGGCTGTGAATACGGTAGGCTGCGGAGATTCAATGATAGCAGGCTTTGCTGTTGGATTATCAAAGGGTATGTCCGTACCGGAAACTCTGAAACTTGCCAGTGCCATTTCTGCAGCCAGTGCAATGCGTATGGAAACAGGATTTTTCCGTATAAAAGATATGGAGGAGCTGCTTCCTCAGATAAAAGTAGAAAAAATTAATTAATCATTAATTTTCCTATAGATACCTATAAAATATTAAAAGTAACTATTCGGTAAACAGAGAAGAGGAATGCCGTTTGAAGTCCAGGCATTTTAATCCAGCAGCTGAATAGTCAATAGAAAAGGAGAACATAATATGACAGCATTTATTGATCCCAAAACTGTGCCACAGAGAAAATTATATTCCGGTGAATTTATCCCCGGAATCGGAATGGGAACCTTTGGGTCCGACCGCTTTACACCGGATCAGGTTTCTGCAGCCGTAGCCGGTGCCATTGAAGCTGGATATCGTCTGTTTGACTGTGCGGCGGTATATGGCAATGAAGACCAGATCGGAGACGTGTTCCAGGCAGCTTTTGATAAAGGAACCGTAAAAAGGGAAGAATTATTTATTACAACAAAAGTTTGGAACGATATGCATGGAAAAGGAGATGTTTTAATTTCCTGTGCCAGGAGTTTAAAAGATTTACATTTAGACTGCATCGATCTTTTCTTTGTACACTGGCCATTTCCTAACTATCATGCACCTGGCTGTGACGGGGATTCCCGCAATCCGGATTCCAAACCCTTTAGTGTGGAAGAATTTATGTCAACCTGGAGACAGTGCGAAAGATTAGTTGAAATGGGGCTTGTAAGATATATCGGTATGTCCAACATGACCATACCGAAATTAGAAGCAGTTCTTCCTCTTTGCAAGATTAAACCGGTTGCAATTGAGATGGAATTACATCCCTGCTTCCAGCAGCAGGAATTATTTGATTATTGTGTGGCTCACGAAATCCAGCCCATCGGTTTTTGCCCCATCGGTTCCCCGACCAGACCGGACCGAGATAAGACGGATGAGGATATTGCCGATATCCAGGTTCCTGAATTAGTGGAAATCGCAAAAGCACACAACGTACACCCTGCCATTATTTGTTTAAAATGGGCAGTACAAAGAGGACAGATTCCGATTCCTTTTTCTGTTAAGGAGATGGAATATGTGAGCAATTTAAAATGTACAGTGGAAGATCCCCTGACGGAAGAAGAAATGGCTGTTTTAAAAACCATTGATAAAAATAACCGTTTAATCAAAGGACAGGTCTTCTTATGGGAAGGTGCTAAAGACTGGGAAGATCTCTGGGATTTAGATGGTACCATTACAAAATAAGCTGAAAAATGATTGACAAAATATTAGGGTACTATATTATTGAAATATAGTACCCTAGTGCATCATCCTCAAAATAACTAGACCCATTGCTTGCGCACTTGGTCTAGTTATTTGCAGGACGATGCACTAATGCTAATTAAATTATGGGAGTGAAGACGGTGTATCGGGTATTGTTAGTAGACGATGAAGTCCTTGTAAGAGAGGCAATCAGTGAGAACATCAGGTGGGATGATTTGGGATATGAACTTGCAGGAAACTGTCAGAATGGAAAAGAAGCCATTGAATTTCTGGAGAAAAATTCAGTGGATGTTGTTCTGACTGATATCTGTATGCCTTTTGTGGACGGTATGGAATTAAGCGAGTTCATATACAAGAATTATAGGAATATCAATATCATTATTTTCAGCGGTTATGACGATTTTGAATATGCGAAAAAAGCAATAAAGTATAATGTGGAAGAATATCTCTTAAAGCCGGTAACGGCTTCGGAGTTATCAAAAGTGTTGATTGATCTGAAAGAAAAGATGGATAGCAAAAAAATGGAAGCGGAAAAATATATCCGTTTGTATGAAAGCTATAACAAAAATAAATTGCTGATCCAGTCAAAAGTATTGGATGATCTTATTAAGGGAAGCAAGACAATAGAAGAAAACGAGAAAGCGCTTCGGGAAAATAATATCATACTGGATGCTTCCGGTTACCGGGTTGCTATTGTTGAAATAGATCCGGACGGAGACAAAAAAGCACAGGATGAACAGATGAAACAGTATAGTTCGCTGATGACTTTTGCTGTCTATAATATCTGTGATGAAATATTGCAGCATAATAAAACCGGACTGGCATGTCTGGGCAATGATAACAGGGTATTTCTTCTATTTAAAACTAATACGCCTAAGTCCTTTGAGCAGGAAGTAAAAAGCATCTGCTCCGAGTTAAGCGGTAAAATCCTGCAGTTTATGAAACTTAGGGTTACTATTGGTATCGGAAGAGCTGTGAATAACAAAGAAGATATCCATAGATCCTATGAAGAAGCGGAATATTCCATGAAATATCAGTATCTGTTCGGAGAAAGCAGTATTATTGATATGAATGACATTATAAAGAAGAAAGAAGTAAATGGAGATATTGTACTGGAAGTAATGATCGATTCGCTGGTTTTAGCCATTAAGATAAATGACAAAGCCGGAATTGATCAGATCTTAAAGCAGATTGAAGAAGCTATAAAAGTGGCGCTGCCGGTTAAAAACAGAAGCGATTTATATTTGCAGCAGATTATGATTGCATTATGTAATACCTTAAAAGCCGCTGAGATGGAAGAAAACCGGATTTATTCCTTCCGTAATCAGATGTTAACGGATATTGCAGATGCAAAGAGTCTGGGAAAAGTAATGGAACTGCTCAAAGACTACAGTTACAGAATCAGCAGTGAAATTGAAATGCAGAAAAACATCGGCGGTAAAAAACAGGCCATGCTGGCTGTGGATTATATTGAAAAAAATTATGCCGACCCGGATCTGAATCTGAATTCCGTCTGCTCTTACCTTAGTATCAGTACCAGCAGATTCAGTACGATTTTTAAAAATATTACAGGGGAAACCTTTATGGAAGTTCTCATCCGTATCCGGATGCAGAAGGCAAAAGAGTTATTGGAAAATACAGATTTAAAAAACTATGAAATTGCGGAAAAAGTAGGCTTTAGTGATCCCCATTATTTTAGTATTTCCTTTAAAAAAATGACAGGAAAGACTCCATCAGAATATGCAAGAGAGAAGAGGTAGGCATTTTGAGTAAAGACAGTAAGAAGAATGTAATATTACATCACTTCAAAAGCATTCGGCTTACCATATTGTTTTCTTTTTCAGCCTTAATTGTTTTTTCTTTATTGATTTTTTTACTGATATCCTTAAACTATACTGAGGATACGGTTTTAAATAATTCCATTGATAATACCACCCAGTTGATCAGGCAGGTCAATACGGATATTGATTCTTATATTAATTACATGGAAAACATATCTTCCCTGGTTACGAATAATGAAAATGTAAAAGAGTATTTGTTTGAAGATTATATTAAGGAGGAACAGAAAGCCCTGTTAGGCACCTCAATTTTGGATCAGTTTAATACAATCATGGAGGCAAGACAGGATATCTGCAATATTGCTGTAATATCGGGCAATGGAAGATATATTATTAATGACGGTTCGGATACGCTGAATGAGTACGTTTCCTTATTTAATCTGGACTGGTACCGTTATGCATATTTAAATCCGGGAGAAACCGCCCTTTCCTCCTCCCATGTCCAGAATGTGATCAAGAACAACTATAAATGGGTAATCACCTTAAGCAAAAGGATTCAAAACACGAGAAATAATAATGATTCGGGTATCTTTTTCATTGATTTAAATTATAAGGTCATCAGCGATTTGTGTGAAAATAACAGCCTGGGTGAAAAGGGGTATGTTTTCATACTGGATCGTGATGGCGATATTATCTATCATCCCAAACAGCAGCTGCTTTACAGCGGGCTGACTACGGAGCGGGTAGCCCAGGTTATGGATAGCAGAACCAATTATTTTGTAACCGATGAAGGGGATGGAAGTAAACTCTACACTATGTCAACCTCTGATAAAACAGGCTGGACCATTGTTGGTGTTGTCTATGAATCAGAACTGATGAAAAACAAGACCCAGACTCAAATCCTTTATATTCTTGTGGCGTTCATTCTACTGGCTGCCGCCGTGGTTATCTCTGCCGTGGTTTCAACCAGAATCACACGGCCCATTAAAAAACTGAAGGATTCTATGAAAGAAGTAGAACAGGGGCATTTTGACAATGCCAATATAGAAGTTATTTCTGAAAATGAAATCGGAAGCCTGAGCAAATCCTTTAATATTATGACGGCAGAAATTAAAAAATTAATGGAAGAGAATATCTATGAGCAGAAGCAAAAGAGAAAGAATGAGTTAAGAGCCCTGCAATCACAGATTAATCCTCATTTTTTATATAACACGCTGGATTCCATTATCTGGATGGCGGAACGTAATAAAAATAAGGAAGTGGTACTGATGACCTCTTCTCTGGCTAAACTGCTGCGGCAAAGTATTAGTAATGAGAATGAGGTTCTGACCATAGAACAGGAGATTTCCTATATTATAAGCTACCTCACTATTCAGAAAATGAGATATAAGGATAAGCTGGAATATGAAATTGAGGTGGATAAAAATATCTATCCTTATGAGATTGTAAAACTGATTCTGCAGCCCATTGTGGAAAATGCTATTTATCACGGAATCAAGTTTAAGGACACCCTGTGTACACTTCGTATCCGCGGTTATATGGAAGAGAATGATATTATTATAAAAATCATAGATAACGGGGTAGGTATGACAGAAGAAATACTAGCTCATATCTTTGATGAACATAAGCATAACCATAGATCAAACGGAGTTGGTGTCTATAATGTGCAGATGCGTCTCAGGCTGTATTACGGAAAAAACTACGGTATATCCTATGAAAGTACTCCGGGAGAAGGAACGACTGCCACAATAAGAATTCCAAAAAGACAGGTACAGGGGGGATATGGTGAAAAAGAATAGAATTATACTTGCGGTTATTTTATTGTTTTTATGTATTTTAATACCTGGTGTTTATAATGTCGTATCCCATAGTCTTAAACCGGAAAAGCCTATCCGAATTATATATATACCCAAGATAATCGATGATACCAATGAATTCTGGTCAGCCTTGATCGGAGGGGCTGAAATGGCAGCCAGGGAGTTTAACGTGGATTTAAGTGTTGTAGCACCGGATGCGGAAGAGGATTATGAAAGGCAGAACGAACTAATCACATGGGCCATCGGCCAAAAACCTGATGCCATTGCCCTTTCCCCTGCCCATTATTCAGAAACTACCCCAATGGCAAAAGAAATTGTAAAAAACAAGATTAAACTTATCTTCATAGATTCTACAGTAAACGAAGAGGTGCAGAATGCGCTTGTTGCAACGGATAATTATCTGGCCGGTGTGAAGATGGGGGAATATATGAAAACCTTTATGAAAGAAGATACAAAGGTAGCGATTGTGGGACATGTAAAAACCGCATCAACCGCAATTGAGAGGGAAAAAGGCGTCCGGTCCGGTTTAGGAGATGAGGAAGACCGGATAGTAGAGGTGGTATTCTGTGATTCTGAGTTCGATAAAGCCTATAATCTGACCATAGATTTAATGGATAAATATCCGGACATTACAATGATCGGAGGATTAAATGAATATTCCTCCGTAGGTGCTGCCAGAGCCATTAAAAAGCTTGGCTTAGCCGGCAGGGTCAAGGTAATTGGCTTTGACAGTTCAATTGAAGAGGTGGAACTGTTGGAAGAAGGGGTTTTTCAGGGAATTATTATCCAGAAATCTTTTAACATGGGGTATCTTGGAATTGAAGAGGCAGTTAAACTGTTAAAGGGTAAAAATGTTGAAGAAAATGTTGATTCCGGTTCCCAGTTGATTACAAAGGACAATATGTATACGGAAGAAAACCAAAAATTATTATTCCCATTCTGGGGAGATTAAAAATATTGGTAATCAAGTAATTATTATTTATAAATTACAAGGAGTTCTTTGGAAGATATTTGATAATAATCCGTAAGGGGTATCCGTAAAATCATTAAAGTCTGAAGGTTATCCGGAAACCCCGGTAGATTTCTATAAAATAACCCGGATATCATAAAAGAAGCGGTGTAAATGTTAGTAATTCCATTTGCATCTGCTTCTTTTTTTGTTTAACCGCAAACAGCTGCCGCCCTGTACGTTATATATGAATGGTTCATACCTGGCTGATGCCATATGGGATGGGCGGGGGTTCCCTATATTTGTAACTGTAAAAAACCTGGTAGTAGAATTTTAACTATTTTTAAAAAGATATTCTATTAAAAAATCTGTTATAGAATTATATAATAATCTCATAGTAAAAGGCTTTGCCTGAAATGAACGGATTAGAAGGAAGGTGAAAACATGGGCGATGTTATTTTAACACTGAAAGGGATAGATAAATCCTTCCCGGGGGTCCATGCGCTTAATCAGGTGGATTTTGAGGTGAAAAAAGGAGAAGTCCACGCGCTGATGGGGGAAAACGGAGCCGGAAAGTCAACCCTGATGAAGGTACTGACCGGTATTTATAAAAAAGATGCCGGAAGTATTACCTATGAAGGCAGGGAAGTGGAATTTGGTAATCCCAAGGATGCGCAGGATGCAGGTATCGTAATTGTACACCAGGAATTAAATATGATGGGACACCTTAGTGTAGCACAGAATATCTTTATAGGCAGGGAGTTTATGAAAGGCAGGCTGATTGATGATGCCAGAATGAATG
>JAEZSL010000352.1 GCA_023443925.1 Bacillota bacterium | reverse complement strand
TTTCTGAACCATGTCCATGCGGCAGAGAACACAAGATTCATGTTAAAGAAATTTTAATTGAAGCTGGAGCAATCAATAAAATACCTGAACTGTTATCAGATATTTTTACCGGAAAACCGGAGGAAATAAGTATGATATGTGATGATAATACATATCCTGCTGCCGGTAAATTTGTAGAGGAAAAAGTTAAGAACTGCAGAGTAATAAAACTTCCGTCAAAAGGACTTCATGCGGATAACCACGCCGTTAAGCTTACTGAGGAGGAGCTTGATGGCAGCACCAGATTAATCCTGGCTGTCGGTTCCGGAACCATTCATGATATCAGCAGATACATTGCTAATAAGAGAGGAATTCCTTTTGTATCCATACCTACTGCTGCCAGTGTGGATGGATTCGTATCCACTGTTGCGGCAATGACCTGGAATGGCTTTAAAAAAACATTTCCGGCGGTATCACCGGTAATGGTAATTGCGGATACCGACATTTTCTCAAAGGCACCTTACCGTCTTACCGCATCGGGGATATCGGATTTATTAGGAAAATATACAGCCCTGGCGGATTGGAAGATAGCCCATCTCGTAACAGATGAATATATCTGTGACCGGGTATGTGAACTGGAACTGAAAGCCGTGAATGAAGTCTGCGGCTGCCTGTCCGATTTACGGGGTAATGTATCGGAAGAATCACGGCGGAAAGCATATGAGCAATTGATGTATGCTTTATTATTATCAGGCTTAGCCATGCAGATGGTGGGAAATTCAAGGCCCGCGTCCGGTGCTGAGCATCATATTTCACATTTGTGGGAAATGGAAGTTATTAATAAACCTGTAGATGCCTACCATGGAGAAAAAGTATCCATCGGACTTATGATAGCGGCAGAAACCTATCATATGATGAGGGAAGCGATTCGTAACGGTATGTATGAAACAGTACCTTATACCGGACTGGATTATATGGAGTTAAAAGAGGCCTTCGGTCCGAAAGGACTTTATGAAGGTATGCTGGAAGAAAATACTCCGGATCCCCTGGAACAGATACAGCCCAGAGAGTTTGAAAACCTGCTGCCGTTGATAGTGGATATCCTGGATGAACTTCCGTCTGTTGACCGGATTAACGAACTTCTTTCCCAGGCCGGCTGTGTGAAATATGTTCATGAAATCGGACTGGATGAGCATATCATCCCCAGAACCATATGTCTGTCACCTTATGTACGAAACCGGCTTACGTTTATGAGACTAACAAAGCTGATTAAACTGGTATAAAGACATAATTTGAGTATTGTTAAGAAATTAATTTATTATAAAGGGTGATTGCAAGTTACTAAAAGTATGCTGTGCGCCAAGGAACTATATACACGGTAGGGCTTTAGGTTAGCCATAAACTAAAGTATAAAGAATGTCTTTCATACAAAGCAGTAAACTGATTATAGTAATATATGAATACATGCATTCGAGAAAGGCACGATTAAAACATCGTGTCTTTTGTACTTTTAGAATCCCGATAGGAATATTATGTTGTAGTTTTGTATTTTACGATTATTATAAATGAACTGATTAATAATGATATAGCTTTGTATTTTACTATTCTTCTAAATGAACTGATTAAAACCATGAATAGCTTTGTAATTTACCAATTGTTATAAATGAACGGATTAATAAGATGGAATGTTCTACATTAAAAATAAACGGATTAGTAGTGAAAGTCAAATAATTAATATAAAAAACAAAAGGAGGATTAGAAATGAATTACCCATTTGATTGTATCAGTGATTTTATTTTTGCCGATACGGAAATTGAGAAGGCGGATGTTATTCTTATACCGGGAGGCAGCCACCCACAACTTATGGAACATGCAGCGGAACTCTATAAAAAAGGTTTTGGTAATTATATTTTACCGAGTGGAGGCGTAAATAAAAAACTAAAGGATAATGAAACGGAATGGGATTTTTTGCGTGAAATTGCAATTAGGGCAGGTGTTGATGAAAAGGTAATCTTAAAAGAAAACAAAGCCCAGAATACATTTGAGAACGCTCAGTTTTCATGGGATTTGCTGCAAAGCATGAATATACCGGTTAATAAAGTTTTATTGGTCTGCAAGGCATATCATTCCCGGCGGGCATTATTAACTTATCAATCCGTGTTTCCTTTAAACATAAACTTTTATGTATCCACAGTTATAGATAACAGAGGTATTTCAAAAGATAATTGGTTCTTAAGTGAAGTAGGAGTTAACATGGTAATGGGTGAAACCGTGAAAATCGGCAGATATTTTGAAGATAAAATAAGAAACTGGATACCGCCTCTTAATTGATGGTATCCAATTTAACATAGTTTTAAATTGTATTCAATTCCCGATTAGCAAACTACATAGCAAATTGAAACAACGGATAACCAAGTTACAGTGGACCGATAAATGTCAGGTAGAGTAGTTTAAGATGTATTGCAGTATATTTTTACTATTTTCGGAGCACCGTAAAATGGGCTTGCGGTATGCTTGTGTATTAGTTTAAAAATTGCATTCCCATTTCTTTATTAACGATATCAATCATTTGAATTATAAAAAAATGTCAGATTCAATACAAATAAATAAAAATTGATATTTTCCATATAATAAACAGGAATTAGTTTCATTTGATTTTACAAATCTTCTGAGAACGGGGTAAAGCTGACGTATAGATTAACCTGCAGCTGTCAATATTAATCATTACCGGTGTCAGAAGGGATATGTCAG
The DNA here is from genome assembly GCA_023443925.1 of Bacillota bacterium. Next base: position 9,777 of record JAEZSL010000352.1, on the reverse strand, counting down.
AAAAACTCGCGAGGAGATTCATATGGAAAATAATACAACAAAGATTGAAAAAGAAAGAGAACAAAAAGAAAAAGAAGAACTGGATGATGGGAAAATAAGAGAGTATGGACAGACCACCCTGGTTAATGACAAGAGAAAGTCCAAAATACATTTACTATCCATTATTGGAGAGATTGAAGGCCATGAATGTCTTCCTCAACATAATAAAACGACAAAATATGAACATGTATTACCGCAGCTTGCTGCCATAGAAGACAGTGCAGATATTGATGGCTTATTAATATTAATTAATACGGTAGGCGGAGATGTTGAAGCAGGACTTGCCATTGCCGAGATGATTGCTTCCTTAAGCAAACCGACCGTGTCACTGGTATTAGGTGGCAGCCATTCCATAGGAGTGCCATTAGCCGTATCGGCACAGTATAGCTTTATCGTTCCAACCGCTACTATGATAATTCATCCCGTAAGAATGAACGGTACGGTTATTGGAGTCTCCCAGACCTATGATTATTTTGAAAAAATCCAGGATCGTATTCTGAATTTTGTATCAAGCCATTCTAAAATAGGAAAAGAAGAATTAAAACGTCTTATGCAGAATACCAATCAGCTTGCCAAGGATGTGGGGTCCATATTAATTGGGAAGGAAGCAATTGATGAAGGCATTATTGATGAAGTAGGGGGCATAAAAGAAGCTTTGAATAAACTTTATCAGATGGCTGGAAGAGGTGATGAGTAAATGCTGTATACAGTGGTACCTTTGGAGAGAATCTACAGCTATAGAACGGAAAGTGTCTTAGGAAATACCCGCTATACAGAGTCTACTGAAGGAAAGGATACAGCTGTAGAATATCACAATATTGCCTTAAAACACGGTAATGTCTATACGAGATTAGACGGTTCGGATTATGTGGTGGAAGGAATTGCTTCAACAGATATGGCTGATTACCTGAATGCAGAGTATATGCCCGGAGCAAGATTTAAAAGAGAGAATTAATTGTTCGAACATTTTTTCGGTTTACAGTTATATTTTTCCTTGCAACAATAGTAAAATAAGGGTATAATAGAAATTGGTTCTAGGTCAGCTTGAAGTTAAGCAGCTTAGAATCAATTTCATGTTTAAGATAGTTTCTTAATGTAGCTTAAGGAGGATATGGTGTGGCTGCACAACAATATAAAAGCAATCAATCAAAACAAAACAGGCAGACAAATCGTACGACAGGAAAAAGAAAATCTACCGGGCGAAAAAAAGTACGGAAAAAGATAAATGAAGATCCCAACAGAGAATTATACCATAATGAAATAACATTAATTATAACACTGGTTATTTCACTGCTGTTAATATTAAGTAATTTTGACCTTAGCGGAGCCGTAGGTAAGACAATTAACCGTTTTACATTTGGCTTGTTTGGATTTATGGCCTATCTGCTGCCGTTTTTTCTCTTCTTTGGAATCGCTTTTTACATAGCAAACCGGGGCAACCGTATTGCCATACGCAAACTAATCAGTGCGGTATCATTAGGAATTGTATTTACAGCTTTAATCCAGTTACTGATTATAGGCTACTCACCCAGCGTTAAATTAACCGAATACTATACGAATTCTGCGGATTTAAAAAGCGGAGGCGGAATTATCGGCGGCTTTCTGTGCGGGATATTATACCCTTTATTCGGTACAGTGGGAACCTATATTATTTTAATTGCTCTGATGATTATATTTATAATGTTTATCACAGGTAAAGCCCTGTTATCCTATCTTAGTTCAAAAAGCGGTGATTCCCTCCGCCAGATGAAAGAAAGAAGAATGCTTTTAGAGGAAGCCTATGAAGACGAAGAGGAAACGGAGGGAGACGTACAGCCGAAGCGGAAAGCGAAAACAGTTCTGCTTAAGAAATCAGGGGAAGAAAGTACGTCAGAGGGCTTAGCCGGCAAATCCGGCGGTGCGGAGGACGGGTTCTTAAATAAATTAAAAAAGAAAAAGGGGATAGCTGCACTGGAGGAAAATCCTTCAAATACCAAAGCTAATTTTGATATGGAAGAAATCCTCACCTCACCCCCCGGTGATATTCCGATTCAGCGCGGTGGCATGGCTTCTGCCGGGACAGGCTCTGATATTGATATCAATGATTATGAAGAACAGATGAGACAGAAATTTGGCAGGCGCCAGGAAGAAGCACCTGCGGTAAACGAAGAGAGGCCGGGTATTGATAACGACATTGAACGGCTTCTGCGGGCAGCCGGTCAGGATGAAATATCCCGCCAAGAAGAGGATAATACGGTAGCTGCCACAGAGTTAAGTATTCAGGACGATATGATGTCCGGCACTGACAGGGAGGAGTCGTTTGCACCATATAAAGATACTGATAAGGAGAAAAAGGAGCCCTCTGCTGAGGCCTCTGTCTTAACCGGCTCACCAGCCGGCCTGGATAACGCAGACGATATTCATATTAACCAGAAAGCGGAAGAGAAAAAGGAGCATGTATTCCCCCCGCTGAATCTGCTGTCCAAACCGAAAAACGTATCCAGGGGTATGTCTGACAGGGATTTAAAAGAAACTGCCCTGAAACTTCAAAAAACTCTGGAAAGCTTTGGCGTAAGGGTTACCATTACCAATGTAAGCTGCGGCCCTTCGGTAACCAGATATGAACTCCAGCCGGAGCAGGGTGTAAAGGTAAGTAAAATAACCGGTCTGGCCGATGATATTAAGCTTAATCTGGCCGCCGCCGATGTAAGAATCGAAGCACCTATTCCAGGTAAAGCGGCTGTGGGTATCGAGGTTCCCAATAAAGAGAATTCGGCGGTAATGTTTAGAGAGCTTATAGAAAGCAAGGATTTTAAACAGCATCCTTCCGATATAGCCTTTGCGGTGGGCAAAGATATCGGGGGACAGACTATCGTAACGGATATCGGCAAGATGCCGCATTTGCTGATAGCAGGTGCTACCGGTTCCGGTAAGTCCGTGTGTATCAATACTCTGATTATGAGTATATTGTATAAAGCCAAACCTTCCGATGTCAGAATGATTATGGTAGATCCCAAGGTAGTTGAACTTAGTGTCTACAATGGAATTCCCCATCTTTTAATACCGGTCGTAACCGATCCGAAGAAAGCCTCTGCCGCTCTAAACTGGGCAGTTATGGAAATGACGGAACGCTATAAGAAATTTGCGGATTTAGGTGTCAGGGATGTAAAAGGCTATAACGAAAAGATTGCAACAGTAGCCGAATATCAGGATGAAAGATATCAGAAACTGCCTCAGATTGTAATCATTGTAGACGAGCTTGCCGATCTTATGATGGTAGCCCCGGGAGAGGTAGAAGATGCCATCTGCCGTTTAGCCCAGATGGCCCGTGCCGCAGGACTTCATCTGATTATCGCTACCCAGCGTCCGTCCGTGAATGTAATCACCGGTCTGATTAAAGCAAATATTCCTTCCAGGATCGCTTTTTCCGTATCGTCTGCTATCGATTCCAGAACCATTATAGATGGTTCCGGTGCCGAGAAATTACTTGGTAAGGGAGATATGCTTTTCTTCCCTTCGGGTTATCCTAAACCCGTACGTGTACAAGGCGCATTTATTTCAGATAAAGAAGTTAGTTCCGTAGTGGAATTTTTAACCGCACAGAACAGCGGTGCGGAATATAGTGATGAAATTGCAAATAAAATTACCAGTGTACAGTCGCAGGACAGCCCGGCGGCGTCCGGGGGCAATGACCGGGATGAATATTTTATCGAAGCCGGTAAATTTATTATTGATAAGGATAAAGCCTCTATCGGTATGCTGCAGCGAGTCTACAAGATCGGGTTTAACCGGGCGGCCAGAATTATGGATCAGCTGGCGGAAGCCGGCGTGGTCGGGCCGGAAGAAGGAACTAAGCCGAGAAAAATACTTATGTCTCTGGAAGAGTTCGAACAATATGTTGATGATTATGTTTAAGATAAATTTAATAGCCATATGAGTCGGTAAGGGAGGAGTATTTTATGAAGGGCTGGTTAGTAACCAATGCTTTTTTACATACCCATAAATTTACAGAAATTCATCTTTGGTTAACAGAAGCAGCAAAAAAATTGGGTGTTGATTTAATCGTTAAAACCAATGCGGAAATCCTGATACAACTGGATCAGGATTTTGCCGGTATGAAGTCTAAGAAATCAGCTGAAAAACCTGACTTTATTTTGTTTTGGGATAAAGACACAAGACTGGCACAATATCTTGAAATGAAAGGATTACCAGTTTTTAATTCCTCAAAGGGAATCGCGTTATGCGATGATAAATCCCAGACCCATTTATATTTACAGGGTGCAGGTATTCTTATGCCGAAAACAATGATAGCCCCTATGACCTTTTCCAATATAGGGTATAATAATCTGGATTTTTTAGATCAGGTAGAGAAGGAAATAAGCTGGCCAATTGTTATCAAGGAGTGTTTCGGCTCTTTCGGACAACAGGTATATCTGGCTTATAACAGGCAGGAACTAAAGGAGACCGTAATGAATATTGGCGCTAAGCCAATGCTGTTCCAGGAGTTTATTCATTCCAGCAAGGGGAAGGATTTAAGACTTCAGGTTGTGGGCAGCCAGGTAGTTGCTGCCATGTACCGCTATTCGGACAACGGGGATTTCCGTGCTAATATAACAGGCGGCGGCAAGATGAAACCTTATGAGCCTACCCAGAAGCAGATTGATCTAGCCGTGGAGAGCTGTAAGATATTAGGGCTTGACTTTGCAGGAGTGGATATCTTATTTGGAAAAGACAAGGAGCCGGTAGTCTGTGAGGTTAATTCCAATGCCCATTTTAAAAATATATACGATTGTACCGGAGTTAATGTGGCGGATACCATCCTGGCTTATATTATTAAAAGAATATGTATCGGTGTAAAATAAGATAATAGGGAAGCAATTGGCTTATTTATACTGTTTTAAGGAGCATTTATGATTGGATGGTTGATATACAGTCAGGCCGACATAGAAAAGAATAAGCGCTATATTCAGTTTTATATGGAAGAAGGGCTAAAACGGAATATAGACATCCGTTTAGTGGTGTTGGAGGAACTGAATTTTGGTGTAAAAAAGGGTAAATGGTTTATTTCCGGCAGATACGATGATATCACCTGTCCGGAATTTGCCGTATGTAGAACGATATATCCCCTGTTGAGTAAACAGTTGGAGGTCTTGGGGATTCCGGTCTTTAATAATTCCACGGTAGCAGAAATCTGTAATGACAAAGCAAGAACGCATCAGTATGTAGCCAGACTTGGAATTACAATGCCTGATACCGAATTTTGCAGATATTCCCTCTTAGAAGACAGGCTTTCTGTAATATCCGAACCTACTATTGTCAAAGCAGTAGCAGGGCATGGAGGCAATCAGGTTTATTTGCTGGAACAAGGCGATTCTACAGAAGTAGAATTGAATAAGAAAGGTATTCTTCGAGGTCTGAACGGTGCAGATGCCATAATACAGCCCTTAATCGGTCACAAACATCAGGATCTGAGAGTTTATGTAATAGGGAAGGAAATTATAGGCGGTGTACTGCGAACAGCAAAAGAAGGATTTAAATCCAATTTCTCATTGGGCGGTGAAGTCAAAAACTATATTTTATCACCGGAAGAAACCCATCTGGTGAGTCAAATCATAAATCTCTTTGATTTTGGATTGGTGGGGATTGATTTCATAATAGGCGACAAGGGAGAACTAATTTTTAATGAGATTGAAGATGTAGTTGGAGCCAGAATGCTATATCAGTGTACGGATATAAATCTGGTAGGCTTATATCTGGATTATATTCAATCCAGAATATAAGGAGTGGTTTTGTCACAGCCAATGTTAAAATGAATATAATTTGAGCAGAGCAGATTAATATGCTTTCTTCTAGGTATCAAGTAAATTAATAAAAAAGGCTCTATAATAAATATTGGAGTGTGTAAATAACACATTCCAACATTTGTTATAGAGCCTTAAAAAAATGTATCATAAGAGGTAGCATATTTTTATGAGGAGAAAGTTAAGTTTTCTTTTGAGATAAAGATAAATATTGTTCGATTCTGAATAGCAGGCAAGATTTCTGCTCAATCCTGCTGCATGTATTTTTCTAATTCTGAAGCAAGAATGCCTTTAGTTCCAATTTTAAATATACGGGTCTCTTTAAAACCAGTATAGGTTTCTATTATATTTTCTTTGATTGAAATTCTCCATATCTTTTCAAATTCTCCAAAAAGAACTAAGTATACATATAAGCCGACAGGGTCAAAAACCATTGAACAAACAGTGGGATAGTATTCAGATGCATGACGGGCTTTTCTTAATACATCAAATGCCCGTTCTACATTAAAATTACTTTTATTTTTATTAATTTCATCATATGCAGTTTTATATCGATCACTTCCATCCCCATATACTTCAGTATAATGTTTCCCTTCGAACTCATAAATAGGGAAATTAGTCATTACAATGCATTTATCCTGCAAATAATGAATTGCATTGCCAGTTTCGCATGCTTCAAGAACAATGGCATTACCTTCTTTGTCAGCATACATATTATGCAATTTAAAGGAGCCAAACGAATTACTGTAATAAATAGCCCTGTTATCCATTCTCTCTAGTAATTCCTCTACAGTATCCACATACATTTGCGATTGGGAAAACAGATTACCATCAGAGATTTTGTTTGATTTTAGTTTTGATGTCTGTATGTCTTCTTTATTTGGAACTAAGTATTGATAGTTTGAGAACATACCCAAACTATTTAAACAGACCGAATCCAAAAACTTATCATTTTCCCTGTTCTGGCAATGAAACCTTATAATACTATCATTTTTCCACTTACGCTTTAGTAAAGTAATTTTAAATTTCCTTTCTCGGTCTGGGTGGTCAATATTCATAGCATATATTGGATTACCAAAATAAGTTGCAAAACTTGTACACATATAAACCCCCTTATGGATTGATAAAATACATAACAATAGTATCGTAAATTTTGGTTTTCACTAGAGTGTCTGAAAACTGCTTGTGCTGGTCTGAATGGTCCACTTTGTGGAGACAAGGAGCGATTTTTGGGGCGTAGCGGGTCTGCGTTCCCAAAATCCCGACGCGGTATTCCGCAAATTGGGGCGTTCAGAACGGTGTAATGAATTATCATACACGCCCTAGCTTTAAATATGAAATGCTTATAAAATAACAATATAATAAATACTATAATTTAACAATATGAATTTCGAATTCTCTAAACTATTAATCTTAATTTTCAAAGGTATTAGTTTATCATTGTTAAGGGTGGAATGTTAAATTAGTGGTTAATTGACACAAGTTCAATATTATAGGTTTAGAAACTTATGAATAATATAAAGTTTAGAATTTGACTAATATAAAGTTTTAATTTGACTAATATAAAGTTTATAATTCTACTTGACAGTTTTTATTTATCATGCTAAGATAGGAAAAATTATTAAATCGTTAGGATTAAATAATTATTCGATAAGAACCGATAATATTAATTCATGGTATTAATCATCAATCCACTAAGAAGCAAACAACCATCAATTTGAAAACAGGAGTAAATATGAATCGATTATTTAACTGCCAACTTAACAGGGACGACGATATTCGGCGCTTATAGCTGTGGAGGATTCTGCCATAGGTATAAGCGCTTTAAGGCTTGTACCTGTGCAGGGTTAAATATTCGATTTTTTAATGAATAATACGAATAAAACCGCATTGGTATAATAAACAATTTTATTATATCCATGCGGTTTTTTATATATTTTTTTACTTGAAGGGACGTGATAATATGCAGCATACAGATTATGCTGGAACGGATTCTGCGATTACAAATATAGAAAAATAAAAAATTGTATCAGGAGGACCCATATGATAAAAATAACAGGAAAATTAAAAGAAAGTATTGAAGCAGAAAAATTAGAAACTTATATCGGTAAAACGGTTACCATTAACGGTTCCGTATACAAGATCAGAAATATGAGCGGTTTTGCATTTGTAATAATAAGAACAGGACGCTCTCTGATCCAGTGTATATACAGCAGCGAATACTGTTGCTTTAATTTAAGTCTTTTAAAGGAAAATTCCAGTGTTCGGTTAACTGGTGATGTAGTAGAAGAGCTGCGTTCTAAAAAAGGGTATGAGGTAAGAATTCGTACCATAGATATTTTGGCGGAACCGGCTGAAGATACCCCCGTAGTAATCAATAACAAAGAAGTTTCGGCATCTCTGGACACCATACTGGACTACCGGCCCATAACCCTGCGCAATGAAAAAGAACGGGCAATTTTTAAGATTCAGGAAGGAATCTGTATCGGTGCACGTAAATTTCTTCAGGAACAGTTATTTACGGAAATCCATAGTCCTAAAATTGTATATGCAGGCGCGGAAGGCGGTGCCAATGTATTTAAATTGGATTATTTCGGCAAAGAGGCTTATTTGGCGCAAAGTCCACAATTCTATAAACAAATGATGGTTGGAGTATATGACAGGGTTTATGAAATTGGTGCCGTTTATCGGGCGGAAAAGCACGATACTTCAAGACATATAAATGAGTATACCGGTTTGGACTTGGAAATGGGGTATATAGAAAATTTTACAGAAATCATGGAGATGGAAACCCGTATGCTGCAAGCAGTTATGGATTATCTGAACGCTAATTATGCTGCCGAATTATCTTTACTTCAAGTTAAAATCCCTGTTATTAAGGAGATACCTGCAATCAGATTTTCGGATGCAAAAGAACTGGTCAGTAAAACATATCAAAGGGAAATCAAGGATAAGGGAGACTTTGAACCGGAAGAAGAGCGTCTGCTTTGTGAAATTATTAAAAAGGAAACGGATTGTGATTTTGTCTTTGTAACACATTATCCTACAAAGAAAAGACCGTTCTATGCAATGGAAGATCCGGAAAACAGAGAAGTTACCTTGAGCTTTGACCTGTTATTCCGCGGGGTAGAGGTTACCACCGGAGGTCAGCGAATCCATGATTATAAGGAACAGGTTGAAAAAATGCTTTTCCGTAAAATGGACACAACCCAATTTGAAAGCTACCTGATGATCCATAAATACGGAATGCCTCCTCACGGTGGGCTTGGTATGGGATTGGAACGGTTTACCATGAGCCTGTTAAATAAAAGCAATGTAAGGGAAACTACTCTTTTTCCGAGAGATCAGCACCGATTAATACCGTGACCTTTTGAAAATACCTTCAAAATATTTTATACTAATTGATTTTTGCGCCTTTAAATGCTTTAATAGGAATAGCCAAAGCAGTAGTTAGTCAGGTAACATTTTATCTTTGAGCATTCCCGGCATAGTCCGTGGGTAAACGAAAGCGGACGTTTTGTTGATGAGATCTTGCGGGTTACAAGAATACAATAATTTGAGGATGTGCAATCATACACTTCTTATTTGGGCAGTACCGGGAGCAGGCTTGGTATGCATGGGGGGATAGGTTGAAAAAACGAAATACAGTTTTTCAACATCTTGATTTATACGTGCGCCTAAACGCACAGATAGGAGTTTAATATGAAAATTGTAGCAATAAACGGCAGTTTTAGGAAGAAGGGCAACACAGAAAAAATCATACGGCTAATGGAAGATATGCTGAAAGAAAAAGCGGAGAACAACCGGAATGTCGAGTTTGACTATGTGTCTCTAAGTGATATGAATCTGTCTGTTTGCCGTGGCTGCCGGATTTGCTTTACAAAAGGGGAAGAACACTGTCCCATAAAAGACAATCTTGCTGATCTAATCTGCAGATTGAAAGAGGCGGACGGTATTA
>JAEZSL010000102.1 GCA_023443925.1 Bacillota bacterium | reverse complement strand
TTTGAAGGCTGATAAAAAAAGGAGGAACCATGACTATTACAGAAGTAAGCCAAAAATATGATTTATCTGCGGATACCTTGCGTTATTATGAAAGAATCGGATTAATTCCGCCAGTGACCCGCAATAGCAGCGGAATCAGAGATTATACCGAAGAGGACTGCAACTGGGTGAACTTCATCAAATGTATGAGAAGAGCAGGGTTATCCATTGAAATTTTAGTGGAATATGTAAGCCTATTCCAGCAAGGTAATACTACCATACAAACCAGAAAGTCACTATTGATTGAACAGCGCAGACAGCTTGCGGAAAGGATTGGGGTAATGCAGGAGACCCTGGAGCGGCTTGATAAGAAAATTGATGGTTATGAAGAGAGAGTATTGGTTAGTGAGGAAAAGCTAAAAAAGCAGATAAGTAAGAAGTAATTTTTTATAAAGCAAGTTTTTTTTATAAAGCAATAAAAGATAAATATTTAAAATAGTCTTTTTAAGAATGATTATATGAGAAGCGAAGATAAGCTGTTAAATTGTGTAGCACCAATGTAATCAGAAATGACTTATAATAATAATTAATACCGGTTGAAATGTCATAAGCTTAGTAGAACCTTTGGTATAAATGACCGGAGGTTTTCTTCTGTACAGGCTACTCCCGTCTACGACGGGTTTCCTTTTGGGGCAGGACTTCTGCTATCCCCATAATTTATTGTAATTGGAAGTTGTTTGTCCCGTTTATTCCTCACAATTAAATTATTCGGTTACTTTAACAGTACACTTTACCTTTGTGCCGTCCTCGCTGGCATAAACATAAGCAGTGCCCTTTTTTAATGCTGTGATTTTACCATCGGAAGTGACGGCCAGAACATTGGTATTGCTGGTAGACCATGCCGGCAGATTTTTTGAAGATACGGAAGCCGTAAGCTGGGTGACACCTCCTGTTTTTAAGGTAATTTCCTTCTGGCTTAAAGTAATATCCGGTTTTCGGATTGTAACCGTACAGTTTTTGACAACGCCGTCTACAGCAGCACTTATGATGGCGGTACCGTTTTTTATTCCGGTTATCGTACCTGTTTCGTCAACTACAGCCACACTTTTCTTATTGGTTTTCCAGACCGGTGCGATACCGGAAGAGACGGAAGCGATAAGTTGTATGGTATGATTCCGGTATAAATCTACGGATGTCTTATTTAATTTTACAACCGGAGATTTCACTTTCACTTTGCAGGATACGGTAGTATCATCTGCTTTTGCGGTAATAATGGTTTCACCGGGTTTTAAACCGGTAACAGTTCCGTTATCGTCTATGGTTGCTATACTTTTTTTACTGCTTTTCCAGGTTATTTCAGAACCATTGGAAGACTTAGCCGACAACTTCATGGTTTCGCCGTGTTCAATAGATGCACTGGAAGAGCTGAGAGTCACCTTAGTTTTATTTACGGTAATGAGGCAGGAAGCTTCCGCTTTACTGATTTTAGCGGTGATTTTAACCGTTCCGCCTTTTTTTGCGGTTACAACTCCATAGGTATTTACAGATGCAATTTTAGAATCACTGCTTTTCCAGGAAGCCATTTTTCCATTCGAGGTGATAGCCAGCAGATAGATTTCATTTCCTATATCGGCTGTGGCCGTATATTGTGATAAAATGATGAAGGAAAAGGTATCGGAGGAGCCGGCCAATACCGTAGGAGTAGGAATCGTTGTAATTAATAATGGAATACATAATAAGATGGAAATAATGAATTTTTTAAGGTGGGACATTAGAATCCTCCATTCATGGAATGTGAGGAATAAAACTGGCGGAACGCCCGGGACAAACTATCCTTATTTTACCATATAAATTTATGGCTGTAAATTACACTTGTATCGGAGTTTTTCATAATAATTATCAGGTTTTTTATATAAAATAACAAATGTAGATTACGATGCATAGACCTTTTATGTTGTTTAGTGGATAAATATGATTTTAAGTATAGACTGAGTGGTATATAAGGAGATTACTAAAGAATATAAGCTATAAATAGAACTTGATATCAAGAATATAGTAGTATAATTAGCAGTATAAATAGAACTTGATATCAAGAATATAGCAGTATAATTAGCAGTGTAAATAGGACTTGGTATCAAGAACATAGCAGTATAAATAGTAATATAAGTAGGACTTGGTATCAAGAATATAGTAGTATTAATAGTAATTGACATCAAGTTCAGTTAGTTCAAAAAATAGCATGGCACACAAATAAAACAGATATTAATAATATCCGGATATAGAATATATCAGGAACAAATAAATCAAAATAAATATTAAGATGCAAAAAAAGCAGCATAAAATATCTGTCCAAGAAATATCACCGTACAAGTCCGATAAACATAAGCCACAACCTTATATTATTGGCAGCTAATCTCAGAATCTCCGGCTGCTATGTATAGTATCGCAAACTTAAAAACCTCAGGATAAAGTACGAAGCTTAAACTGTTTTGGCGACTGGTTATTATAACGTTTAAACTGCCCGATAAAATAGCTGGAATTGGAATACCCCACACTTAAAGCTACTTCCGTTATATTCATTTTGGTTGTCAGCAAAAGGCGTTTTGCCTCTGTGATGCGTACATAATTTAAATATTCTACAAAAGTTCTTTGCATAACCTTTTTAAAAAAACGGGAAAAATAACTGTAACTTACATTACACATTTTTGCCATATCATTAACGGATATGTCTTCGTTATAATGTAAATCCAGATAATCCAGCAGCAGCGTTAGTTTTTCCAGATCAATCTGCATGGGAATGGGTTCAATGGTAAGTTTGATACCTTCACTTTCCCACTTACGGATAAACCATAAAAATAAAGCGCCGATATTAATTTTTACAGCCAGTTCAAAGCCGTAATTCTTATGGACATATTCATCATAAATTTCAAACGCCAGGGATTTAATCGGAGTACATTCAATTTCCGGCTGCCGGAACACCTTTTTAAAATTTTGCTGGGACATGGTAAAGGGCAGGATATATTTGGCTTCAAAAACGGATTTTGCCGAGGAATATAATAAATCCACATCATATTTAATAACAATATACCGGGTAGGGATTCCATCCTGGCATATTATGGAATGCACTTCCCTTGAATTAATTATAACTAAATCCCCTTCGGATACTAAAAAACGTTCATTGCCCAGGATAATGGAAGCGCTTCCTTCCAGAAAGTACAGCAATTCGATATAATAATGCCAGTGGGGTTCTACAATAAAACTGCGGCCCCTGGTATCGGCCTGGAAACTGTGGAAGGGATAACGTTCCCCATTAACAACCGGCATTAATTCTTCATAATAAGGCTGAGTCATTGGAATGGCACCTTTCGTAGGATGTGACAAATTTGTTATATTTTTTTACATTATCATTATATAACAAAACGACAAAAAAGTGTATGTTAATTTGGACAAGCGAAATTAGTAGGGTGTGATTCACTTATACCCATGCATACTTCAAGCTCGCTTGTGGTACGACGGCTAAACAGAAAGATTAAAATGCAATGCGTTTATCAATTTAGTTAGGACTTAAATGTTGAAAGAAAATATAGAAAGGATGCCACAGATGAATTCTTTCAACTTACTATGTGGTAATATGGCAGGCTTGCCTGCAATATGCGGTGTATGCAATCATGAAATTAGCATTATCTTATTTTTTTGATACCGGTGATACCAAGATCATGCAGTCAAAGCAGATTGGTGTGGATTATGCCGTAACGGGCTGTCAGGGCGATGTAATCTCTGAAGATGAAAAACCGTGGGATTATATGCCTATGCTCCGTATGAGAAACAGATATCTGGCCCTTGGCGTTAAACCTTTGGTGGTGGAAGGTCCACCCCCTATGGATAAAATTAAACTGGGTCTGCCCGGCAGAGAAGAGGAATTAAATGAAGTAATTAAACTCCTTGATACTATGAGCAAATTAGGATATGAAGTATTATGCTATAACTGGATGCCGGTTATCAGCTGGTTTAGAACCTCTTTTAACGGCAGAACCAGAGGTGGTGCGCTGGCTACGGAGTTTAGCTATGAGGATGTGAAAAATGCCCCTTTGACCTGGGCCGGTGAAGTTAGTGAAGAAAAATTATGGGATAATTTAAAATGGTTTCTGGAGAGAATTGTACCGGTGGCTGAAAGCACAGGTATCAAACTGGCACTGCACCCGGATGATCCCCCGGTTACTCCCATCCGCGGCATATCCAGAATTTTAATTAAACCGGAAGCTTTTCAAAGGGTAATTGATATGTATCCCTCTCCCTGTAACGGGATAACCCTGTGCCAGGGGTCCTTCAGGGCACAAGGCGCCGATGTTATACAGGTTATTAAGCAGTTTGTACCCCAAAATAAAGTATTTTTTATTCACTTTAGGGATGTGGAAGGTGAAAAGGAGTATTTTAAAGAAGTTTTTCACGATGACGGTCCCACAGATATGTACCAATGTATGAAGCTGTATCATGAACTCGGTTTTGACGGCCCGATCCGGCCAGACCATGTACCTACTATAGAGGGTGATAAGCATGATCATCCGGGATATACTCTTTACGGCAATTTTTATGCGGTTGGATATATGAAGGGATTAATTGAAGCTGTTGAAAGAGAAGAGATGGAGTAGTGGTCTCAAGTGAAAGAACAGAGTGAAGTTAAGTATTGCAGAGTTAGAAATAATGAACAGTTAATAGATTTTAATCTTATGGAAGTAATCTAATAATGATTTTTATGGCACAGGTGTCATTAATTTATAATTGATAGCAATTAATAATGTAATTAAATGGAATCAATCTATAAGAACAGAACCAAAAATCCCGGTAAGCTAGGCTTACCGGGTTCTTCGGGTTTAAGTTTAAGTATATTCAAAGATTAAAAGATAGTTGGCAAATTTAACAATGCTGCTTTTAAAGCATTCTTCCGGTTACCAGATATTTATGAAGTCTGGCAACCAGATTATTATCAGTCTAAAACAGGTATTATCGTATTATTAAAAAATTCTCTTGCCGTTTCCGGCTGTATATGATAGGAGGTTCCGTTAACGGAAACAGCGACTCCGTTTCCGTTGCATTCCCTCATGCAAAAATTGGCTTTAAAATCTATTTTATCATGCAAAGCATGTTCTTCAATCATTTGTTGGAAAAGCTGTATTATATTATAGGAACCCTTTAAATGGCAGGAGCTTCCTATGCAGACACTAAGCTCAAGCATATTAATTCTCCTCCTTTTCCTCATGTCCGTAATGGACATGTAAGAGTTCATGAACGCGTCCTTTTAATAAGCCGTTGTATAAAGACATCATAAGGGGACTTTCTTCGGAACGCTTAATATTAGCCAGTTTATCGGCTGCATATAGTCCCTTGCCGCGTTTTTCTTTTTCTGCCAAAGAGGAGAAGGGCTGGCCGGCACCGCTTATGCAGCCTCCAGGACAGGCCATTACTTCCACGAAGTCGTAATGTTCACCTGCTTTGATCTTTTCGATTAGATCTCCGGCATTCTTAAGTCCGCTGACAATTGCAATTCGAAGTTCCCTGTCACCGTACATTACGGTAGTTTCCTTAACGCCTTCCATACCTCTGACACCCTGATATGCAATAGACATAAGTGAAGTAGAGGATTTATCGGAGGTGAGTCTTCTTAATACGGCTTCCGTAACGCCGCCGGTTACGCCAAAGATCATACCGGCACCGGTCATTGTGCCAAATGGCATATCCACCGCTTCGGGTTCCAGATCTGCAAATACCAGACCGGATTCCTTAATCATCTGAATTAATTCCTGGGTAGTGATTACGTAATCTACGTTGGGTGTTCCCTCGGGTTTAAATTCATCACGTGCCGCTTCCTGTTTTTTCGCGGTACAAGGCATTACTGCCACGTGTACATGGTTTCTGGAGGAAGTTTTAACCTGCTCCTTAATAACGGAGGCAAACATCTGCATAGGGGAACGGCAGGTGGAAACATCAGGAAGCAATTCCGGATAATTCTTTTCGCAGTAACTAACCCAGGCAGGGCAGCAGGAGGTAAATAATGGATTGGGACTTTTTCCGGCTTCGATACGTTTCATAAGTTCATTGGACTCTTCCAGTACGGTTAAATCAGCACCGGTAGAAGTATCATAAATCTCATCAAATCCGATCCGTCTTAAGGCAGCTACAATTTTTCCGATGGTATTTTCTCCGGCGTTCTGGCCTAATTCCTTGCCGATGGCAACGCGTACGGCAGGTGCTATCTGGACTGTGACCTTGGTATTGGCATCTTCCAAGGCTTTCCATACTTTATTTTTATCATTTTTAACTACAATGGCACCGGTTGGACATACAGCTGCACATTGTCCGCAGCCGATACAGGGTGAGGAGGCAATGGGCTGGTCAAAGGCGGTACTTATCGTCATTTTAGAACCGCGGTGTGCAAAGTCGATGGCACCCACGTTCTGGATTTCATTACACATACGGACGCAGTCTCCACAGAGAATACATTTATTCTGGTCTCTGGTAATGCAGTTGGAGGAATCGTCAATTTTTGGCTCAGCGGCCGTATTGGGGAAACGTACCCCCTCTATGTTAAAGGTGATAGCCAGGTCCTGAAGCTTGCATTTGCCGTTATTATTACAGGTAGTACAGTCGCGGCAGTGGTTTGCTAGGAGCAGTTCCAGAATCATCTTGCGGTACTTTCTAAGCTTGCCAGTATTGGTATGGATCACCATTCCTGCTTTTGGAGGAGTGGAACAGGCTGCATCCAGGCCGCCCCACTGGTTTTCTACCATACACATGCGGCAGGCACCATAAATGGACAGTTCGGAATGATAGCAAAAGGTTGGAAGTTTGATTCCGGCTTTTCGTATCAATTCCAGAAGATTTTTCTCGCCGTTAATTTCAACCGGTATTCCGTCTATAATCATAAAATCGTTCATTTTCATATTGTGGTCCTTTCTATTGTTATAATCTGCGTTTTAAATGCCTGTTAATCCTCCAGAATAGCATGGAAAGGACAGGTTGAAATACAAGCCTGACATTTGATGCATTTGGTCTGATCAATGATAAACGGTTCTTTGACTTTTCCGGAGATTGCAGATACCGGACAAGATCTTGAACATTTGGAGCAGCCTTTACACAGTGCAGGATCAATATGAATTTTCTTTAACTTCTGGCAGCTTCCGGCAGGACAGCGTTTTTCATATATATGGGCTTCATATTCTTCCCGGAAGTTTTGTATGGTACTGACAACCGGAAGAGCAGCGGTTTTACCAAGGCCGCAAAGGGCGGTAGCAGAGATGGTATCGGCCAGTTCCAGTAATAGTTCAATATCACCGTCTTCGCCTTTTCCTTCAACAATACGTTCCAGGATGGCAAGCATCCGTTTGGTGCCTTCCCTGCAGGGCACGCATTTGCCGCAGGATTCATTCTGGGTGAAATTCATGAAGAAACGGGCAACTTCCACCATACAGGTTTGGTCATCCATAACAACCAGACCGCCGGAACCAATCATAGCGCCGGCTTTCTTTAAGGAATCAAAATCCAGAGGCAGATCCAGCTGTTCTTTGGTAAGACATCCGCCGGAAGGACCGCCGATTTGCACCGCTTTGAATTCACCGCCGTCCCTCATGCCGCCGCCTACTTCAAAGATTACCTCACGGAGGGTAGTGCCCATGGGAACTTCAATCAGTCCGGTATTTTCTATATTACCGGTTAAGGCAAAGGCTTTGGTGCCGGGGCTTTTTTCCGGTCCGATTCCTTTATACCAGTCAGAGCCGTTGCAAATAATTAACGGAACATTGGCAAAGGTTTCAACATTATTTAGTACGGTAGGCATATCAAAGAGGCCGTGTTCTACCGTTCTTGGCGGTTTAACCCTTGGCATACCACGATTGCCTTCGATAGAGGCGGTCAGGGCACTGCCTTCCCCGCATACAAATGCACCGGCGCCGCGGTTGATACGCAGCCGGAAACTAAAATCCGTACCCAGGATGTTATCACCTAAGAGTCCCAGCTCTTCCGCCTGAGCTATGGCAGTCCTTAAGCGGCTTACTGCCATGGGATATTCCGCACGTACATAGATATAACCTTCGTTTGCACCGCAGGCTAGACCAGCGATCATCATACCTTCCAGCATTCTGTGGGGATCGCCTTCCATAATGCTTCGGTCCATAAATGCACCGGGATCGCCTTCGTCACCGTTGCATACGATATATTTCTGATTTGTATTCTGACGTTTTACCTGAGACCATTTTCTTCCCGTAGGGAAACCGCCGCCCCCTCTGCCTCGCAGATTGGATTCTGAGATTTCATTGATGATATCATCCCCACTCATATCAAACAAGGCTTTTTCAAAAGCGGCATAACCGCCTATTCCAAGGTATTCCTTTATGGAAGTGGCATCGATGTGTCCGCAGTGGTCAAGTACAAGACGGGTTTGTTTTTCATAAAAAGGAATCTCATCCTGTTTTTTACGTACGGAGCCGCCTTTTTGGTAGGAAAGGTGTTCAATATGCTTTCCTTCCTTGATGGTTTTTTCGATGATTTCTTCACAGTCGGAAAGCTGTACTTTTGTATATAAATAACCCTGAGGTTCAATTCTTACTAAAGGTCCCATTTCGCAAAAACCATGGCAGCCGCTTTTCTTCATACCAATGGCATCGCCATGGGGTTCTTCTTTAAGCTCTATGGAACAGGGTATATTTTCATCCTTTAACAATTGGGTGAGGCGGTCATAAATTTCAAGGGAACCGCTGGAGATGCATCCGGTACCGGCACAAATTAATATTTTCTTTGTTTCGGCTTTAAGGGATGCTTCATAAGTACTACGAAGTTTTACTAAATCGGCTCTGCTTCCAAGCATTTACTTATCCTCCTTTAATTCGCCTAGTAGTTCCGTTGCTTTATCCGGAGTCATGGCAGGGTATACCTTGTCATTGACAGTAAGTACCGGAGCCAGTCCGCAGGCACCAAGACAGGAAACGGTTTCTACGGTAAAATGTAAATCATCGGTAGTAGCCTTTACCTCAGACAGACCTAATTCTTTCCTGAGCCTTTCCAGAATCGGGATGGATTTTCTTACATGACAGGCAGTACCGTCACATACTTTTATTACGTATTTACCCTTTGGCTGCAGGGAAAAATTCTCATAGAAGGTTGCCACGCTGTAGATTTTTGCCTGGCTGATACCCAGTTTTTCGGACAAGTAAGGAAATACTTCCTTAGGCAGGTAGCGGTAATGCTCCTGAATATTCTGCAGAATGGCTATAATGGCACTTTGCTTATTACCAAGGTCGGCAATAATCCCATCAACAATTCCGTAGTCAAATGTTTCGTTCATATAATCCTCCGTTCACGCTAAGAATGTATTGATTTCTCGTATAAACTCCAATAATTATTTTAACATTATAAGGAAGTCCCCCGCTTCTTAGCGAAGCGTTAGCGGTGGGCCTAGACTTCCTTGTTTCAGTCGGAGTTCAAGCTCCGACTGAAATATCTGCGTAGCAGATATAAGGTTATGAGCAAGTAGCGAAGCGGATTGCGAATATCCGCTTTGACTCTGATACTAAACCATGCCGATCCGGTCGGACAGTTTCTTCGATAACCTTGCAAGAGAAAAGGCCAGATCCTCATTATGTACCAGCACGTGGTCCGGAACCTGTAAAGTTACCGGAGAAAAATTCCAGACTGCAAGGATTCCGCTTTCTACCATCTGGTCACAGATCTCCTGTGCAGAAGCGGGAGGAACTGCAATAATACCAATGCGGACCTTCATTCTGCTGCACAAATCCTTTAATTTTTCGGAAGAGAGCACTTGTTTACCGTTAACGGCAGTATCAATAACTGCTCCATTCACATCAAAGGCGGCAACGATGTTAAGACCGTATTTGGAAAAACCATCGTAGGAGAGAAGAGCCTGCCCTAAACTTCCGGCTCCTGCCAGTACCGCTGAATCCACATTGTCGTAACCTAAAAATTTTTCTATATCGCAGATCAGGTTTTTTATCTGATAACCGATTTTCGGACGTCCGCCGGAACTTACCAATGCTAAATCCTTTCTTACCTGCACATCATTCAGTCTAAGTGCTTCGGCAATGGCTGTAGCTGAAATATTGGTGATTTTATCATCCGGCAATGATTTCAGCAGTTTCAGATACACCGGAAGCCGCTGTAATGTCTGTGAAGAGATGGATTTATAGAGCATCGTTTGTTTCCTTTCCCATAATATACTGATCTATGGCAGCAGCGGCAGTTTTGCCTGCACCCATAGCCAGAATAACGGTTGCCGCACCGGTAACCGCATCCCCTCCGGCATATACACCTTCCAGGGAAGTAAGGCCTGTTGCTTCCTCTGCAATAATTCCGCCCCATTTTTGTGTATCCAGTCCTTCTGTTGTGGATTTAATCAGGGGATTTGGAGAGGTTCCGATGGACATAATTACACAGTCCGTTTTTGCAATGAACTCACTGCCGCTAAGAGGAACCGGTTTGGCGCGGCCGGATTCATCAGGCTGGCTTAAGATCATCTTCTGACAGAGAAGGCC
>JAEZSL010000270.1 GCA_023443925.1 Bacillota bacterium | reverse complement strand
TATACTACGGAGGACTTTTCATCCTGTCCTATGGTCTTTGCTCCCTTTTGCCGCATGGCAAGCAGACCTTTTGCACCATCATAGCCCATTCCGGTCAGTAGTACTCCGATGGCTCCTGCACCGGCTTCCTTCGCTACCGATTCGAAGAGTACGTCAACAGATGGGCAATGTCCGTTAACCTTATTCCCAGTAAAACATTCCACTTTAAATTTATCACCGGCTTTTTTTATCTTCATATGCTGATCGCCTGGTGCAATTAAAATCTTTCCTTTTTCGATATAATCACCTGTTTTAGCCTCTTTTACCGAAAAATCGAATGCATTGTTAAGCCTATCCGCAAACATCCGGGAAAATACCGGAGGTATATGCTGAACTATAACCATACCTGGAATCTGATTGGACAGATTCTTAACCAAGGTGTATATAGCTTCCGTACCGCCGGTTGATGCACCCAGCGCAATCACTTTGCAGCTCCCGTTTTCAGCCGGTTTTTTAAACTTATCTGAAATCCTGTCTGATTGGCCTGGATTGGTACCGAACTGTACTTTAGCTGCAGCAGCAATTTTTATTTTAAATATCATTTCATTTATAAATTCTTCGACACCTTTTAATGAATTTATATTTGGCTTGGCTATAAAATCGACTGCGCCTGCATTCATGGCCTCAAAAACCGAATCACTAATGGAACTGACTACAATAACCGGCAGCGGATACTGGGGAAGCAGTCTCTTTATAAATTCAATTCCATTCATTCTTGGCATTTCCACATCACAGGTCATGACATCCGGTTCATATTTTAATATTTTATCTCTTGCATCAAAGGGATCTGCAGCGGTTGCTACAACTTCAATGCCGGGATCCGTTGTCATTCCACGGGCTAAAACCTCCCGGAATACTATGCTGTCATCGACAACCAAAACTCGTATCTTTTTACCCAACCCAGCACCTCTTTCGTTATTCTTTTCGGTAAACTGCAGGCATAATATATCTGAATTTCGTATCCTCATGACTTAAGGATTCCGAATGACCGATAAACAGATAGCCTCCGCGTTCCAACGAATCATAAAACTGCCGGATCAACTCACCTTTCGTCATATTATCAAAATAGATCATAACATTTCTGCAGAAAATGATATGAAATTTTCGTTTAAAAGGAAAAGGCCTGTTCATTAAGTTGAACTGCCTGAATATTACTTCGTTTTTAATTCTTTCATTTATAACAGAGCTTTCATCATCTAATTTTTTTATGTAATTATGTCTCCAGTAAGGAGGGAGGGACAAAAGATCTTCACTTTTATATATTCCTTTTATCGCTTTTTCTAAAACAGTTGCAGAAATATCGGTAGCCAGCACTTTATAATCCCACAAGTTTTTCTCCCATCCGAAATATTCGTCCATAATCATTGCAAGGGTATATGGCTCCTCACCGGATGAACAACCCGCACTCCAGATTCTTAAATCCTTATTTGAAACCGTATCCTTTAGATAAGGAAGTACGGTTTCTTTAAAGTAATCAAAGTGTTCCGCCTCTCTCATAAAAAATGTATGGTTGGTGGAAATTTTATTAATTAAGACTGTAAGTGCCTTACCGGTTTTGTCCGAAATCAGATACTCATAATATTCTGAAAAACTATGAAAATTAAGATCCATCAGAACATGCTGCAGCCTGCCGGTAACCAAAGCCTTTTTTTCAATTTTTAAAAATATTCCAAAATGAGATTTGATATATTCTGTTAATAACTTAAATTCCTTATCTGTTATTGTTATCACTTAAACTCCTGTAATCTCTAGTATTTTCCATAATCGCTGTCATCTAAATTAATTTTAAGCTTTCGAGTTTTTTGTTCCTCATAATCCTTTCTGCTTTTTTTCGGTTGTTTTTTATCCGCCATATTTTCAAGCATAGACAAAACTTCAGGGCTGATACTATCCATTGTTTTATAGTTCGAAGGGGTCTTCTTTAAATTAAATTTCCCTACCATTTCCTTTAAAAGCAATGCCTGGCCGGACAGCTCCTCGCTGGAACCGGCACTTTCTTCTGAGGTTGCAGAGTTAGTCTGGATTACTTCTGAAATTTGCATGATTCCCTGGTTAATTTGTTCAATGCCCGAGGCCTGCTCAGTGGAAGCAACTGCTATCTCTCCCACCAAAAGTGCAGCTTTGGTTACATCCGTTACAATCAGGGAAAGAGCCTGCGCTGTTTCGTTTGCAATTCTGGTACCAATTTCAACTTTCTTTATGGAACCCTCTATCATATCGGTGGTTTCTTTTGCCGCATTGGCGGATCTGGCTGCCAGATTTCTTACTTCTTCTGCTACTACAGCAAACCCTTTGCCATGCTGTCCAGCCCTGGCTGCTTCTACTGCTGCATTTAAAGCAAGTATATTCGTTTGAAATGCAATTTCATCAATTACTTTTATTATCTTTGATATATTGGAAGAGGAGTCATTGATTTCTTCCATGGCTTTTAACATTCCCGACATCTGGAGATTACCGTGTTCTGCGTTATTTTTTGCTACATCAGCCAGTTCATTAGCCTGGTTTGCATTTTCGGCATTCATTTTAGTCTGGGCGGATATTTCCTCCAAAGAAGCCGTCAATTCTTCAATGGAACTTGCCTGTTCCGTTGCTCCCTGAGAAAGTGCTATACTGGAATCAGAAACCTGTTTGGAGCCTGAGGCTACCTGTTCTGCTGCAGAATTTATATTTGTCAGAACTTGATTGACATTATCCGTCATTTTTCTGAATGCGTTGGCTAAAGTACCGATTTCATCTTTTGTATTAATCTCTACTGTTACATCCAGATCACCTTCGGCGATTCTGCCTGCTGCTTTTACCAGACGGTTGAGCTGCCGGCTGATAACATTGGCAAGAATAAGGCCTAATATAACGGCAAGAAGGATACCGGCTGCAATTACGATTATCATTATAACAGTCTGGGATTTAAAATGATCCCTATTACCCTCAATAGTTTCGGATGAAATCTGCTTATTATAATCAACTAATTTCTGCAATTGGCTGTCCGCATTTTCTCTGGCTTCGGTTACACTTTGGAGTTCTGCCAGAGCCTGATCATATTTCTGGCTGCGGATCAGCTCCAGGTTGTTATCCCTTAGAGTACGATAGGACGTCATGCTGCTGATTACATTATTGTAGAGCTGCTGGTTATTCTTATCACTACGAATGGTTTCTTTATAACTCTCCAGCAGCTGATTGGACTGTTCTACCAGTTTGTTAATTTCCTCCAGCCGTGACTGGAATTTAGACGTATCCTCCTCATACAATGCCAGCAGGTGTCCGGAACGTACCTGCTGTAAGTATGTCTGTATATTTGCCAGATCCTGAGATGGCAGAAAATTATTATTATACATGCTAATACTGGCGTTATTCAAGTTATTCATACTGTTGATACCGACAACACCAACAATTCCTGTAAAAACTGCTAATACAATAAAACATAAAATCAATTTTCCTCGAATCTTCATATTAAGATACCATTTCATACTAATCCTCCATGCATTTCACAAGCTCCGTTTTCGATACTGCTTAAGTAAAATGCTCTCCTGTCATTAGGGGCAAATATGTCCTTACTTAATTATTAGCCTCATCTATATCATCCTGTTCATCATCAATTAGTAATTTGTCACAATCCAGCAGAAGTTTAACATCATTGCCATATTTCCCGATTTTCTTAATATACCGGTTAGAACTTTGATGCATTTCCGGAGGATCCACGATTTCCTCTTCCGGTATTGTTAATACTTCGGAAACACTGTCTACGATTAAACCGATGGACAGATTGCTGATATCTACCACAATAATACAAGTCCGGTCGTTATACTCTCTTGGTTCTTTTTTAAATCGCAGCCGGATATCCATTACCGGAATTATTTTTCCCCTTAAGTTAATAATTCCTTTCACATATTCCGGAAGCTCGGGAATTTCTGTAATTGCCTGAATGCCGATAATTTCTGTTACATATTGGATTTCAATTCCATAACTGTCATTTCCGATAGAAAAGGTTAAATATCGTCCCTTTTGTGTATCCTCTTCCAGTTCCGCCAAATTATTATTTATCTCTTCCATACTTATAACTCCTATCTGTGCTTTTTGCACGTTTATAACACTTATTGCTTTCCTCATTTTGTATTAAATAAGCCGGCCACATCAAGAATCAGGCTGATACTGCCGTCACCTAACATAGTACAACCTCCAATCCCCTTTATTTTACGGATTCGGTTTATATATTCCGGCAGGGATTTCACTACGACCTGCTGCTGACCCACTAGCAGGTCCGCAAAAATACACATTTTTTTCTCTTCCTGTTCAACCATAATAAAAATTCCCTTATGGAAAGCTGTTATTTCCGTTTTAATTTTGTAGTGCTCATGAAGTCTCAGGATTGGATAACACTGTCCCCTTACCATAATCATCTCATTACCATCCGGATCCGTTATAAGCTCCTTTTCCTCCGGACGAAACGATTCTTTTATTGAATTGGTTGGAATGGTAAAATAAGAATTCCCTGTTTTTATAGTCATACCATCGATAATTGCCAGGGTCAGCGGAATCTTTAAAGTAATTGCCGATCCCTTATTTTCCGCACTGTCTACTAATAAGGTGCCGCCGATTACTTCTATGTTTTTTGTAACTACGTCCATTCCGACTCCCCTGCCTGAGAACTCTGTCACATTTTCTTTTGTTGAAAATCCAGGCAGCAGGATCAGGTTATAGATTTCCTTTTCTGACATCTCTGCTTCATTTTTAATTATCAGCCCATTTCGCCTTGCTTTTTCAAGTATTTTCGATTTGTCCAGTCCTCTGCCGTCATCCTTTACTATAACCAGTACTTCACTTCCTGCATTACGAGCTTCCAGGGTTATAGTACCATGTATGTTTTTCCCTTTTTTACTGCGCTCATCTTTTGATTCTAATCCATGATCAAGAGCATTACGTACCAGGTGCATTAAGGGGTCGGAAATATGTTCTATTATATTTTTATCTACTTCTGTATCTTCACCAATAATCTCCAGTTCTACTTCCTTTTCAAGCTTCTTATTCATATCCCTGACAATCCGGTGCATTTTATGAAAGGTTGCCGACAAGGGCACCATACGGATGGCCATTACCATATCCTGTATCTCACTGGTTATTTTTCCAAGCTGACGTGAGGCCTTTTGAAAGTTCTCCAATATTAATCCTTGAAGGTCCGGATTTTGAATTACCATATCCTCCGCTATTACCATTTCCCCTACCAGATCCATTAATTTATCCAGCTTGGAAACACTTACGCTGATGATACTCTGGGCAGCCGTTGATGCCTGTTCTTCTTTCTCTGTTGATATTTTTTCTTGTTCGGCTTTAGATTTTTCTATTTTTATTTTATTTACTTCTTGTTCGGCTTTAGATTTTTCTACTTTTATTTTATTTACTTCTTGTTTTGCAGCCGGATTCTCCACATCTGTCAGTATAATCCGTTTTGATGCCTGTAAAACCTCATCTTTATTAACCCCGGTCAATTCCAGATCTTTTAAAAATACTGTTCTGGATAAAAATTCATAAAGCCGGTTGTATTCGTAATTAGTTTTTATAAAAATTTGAAAACCATCTTTTCGGATAACTTCGATACTTTCATCATTATCCATAATGTCATCCGGTTGATATACCAGCTCATCAGTAATATCTTTGAGTTCCTGGATAACCGCGCAGGCTCTTATATTTTCCATCCCGCAGCCTTCTTCAAAAAACAAGCGGGCCTTAAAGGTATACGGATCCTCGTCCGCTGAGTTTTTTTGTTTTAACAATTCCAGGAATTCCTTCAAACTACCTATAACAGCGCCGGCATTTCCATCCGCCTCTTTATACACCTTAATTTTTTCTAACTCAGTCTTTACAAAATCGACTCCGTCCAGTACCAGATCAGATAATATGGGATAGTCCACACGTACTGGTTTATTTTCACGCAAATAATAAAACAGATCTTCCATGGTATGCGCAAGTAAGGAAATATCATGAAACATCATCATTGACGAGGAGCCTTTTATGGTATGCATAATGCGGAATATTTCATTAATTGATTCCTGGGTATAACTGCATTCTTTATCATTAGATAATATAACTTGTTCAAGCTGCTCTAATAACTGTGAAGTTTCAAATATAAACATGTCAAGCAGCGGTTCGTTGGTATATCTATCTGACATAACGCTCCCTCTCGTATTCAATTTTTATAAGTTAAATATCTGTCAGTTTGTTCAAGGACTGAATTACCTGTTCTTCCGTAAAAGGTTTAACGATAAATGACCTGGCTCCGCTTAATATAGATTCCTTGACCAAGGATTCCTGACCCATGGCTGATACCATTAAAATCCTGGCTTTCGGATCTATCTGCATAATCATTTTTACTGCTTCTATCCCTGTCATTTCAGGCATAGTAATATCCATAGTAACTACATCCGGTCTTAGTTCTTTATATTTTTTTACTGCCTCAATTCCATTTTCCGCTTCACCAGCCACTTCAAAACCTGCTTTTGTAACAGTGGTTTTTATTGACAGTCTCATAAATGCTGCATCATCAACAATCAAAACTCTTTTCATATAAATCTCCTTTCAATTCAGTAGTCTCTTCTAAGAGTTTAAAGCCAGTTCGAGAGTTAATATAATCTGAGTCTTAACGAAATACTACGGGCGTTTATCAGTTATAATTAACCGTTCTTTCTGTGTAATAATTGCCCTACATAATTTGCCATCAAGTATATTGAACGCTTAGATAGCTTATTCAGGTTCATTATAACTGCTAAAATTTTCTTTGTCAATAATTGTTTTAATATGTCGTATTTTATATTATTTTGTTATGAAATCCTTATAAACAGGGCTTTATACTGTTTTTATAGACTCCATAATAAGTAAGAAAAATTAGTAAAAAAAACATCTTTTATACTATATTTTTCCATATTATAAAAAGTATGTTTAATTTACAAATCGTTGTATTCACTCCTCTTATACCTCTCTGCTCTGCCGCAAAGTGAAAGAAAACCATTGTACAATAACAAAAACTCCATGACTCTTTCATTTCGGTAACATCAGCCGGCATATGCCGTCCGATGCGTTCTTAATGAAAAATTCATGGAGTTATAAAAGTTTATTGTTAAATAACTAACCTCTGATATCAGAACTTACTATTTGATTTTAACAACCTGTAATCTGCAGGTCAATCGCCTTCCGTTGACCGTTGCGGTTATGGTCGTCGTTCCAAGTCTTCTGGAGCTTACAAGCCCATTACTTACCACAGCAATATCATTATCGTCTACATCCCAGGTAACACCGCTGGTCATACCGATAACGGACAAGCGGTAAGTACTGTATTGTTCCAATACAAGGTTTGTAGTATTTAAACCAACAACCGTTATCTTTGTGGTAGCTGTTTTACCGGATTCTGTCATAACTGTTACACTTGCAATACCGGGTGTTCTTGCAGTAACCTTACCATTGGAGGCATCCACAGAAGCAACCGTCTTATTATCACTCTGCCAGGTGACACGGTCTGTAGAGGCAGAAGGATTAATTGCTTTCTGGATTGTTGCGGTTTCTCCAACAACCATAGTAAGATTCTGATTTATAATAGTCACACTGTTAGCCGGAGTCCTTGGTTGTACGATAACGAAGCAGGTGGCAGTCTTTCCGCTGTTATCCTTAGACTCTGCCTTAATCGTAACATTTCCTTCCGTTAATGCTGTTACCTGTCCGTTAGAATCAACGATTGCTATTTTTTCGTCGCTGGAAGACCAATCCACTGTCTTATAAGTTGCATTACTTGGTTTGATGTTTGCAGTTAATTTAAAGGTTCTGCCTTCAACCGTAGTTACCGACGTTTTATTTAAAGCCAGAGAAGTAGCTTGTCTTACAACTCTAACCGTACAAGTATCTTTTTCACCACTGCCATCCTGAGCTGTAGCAGTAATTGTGACAGTGCCGATTGCTTTGCCGGTTACTTTACCGCTTGCGTCAACCGATGCAATTCTGGTGTTACTGGAGGTCCATTTAATGGAAGGGTCCGTAGCGGCATTTGTTTTAACTGTTGCTTTTAAAGTATAGGTCTTTTTAAGACCAACCGGTACATTTGACTTGTTTAGAGTAAGGCTTGTTACTCGCTCAACCACGGTAACTACGCAGAATTCCGTAAATTTACCATCATCTGTTTTACAGGTTATGATAGCAGTGCCGCCTTTTATACCTTTTACTTCACCGTTAGCTGATACTGTTGCCACGGAAGTCTTGGAGCTGGACCAGTTCACACTAACTTCATTGGCTGCGGAACTTGGTACTACGGTTGCTTTTATTGTAAATGCTTCACCAATAACGATAGTCTTTTCTTTATAATTTAACTGTAGCCCGGTTGCCTGCTGTTTTACGGTAATATAACAATAAGCGACTTGCCCTGTTGAAGTTTTTACCGTAATCGTTGTTCTTCCTGCAGAAATAGCAGTAACTTTACCTTTATCATCTACTGTGGCTACCGTTGAATTGGAGGACTCCCAGGTAAGCTTATAATCTGTGCTGGAAGCCGGTGTTACGGTTGCTTTCAGTTCATAAGACTGGTTTACATATAATTCCAGATCAGTTGCATCCAAGGTAATGCCGGTGGCTTTTTGTTTAACCGTAATGGTACAGGAGGCCGTAAGTGTTCCGTCTGCTGTCTTAACTGTGATAATAGCCTGTCCTGCCGCAACCGCTTTTATTAAACCAGTTGCATCTACACTGGCTACTGCAGTGTTGGAGGAGCTCCAGGATACTTCCTTATTCGCAGCGTTGGTTGGTGTAATCACGTAGCCCAGCCGGTAAGTCTCACCGACATTCATTTCTTTTGTTTTTTCATCCAGGATAAGTGAAGAAGCCGGTGTTTCTACCGTTATACTACACATTGCCGTTGCTGCCGGATTATCATCGGATGCAGCAATAATGGAGGTTGTACCACCTGTAATTAAAGTAACTAAACCGTTACTGTCAACTGTTGCAACTTTTGTATTGGTTGAAGTCCAGTTGATTTTTTTATTGGTAGCGGTATCAGGGGTAACATATGCACTTAACTGATAGGTCTTTTTTGCTAAAGATAAGGTTACCGCTGAATCGGATAAAGTTACCTTTGACACCCTCTCTTTTACTGTTACCTGACAATAACCAACTACAACATTCTCCTGATTAACGGCGGTTATTACGGCAGTTCCCGCTGCAAGCCCCTGAATTGTAGCTGAAAGATCATAAGCCTTTTCAATCTTTACTATTTTTTCATTGGATGACATCCATTTTAAAGATACATTATTTAAAGTATTTGGTTCAATGGTGGCTGTCACTGTTGCTTTTTCCTGCTTATTTAAAGATACCTCGGCAGGATCTAAAGTAATCTTTGTAACAGATGGTTCAACATATACTATACAGGTTGCCGACTTGATTACACCATTAATGGTTTGTGATACCGTAATCCTGGCTGTTCCCTGGCTGATACCGGTTACCAGGCCATTCTCTACCGTTGCTACACCGGCATTATCCGTAGACCAGACTACCGGTACGGAATTATTCGTAACAAACTCTTTCAATTTAACAGTTCCAGCTGTATAGATCTTAACAGAACTGTAGTTTAATGCTATTCCGTCAATTACTTTAACGTTTATGTAATATTCCTCAAGTGGATTCGATCCGTAGACTGATAATTTAATTTTAGCAGTACCAACGCTCTTAGCCTCTATAACACCATCATTATTCTCTACATCAGCTATTAAAGGTGAATCACTTGAATAGCCCAGAATTCCTGCCGAAGGTATGTTGGAATTTTCGGGAACACTATAGGTGTCACCTACATTCATGACAACTTCATCTGCAGCACCGGTATTATCTATATTCAGAAGTACATTTAATTCTATCTCTATAAAGCCTACGGTTGCGGTTGCAGTCAGGGGATTCGGTTTATAATCATTTTTAATATATCCCCGTATATAATATTTTCCGTACTTGGCGCCGCTGACGATGAAAGAACTTCCGTCCGTACTGTATGTTACCCTGCCTTCCGGAGCGATTTTAAAATCCTTATCATATACTACCCAGTCTAATTTTGATGCATTTGCAGCATTGGTTTCAAATACCAGCCTCTGGGCAAAAGTTTTTTCTTCAATGGCAAATTTGTCACGGAAAGGATGAGTAGTATCCGCATCCTTCGGATTCTTTGCTTTCGGTTCAACAATTACTTTAAAAGTTTTCCGGATGGGCTGTTCTTTTAATGTCGTATTAGTTCTAACCTCAATTTCTGTCTCTCCGGCCCCTTCAACGGTAATTTTTCCGGTAACAGCATCAATACTTACAACAGAGGAGTCTTTTGATTCCCATACCATGGTGCTGGTAACCAAATCTTCATCCGCATATTTTAAAATAACTGTGTCTTGTACATAACCTTTCGCCTGGCCTAATACCATTACATTATTTTCATCGCTGTTTGTGGAGTCTGTGGTAAAAAGTGGTTTAAAGGGCAGATTTTTTTTGTCTACTTTAAAGTCAACTTTTACCATACAGGTTAGTGTATAGGTACGACCGTCTTCTTCTATTATGGCAGTTATTTTAGAGTAACCCGGGCCTTTCCGTTTCAGCTTTACGATCATCTTCTCGTTGGGATTCTCCACTAATTCTACAACCTGAGTATCTGAAGTTTCCCATCTGATTTTATCAGGATCTTCCAGACCGGCTTTACTTTGTACAATCAATTGGTCTTCATCCGTTTTTAATTCAATATTTCCAGCCGCATCCATCTCGCCTTCATAAAAAAAGTTATAATCGCCTGCGGCGGCATATACCTGGTAAAACTTCCATAACCCAGTAAACGTAAGCAATGCGGCAAATAAGCCGATCCATAGGTATCTTCGTTTCTTAAATATCATGTGTAACCTCCCTGTCAGATAATGCTCCAATCACTTTGTAATACACAGTATCACATTCTTTAGTTAAAAAGTTCCAAATATTGAACTTTTTATCAGCATTTACACATTAATCCAATATTTTGTCATTTATGTGTTAGTTTGATTAATTTAACTGCTTGTTTTTGTTAGCAATTTGCGCTACTAAATTTTACTATTATATAAATACCTTATTTAATTCATTTATGTAATAAGTGTTTTCACCCCTTTTTCCCTATTTTATTACATTTTTCTTATTATTGATAAGTTTAACATATTATTACTCTTAAGGCAAGTAACGGATGCTCTGCCATTACTAGCATATTTTACCTATAACTTATAATCTTACCTGAAACTGGATGAAATGTCTATAAGTATCCAGCACTGATAATAGTTGAATCACCTATAAGTATTCAGTATCGAAAATGAATTGAATTACCTATAAGTAATCCGTACCGAAAAGTGAATGAATTACTAAAAATGAAAATTAGTGCTCCTGTTATTGTTAATCGGTAACCTAGCTTAAGATGTTATTTACTTCTTTTATGACTGCCCCTCTGCCCTGAAAAGGGGAATTCTCCGCTCTCTTTTAACTTATTATATCGATCTTGCAGAAGTGCTTTCATTTTTACGGCATCCTCTTTTTCCAGGATTCCAAGCTCTGCTAACTTATCCATTATCTGGCTTTGTGCATCCAGCTCCTGTTTTAACAACAAATAGACTTCTTCCTTTTGTTTATCATTAAGAGTATTCCATTTATCCGAAGCTTTTTTCATCTTCTCTTTTACGGCAGCTTGTGTTTCTTCATATAACGGATTTTCTGCCTGTGTTACTGACTCCTTATTTAGCTCAGCTGCAAAGGTGGTAACTGGACTTATACCCAGGAATCCTATCATACCTGCAATTACGAGACCACATATTTTCCCTTTATCCATCCTGCTTCCTCACTTTCCATAAATACAACAAGAACACTAACTTTCCCGTTTAGTATTACCGGGAGTTGTGAATAAATTATGAACATATAAAAAATTCTCAACAAAAATTTTTACTGTATTAGAGATGAACGAATGTATGATAGAAGCATAAGCACCTACTTTTGGTATATTCGTATAAAAAAATCTATTCTTTAAGTTTATTTTATACTTTTCACATATCTTTCACGAATCGTTCATATCTGCTACATATTTATCTTATATAATAGATTCATGATATAGAGAATTAATAAAAGAAGCCACGGCTGCTGAAGTGGCTACTGGCTTCGACTAACAACAAGTAAAATTAACATAGATAATTTCATAAAATCCCCTCTCTAAGCCAGCTGTTTGCAGTTGGCTTAACCTTTTTTATTTTATAAACAGATTAGCTTATGTATTCTTTAGCCCTCCCTTTATCCATCTCTTTATCCATCCTTCTATCCATACACCTTATTAACCAATAATCACGACAGGCAGTAAGCTTTTAAATCGCAAAAAATAAACAGGCTGAAATAGATATGACCTACACCCTATACTGGTAAACAAGTACGATTGTTAACTTGTCACTTAGGTGGGAGCAATCAATAATTACAGCCTGCATTTTTCCTTTAATTATTGTGTAACTTTTTTATCTATATTATTTATACCAAATTACTTTCTCTTACGAATGACTCAATTGTTAATAAGCAAGTACTTCATATCCGTCTTCAGTGATTAATACGGTTACTTCCCATTGTGCTGAATCTTTGCCGTCCCTTGTATTTACCGTCCATCCATTATCCTGATTCAGAACCACATCAGCTTTTCCCGCATTTACCATAGGTTCAATGGTAAAAACCATACCGGGAACTAACAACATTTCCGTCCCTTTCCTGGATACATAGCTTACAAACGGCTCTTCATGAAATTCATTTCCTACGCCGTGGCCGCCAATCTCACGGACTATTGTATACCCATTAGCCCTTGCATAATCGTGAATCTCCTGTCCGATATCACCCAGAAAGTTCCATGCTTTTGCTTTTTCCAACCCTTTATCAATAGTCATTCTTGCGGTTTCAACCAGTTTCTTTCTTTCCCCGCTTACACTGCCGATGCAGAACATCCTTGAAGAATCGGAATAAAAACCGTTTACAACGGTTGATACATCTACATTAACAATGTCTCCGTCCTTTAAAATAATTTTATCTGATGGTATTCCATGGCATACTTCATCATTGATGGAAGTACAAACACTTTTGGGATAACCTTCAAATCCCAAGGGTGCCGGAATTCCTCCAAGCTCTCTTGTTTTATCGGATACCAGTTTATCAATATCCTCCGTACTCATCCCTGCCTGTATGAAAGCTGCAACATGGTCTAATATTTTAATATTGACTTTACCGCTTTCTCTTATTCCCTCTATTTGAGCAGGCGTTTTAATCAGTTTTCTGCCCGGCACTATAAAACCGCTCTTTCTATACCGGTCGATTTTCTCATCTAAATTATTATGGCAGGTCTTGTATTTCTTACCGCTCCCACACCAGCACAAATCATTTCTGTCTAATTTTTTATACATATAATACTCCAAACCTGTTTATTAAGGAGCAATAGAAATCGTATCAAATTTATCACAGGTAGAAAACTGCGGCATATTTTTGCGGAACTGACTCGGGGTATAGCCAAAGTATTTGCAGAAGGCTCTGGTAAATGCTTCATTTGAAGAGAATCCATACTTTACCGCAATATCAATAATTTTTAATTTGGTTTCTCTTAAATCGGCCGCTGCCAGGGTCAGCTTACGTCTGATTACATATTCCTTAAAAGACATTCCCACTGTTTCATGGAATTTTGCCGAACAATAAAAGGAAGAATAACCGACATAATCGGACATTTTCTTAAGTGACGGTTCTGCCTTTAAGTTATTTTCTACCCAGTCAATCATGTTTTCGATTGTTTTCAATGACAATTTGAATCACTCCTTGCTCATTTATTATACCAATATATCCTATAATAAACTTGATATTAGTTGCAGATTGTAGTGTTATTTGATTGCTTATTATGTTGTTTCATCTTCGGGTACTATAATCTATGATGGATACCATTCAATAATAATAAATAAATTAGCGGCTTTATCTATTAGCGTTCTGTTAAAAAACAGTGACCTATTCTCAGTAGAATTGTATTAGAAAGAATACCATGTCATCCGAATTTAATCAACGATATCCAGTATTTTATTTACCGTCTCTTGGATGGTCAAATCTGTATTATCTATAACAGGCATCTCCTCAGAAAAATTTAGCTTATCGTAAAAGTACCTGACCCAGTATTCCGGTGTTATATGTTTATGGCAGGTTCTCGTTTGACATCTGCTTAAGGCTGTATCAAAAGCAGGCTTCAATAATATAAATTTATATCTGAGCTTTTTACTTTCAAATAAATTGATATACCTGTTTATGTCCTCTGGTAATATGATATGTGATAAAACAATATTCCGGGAATATAAGCTTAAAATTTTAATCTCATATATTATTTCTGAAAGTACTTCATCAAAATTATAGTCTGCTTTGGCCGAATTTAACTTATGCTTCACCACCTGCATAACGCAGTCTCCGTCAATCGCTTTATAATTATTATTGTCTTCCATCCACTCAGCAATCGATGATTTTCCGCTGCCGCAGGTGCCATTAATAATAATAACTTGTACATCGGTTAAACTGTTTGTAATCGATATTTCTGATTTACATATCCTGCACGACGGAACAATCGGCGAATGCTTGAAGTTTTGTTTTCGTAATTTTCTGTTATATATCTCAATATCATATTTGGAAAGTAACCCGCAAACCGGACAGTTTATTTCATATGAACTTTTTTCATCCATGTTCATCACCAGATTTCTCATAATAATTATATATTCTAGCACATAAGAACATATGTTTCAATCCATCTAATCTGCTTTATAATAAACTTACACAATAAATTTTTATAACAAATCTTTGTAAAATAATCTTTGTAATAAAACTTTGTAATAAACTAATAAGTTTTTGTAATAGACTTTTGTAATAAGTTTTTGTAATAAACCTTTGTAATAAATCTTTGTAAAATTTTTTAGTATAATCTAATAGCCTTATAGTACTGTATTATATGATTTAAGGGAAATCGTCAGCAGCTATCGGACAGTTTCCCTTTAGGATTAATAAGCAAAAAATAGTTTAATGATTGCTACCTATTGCCTTTGTCTCAGCCAATCTTCTACTAATTTATAGTATATATTATCCGGCTTTGCATTTTCATAATAAAACTTCAATGTCTGTACATAAATTATCTGTCCATCAATCTCTACCGGTTCTGCATGGAAAAATAATAATTCATCGGTTTCATCCCCCTGACAATCACCATAAAACATACACCGGATTTTCATTCCCTCAAACCAGGTATCAAAATACTTGAATCCGCCAAAACTTCCCAAACTGCCGATAGCCTTTTCCTGTTTGCATTGATATACCTCCTTTTGATTTGGTATCAATATCATAGCAGCAAAAGTGGCTTTGTTCCTGTTTGACAGAATTTTGTTTTGTCAGCTTTTCAAAAGAAGCTAATAGCTTAAACATTGAAATTATAAAGTGATTAAGGTATACTATCATGAGATATCTCGATAATAAATATGGCTCATTAATCAAATTATAAATGGAGGCAAAATATATGGAGACTTTACAGATTAAAGAATGCAGTTTAAGAGACATAGAAAAAATCAAATTTATAAGTGAACAGACATTTTCTGAAACCTTTTCCGATCTAAACACAAAAGAGGATATGGAGAATTATCTGAAAGAGAACTTTTCATATAAGCAAATCGAGCGCGAGATAAATAACGATGGTTCAATATTTTTAGTTGCAGAAGAGGGTAAAAATACAGCTGCATACATGAAAGTCAATTTTGATACGGCCCAAACAGAAGCAGGACATGCTAATTCCTTAGAAGTTCAAAGAATTTATGTTTTAGAGGAATATAAGGGGAAGCAAATCGGGAAAAGGCTGATACAAAAAGCAATTGAAATTGCGAAATATAACAATTTAAAATATCTATGGTTAGGGGTATGGGAAAATAATCATAGTGCAATAAAATTTTATGAAAAACAGGGATTTGATAAATTTGATACACATATATTCAAATTAGGCGAGGATGTACAGACAGATAATTTAATGAAATTAAACTTATAATAAATCCAATTACATGAGGTAATTAGGTAGAAAAAACAAAGCAGTTTTTCAACATCCTGATTTGTATGTGCGCCAGTGCGCACAGATGGGAGTTAGGTTGAAAAATAAATTTTTCAACCGCAAGTTTGTGCTTGCGCACAACAAACTTGATATACACAAAGAGCGTGTGCAAGAATAGAGGTTAAGATGAAAAAGAATATTATCATTTCAATACTAACACTTATTATAGTAATTCAATTTTTTGTTTTAATTAATATAAATCATAATAAAGATGCTAGTATTTTAACTGATTTAGATACTAATGTAAGCCAAAATAAAAATATAAATATATCAAATACAAATACTATAGAAATAGATAAAAATCTGAATTTTACTTATTCCCATTTTATGGATAATCCTATCGATCATTATTTTAGTGCAAAATTAAAAAGTAAAACAGAAGGTGAAGTTAGAGATTCATCCGAAGAATATGAAGCAGTTTGGGAAGAAGAATATTATAAAGTAATTAATATAATAAACAATAAGTGTATTTATAATGAAGATAAAAAAAACTTAAATATATTTAAGGAAAATGTGGAAAATCTAATTGCTGCAGCTACCCCAGTGTTAGAAATGGAAATGTTAGATAGTTATAAGCTAACACCTGATTCACCAGAAAAACATAGTTGGGGTAACTCAACCTATTCATATTTACAAAGTATTAAGGGTCAGATTTATCGTGATGCAAGTATGCTTATAATCCCTTACCAAAGTGAGGAATATAAATTCCAAATATGAATGACAATTAGAATTATTATTTCAGCTTCTTCATACATCAAAGCAAAGCAATTGGAATGAAATATCCTCGAACTCATACAAAAATATCGGGATATAACTGAACACGTGCCAAATTAACCCCGAAAATCATCTTCATGGGTTTTGAAGAAATCATAGTAGGTGCGTACATTTTCTAAATTTGTCCACCGCTCAATGGATACAGGATTTTCATCCAGATTATAAATTTTTGCCCCACGCATTGCAAGTAAAAACGGTGAATGTGTTGAAATAATAAACTGACATCCAAAAAATCGTGCCGATTCCTCAAGGAAATTCATTAATTCCATCTGACGTTTTGGGGAAAGGCTGTTTTCCGGCTCGTCCAGTAGGTAAAGACCACCTTCGCCTATTTTTTCAGTAAAATAGTAAAATGCACTTTCACCATTGGAATATTCACGAACGTTGTCCATCAGTTCCCCTCGAACAAAACGGGACTGGGTTTTGCGTCTGGCATTATTAACTTTTTTAAGCTGTTCATAGTCAGCGAATGATTTCATCTGAAATTGAGAGTATTTTGCATCTAAGTATTCATCAAAGATCTTTTCTCGCTTTATATCAATTCCATCATTCAGATTCCGAATGTTCAACATATAGTCAAAAACATCATCGCTGGTAATGATTCGACTATGCAACGGAATCTCTTCATCCGTATGCATCTCACACAATTTGACATAGTCAGGAAAGAAATTAGACTTATTATAGACGGAATCCCGGTTAAGACCGGTCTTTTCCGCAATAACATTAAGCGCTGTTGATTTTCCTGAACCATTACCTCCATATAATATGGTAACCGGCTCAAAGTCAAGTCTGTCAAGGTCATGACCGGATAATATCTTAAAAGGATAAATCGTGTCATAGCAAGTTCTTTGGATACGTAATATAAAATCAAATTCCCTGTCGGCACTTGGGAATATGAAACTTTTTAAATAAACCATTCTATTCTCCCTCCTTATTGTTAGTATTCATACCAGCTCCCATTGCATCGAACACAGGTAAGCAGATAGATTTTTTACTGCCTCAAATCAGGGTGTGAATTAGCACTTTATAATTCACACTATAAGGATTTGTTCCAATCAAGAACCAATTGTTTTCAAGAACATATCAGCCAGACCAGGGGGATTTGCATTCCTTGTTGCTTCTAATTCATACCAGGCATATTCTAAATCGTGTATGATTATAGGTATTTCCGTGCCAAAAGAATTTAAGAGCACTTCTTCATTATGAAGTCTTTTGGCTACCTCGGTAACAGCCTGAATAAATTCATATTTGCCATTGGGGCCATTTCCTACGTAATTATAGTTAACATCATACATTCGTTCTCTATCTTCTTGTCCAATATTTTCAATATTATTTTGCTTAAACCAATTTAATAGTAATTCTGTAGTTTCAACGTTTCCGATTATCAGATTCTCGTTTTGTCTCCAAAACGCATAATTCCATCTTTCTTCACTCATTGGTGGACAAAAACCACAATCTTCTTCTGTGTTATAACTTATTGCAAAAGAAGGAATATTACCTGTAGCTTCATTTGTTTGGACAAAAAAAGAAATTGCATATATACCCTGTTCATCCCATCCTTGAATGATTGGTTTAATTTTATTAAATAAGTAATCAACCATGTTTATCATTATCTTCTCCTATTTAAAATTCTAAAATCATATCATACCATGTGGCACCGCCATGTTCTGATTCAGATATGCCTCTATTAATGAATCCAAACTTAGTGTAGTACTTAATCAGCTTTTCTTTACAGGTCAGTATAACTCCTTTGCAGCCATCCTTTTTAGCTGCAGTTATCATTTGACCTAATAACTTTCCGGCAATCCCCTGTTTACGGTACTCTTCGATTACGTCAAGTCCAAAAATAGTTTGGTAAGCTCCATCTGCTATATGTAAGCTTGTATCTATAAACAAATCATCATAGATAGTAGTACCGTTAATTCTGCAGCCATTAATAAAACCGATAATCTCACCCTCAACCTCTGCTATATAAAAACACTCCGGAAATGTTTTGATTCGTTTTTTTAACGAGTCGTTTGTTGCCGCCTCTGCTTTTGGAAAACAACTTGCTTCAACTTTTGTGACTGGACCTAAATCCTTTATAGTTACATTTCTAATATTAACGTTCATAACTCAATCTCCTTAAATACGGTAATTCATATTCATATTAAACAAAATTACATTATATAAAAGATAAACCTATTCCAAATCAACAGTCAACGAAAACCCGGGATATTTCCCAATTCTCGCATGGATGAAAGATATCCTTGAAAACGAGCATTTCTTAGCTTTATATCCTCTTCACTCACTCCCCGGTAAACAACTAATTTATTAATCAGGCCTCGTCCACCATTATTACATTGGATATCCTTGGTGGTTTTCTCAAAGAAAAAACAAGTATCCATACAAAACGTATGCATATTAATATCATCATTTTGTTTTGTTATTCTCTTAATTTCATTAATAAATTCTTCATACAAGTATAAATTACGTTCTGTCTTCGGCAAATAATATCCAGTAGTTTTTATACCATAATGTCCCGGCATAGCATTCATTATTTCCCTACGCTTATCACATAGCTCTTTATCAATTTCAAATTTCCCATCATTCATATCCAGAGAAAACTCCGTTAGCCTATTTCTAAGCTTATAATTCATTACTACCGAATACTGGTAGCTTTTCATTCGATTGTCATCTTTATCCAAAGGAACAGCCTCGCACTGCTGCAAGAAATACTGCTCCGTTTCTTCAATGGTATGTACGCAGGGTTTCATAGTATTAGCAAATTCTTCTATCCATTTATGATACTTTTCTTCCAGTATAGGATTTTTTTTAGCACTAAATGAACCTCCTATTATACCGATAGCAGAAGCACTTTTACTACTTATACTAAAACTATCATCTCTTCCATCTTTACTTTGCTTAATTGACATTGTAAACTCTCCTTAAAATCCCCTTACCCACCCTCATTTTGCAGTTAACATCTGGTAGTAACAATTACGAATACATGGTACTCATGTAACAATACAAGGTATTACATTGCTTATGCATTATACCCCGTTCTGCTCAAGAGTTCAGCTCATTCTCAACTGAAGAGATGATGTTCACCCTGACAAAATTACTCACTATAATTACATTAAATCTGTTGTCCAATTAAGACCTTGTAGTTTGGTATCCAAATCTCGAAGTTCCTTTGCATATTTGTCTACTTCTTTTTGCAACTCAGATACTTTTACCGTACTTAAAATTTTAATTTCTTTATTTGAATATCGTTCAACCTTAGTACTTGCTTCTTTCAACAAGTCTCTTAAAATTGAATTTCTTAAAGTTAATGTATCTTTCTTTGCAATCAAATCAACTATGGAAATATTATCAACATTGGTCATACAATTGGTTAAATTAATTCGTTTAATCAAATCCTCTAATTGCAGGATGTCCTCATCCAATTCCTTTAGTAGGTCATATGGATTTTCAGAAGGCTGGTCCCCTTCTTGTACTTTGGCATTACTCTGTAGTCTTTCCCTGAGTTGCGCTATTCTCTTCTGCAAATCTGCTCGTAAGTTTAAGGCTTCTGCCAATTTCATAACATGTCCCCTCCCAAAAATACTTTTCCATTATTATACTATATATTTTTATGAAATTAAAGAATTTATTCTTCATAGTATTCGGGGTGCAGGGTAAAGCTGTCTTCTTCTGTTATAGGACGAAGAACACGGCAGGGGTTGCCAACAGCCAAGGTGTGTGGAGGAATATCCCTTGTGACAACGGAACCTGCACCGATAACACACCCTTCCCCTATGCTTACATTAGGACAAATGGTCACACAGCCACCAAGCCAACAGTTATCCCCAATGGTGACAGAACCTGCCCTTTCTAAATTAGTCAGATTGCCTGTAGTTTCATTAAAAAACGCATTGCGTTCTTGAAAACGCAAAGGATGAATGGGAGTCAAGATGGACACATTGGGACCGATAAAAACATTTTTACCTATGGTCACTTTCCCTTCGTCCAAAACGGTAAAATTGAAATTGGCATAACTGCCTTCACCCATAAAAATATGTTTTCCGAAGTCGAAATAGATAGGACCTTGCAAGTACACATTTTTCCCACGATTTGGCATCAATTCTTTCAGAATTTCCTCTCTTTTTTCTTCGTCTACTTCCGTGGTATCGTTGTAAGCTTTGCAAAGAACGTGTGCACGAGTTCTTTCCTCAGGCATTCCTTCACAAAAGGGGTCATACACTTTGCCTATGAACATTTTTTCTCTTTCCGTCATTGTCATTCTCCTTCCTTATAAACACACATAATAATAAATATTCTTTTTTTATTATGTCATAAAATCAATATTATTTACAGTTGTTTTTCCTTATCATATCTGTTTTTCTCGATTTACAATTTTGTAATTTTCTTATATATTTACTAATTAAATACTGTTTTCATTAAACTCTTTTAAAACTTCCTCTAAATACATAAAAAATATCCCTCCAGCATATCTGTCAGTTATGATATACTGAGGGATATTTGTACTATCAGATACAAGATATTAACAGCAATACTCCCCAGTTTTATATAACAGTCCACAATAGTTACTTCTATATTTATAACAATATATTTACCACTTAAGAAACTGTAATGGAACAGTAAATATAAAGATATATTATAAACAGTATATAAGTTATTGTTTCATTTAAAAAACTGTAGCGGAACAGCTATAACCCTTTATTTTCCTGTAATCTTTCCCATTAAAGAAACTGTAGTGGATTGCGTAATTTATAATAAAAAAAGAAAAAAGACTGCGTAACCTCCGAACAGTCACAGTCTTTCTTCTCATTACTCACGGTACTTATCAGTATAATGGGGATAGAAACAAAGGGTTACATAGCTTTAATATTTCGGTAAATCATAATACGAGGGGAGTATATAGAAATACACTTTGACTTAAAACTATGTAACCCTTTAATATACAATAGCATATTTTTAAATGACAGTCAATAAATTCCATTCCTAATAATTATCTTTTTTACATTATCATTCCTTATACGGTACATTAAACCACAATAAATAAAAAGGAAGCTAACAGTGGTAGCTGAAAACTTCCTTTATTTTATGATGGACTTTTCACTAATTTGAACAGATTTTCTATTATATCAAGTATAACTTTCTGTTCACTGACATTCAAGGTATTTAGCCTATTAATCAAAAGAGTTAATACAGTATCATTTTCACTATTTGGTATAGGTAAATCACTGAATAGCTCTTCAAATGAGGTATCAAGAGCAATAACTATTTTTCCCAACATTTCTACTGTAGGGCTTCTGTCTCCACGCTCTACAGCCCCTAAATGTGTATTACTGATATCTGCTCTATGGGCTAATTCTTCTATGCTAAGACCTTTACTATTTCTGATTATTCGTATTCTATCCCCTATAATTTTAGAAACGTCATTCATTTTATGTAACTTCCTCCTGTACTCTTAATATTAACGATACATTTTATTATATCTATCAGCAAGCGTGTTTAAGGAATATAAATTTGAAAATATTCATTATAAGGAATAGTATGTTATAATTATATACAGCAGAATTACAGAAATAAAAAAGAGACTACAGTCTTTGAACTGTAATCACTTAATAGATGTTTTATATCAAGAAAGAGGTGAGACAATTAGCAATTCCCACCTCAATTATGCCAATTATTGATTGTAACAAATCCCATTTTAAGTATCAAGTTGTTAACTCCCACCCTAAAATTTAATCATGCCGTAATTATATGATTAGTTATAAAGAATATGTATGAGACATGGTAACATACTCACCTTTACATTTTAATCCAAATGGTATATTATTAAAATGTAAATTGCAAATAAATAGGTGGTATATAAAAATGAATAGCGATATACTTACATCAGGTTCTATAAACTATTTAATTGAAGAATTACAGCATACAAACCAAATACTTATTTGTCTTTGTGTGTTGTTTGGCATTCACGTTGTAATTTCTATAGTAAAATTATTCAAAAAGAAGTAGATAATTAAATCCATTTCATGTGACAGCTATCTGCTTTTATTGTTTCATAATCTATAATTTTCTTTAGTTTACTTTTAATAGCGGACTAGCTGTTACCAATTCCATTACGCTTCCTCTTAACCTCTACCTTCAAACTGAAAAAATACAAAAACTCTTTTAATATTTCTTCCAAATCTATAATAAAAAAACCTCCTGTAGTATTATCATTAGATTACCGTATGTCGTAGTAGTCCTAACGATGATATACAGGGGTTCAGTATACCTATTTTTTAATATAATAAGTGTGACAGTATATCATACCTGAACGATATTTTCTGCCTAAATCTCTGTTAAAATCACTTTAAAATCTCTGTATCCTTGAATAACTATATCCACAGCAACTTTATTACTCATCCCAATTATGATATACTTCCTGCACATCATCATCCTCGTCCAGTAAATCCAGGGTACGGTTCATCATCTTAATATCCTGATCGCTGGTTAATTCAACCCAGGTCTGAGGGATCATGGTAACGTCTGCTTTTGCCATAGGAATACCTGCTTTTTCCAGGGCTTCACGTACTTCGCTGAAAGAGTCCGGATCCGTCAGGATTTCAAAACTGTCTTCTTCTTCGGCAAAGTCTTCTGCTCCGGCATCCAGTGCGGTCATCATCAGTTCGTCTGCCTCTATATCACATTCTTCTTTATCGATTATGATCTGGCCTTTTTTATCAAACATAAAGGATACGCAGCCCGGTGTACCTACATTGCCGTTACCTTTGGTAAATGCATTTCTGACATTGGAAGCGGTTCTGTTTTTATTATCTGTTAACGCATCTACGATGATAGCAATACCATTGGGGCCATAGCCTTCGTAGGATACAAATTCATAATTT
Source organism: Bacillota bacterium (assembly GCA_023443925.1). Next base: position 4,638 of record JAEZSL010000270.1, on the reverse strand, counting down.
ACGGCATTGGCATCTCCGGCTGCTTTTTTAATGCTTCTGTCAATGGTATCATTTGGCATGTTATTGGATTTTGCTTTTGCAATAATATCCTTTAAACGACTGTTACTATTAGGATCCGGTCCACCTTCTTTTACCGCCACCGCTATTTCTCTTCCTAATTTCGTAAAGATTTTACCTTTTGAAGCATCATTTCTTTCTTTTTTATGTTTAATATTGGCAAATTTGGAATGTCCCGACATATATAATCTCCTTTAAAATAAAATAAAAATGAATCAGCTTTTGCAGCCGCTCCACACAATATATCATTGTACCACTGTGAGCTTTTGTTTACAAGCTTTTTGAATTGATTAATTTGTTCAGTTTTTCCATAACAATAACGGTTTCTTCCGTGGTCTTAATTACGCACATAACCGTATCATCACCAGCTACACAGCCCATGATTCCCTGTATATGAAGGGCATCTAAGGCAGCCGCAACCGCCATGGCCATACCGGATACTGTCTTAACAATAATAATATTCTGAGCCATATCCATAGAAACAAATCCATCTTTTAACACACGAACAAATTTTTCACTTAAGCCGGTTTCCGTATTATTTAAAACAATATACTTTTGTTTTCCGTCATCTACCGATATCTTTGTTAATTTTAATTCTCTTATATCTCTGGAGATAGTAGCCTGGGTTACATTATATCCGGCCTTAGTTAAAAGATCCGCTAATTCTTCCTGTGTTTCAATATCGTTCTTATTGATAAGTTCAATAATTTTGCTTTGTCTTCCTACTTTCATACTTCTTCCCCACCTTGTCCGATTTTTGTTCTTAGTATATCAAAAAAACTGGTATGATTTATCTTTACTAACTTTGCTTCTTCTTTCGCTTTACTAATGTTAATAACATCCTCCGCCTGAAGCAGAATTGCCATTCTACCGTCAAAGGTTGCAATGGCTTCTTCCTCCTGGGTTTTTTTACTCTCATCAATCTTGATCTTAATCGTATCTTCCGAAGATACTACAATGCTTCTGGAATTTAAGGTGTGAGGGCATATGGGTGTTATAATCATAACTCTGGCATCCGGCTTTACCACCGGTCCGCCTGAAGATAAATTATAGCCCGTTGATCCTGTAGGTGTAGAGATAATTACCCCATCACCCCGGTATCTGTCTACCAGTTCATCATTCACATATACACTGACACTAATAATACGGGAAAAACCGCTTCTGGTGATAACAATATCATTCAGGACGATACCGCTGTGCACTTCTCTGCCTCTGCTTAAAATATATCCCTGCAGCATCAGTCTGTTTTCCAGCCTCCAACGGTCCTGAAATAAAGCATCCATTGCTTCATATATATTATGCTTTTCCGTTTCAGCTAAAAACCCCAGGGTTCCAAGATTGATCCCCAGTATAGGAATGCCTTTGCTGTATAGATCATTGGCAGCCTGTATAATTGTGCCGTCACCCCCCAATACAATGGCACACTCCGTATCCTCCGGAATAGCCTTGGCATCGGTAAAGCGGTTCTGGCAATTTACAGGATTCTTTCCCTCAAGCAGTATGCAGTCCTTTTGGTTTATTTTCATGTAGTCTACTATTTTAGTCGTTATTTCTAAATTTGTATCTTTATCCCGATTTGTTATTACACAGAATTTATCCATCGAAAACTCCTATATATTACATTGCCCTGATTAAATATACACAATGTCCATTGTTATTGTATCATAAACATATATTCTTTACAAGTTTAATGTATTATGGGCAGCTTCGACAATGCGGTCAATGTAATAGGACATATTGCTCATATTTTCATTATCTGCGTAACGGCTGCACTCTTTCAGAGTAATCTCCTCCTCCGCAGGTCTGTCAGGCACCTGGCTTTTTTTCAGATGTAATAAATATTCAATATTTCCCTCAGGACCTTTTATCGGCGAATAATCCAGGTTAAGGATACGAAAACCAAGACTTACTGCATAGCATACGATCTTTTCAATTACCTCTATATGAACTTCCGGTTCACGGACAACACCCTTTTTGCCAACTTTTTCTCTTCCGGCTTCAAACTGGGGTTTAATTAAGCACACAACTTCCCCCTGATCTTTCAGCAGCTCTCTTACCGGCTGCAATACTTTAGTCAGAGAGATAAAAGCTACGTCTATGGATATGAATTCAATGCTGTCAGAAATCTGATCCGGTTCCAGATATCTGATATTGGTTTTTTCCATGGAGATGACTCTTTCGTCCTGCCTTAATTTCCAGGCCAGCTGATTGGTACCTACGTCCACGGCATAAACCTTACTGGCACCGTTTTGAAGCATACAATCTGTAAACCCTCCGGTAGAGGAACCCACATCCATACATATCCTGCCTTCCAGGGAAACCCCGTATTGCTCCACGGCCTTTTCTAATTTAAAGCCGCCCCGGCTGACATATTTGGATTGCACTCCTCTGACTTCAATCGTAACCGAATCCAAAAACAAACTTCCGGCTTTATCCTCACGCTGGCCATCCACAAATACATTACCTGCCATGATAACTGCCTTGGCTTTCTCCCTGGATTCTATCAGGTTTCTTTTCACTAATATGACATCCAAACGTTCCTTCACTAAAACCTCCAAATTGCTATGAAAGCAGTCAATTTTAATCCCTGCTTTAACAATGATATGTTAATTATATTTTTGATAATATATTATTTAATATGGACTGTGTATCAAGACCCAGTTTTTCTTTTAATATTGCAACATCACCCTGCTCGATAAACTGGTCCGGCAGGGATATATTAATGGTTCTTACCTGGCGGTAATTATGTTCCATTAAGAATCCGGTTACCCTTTCACCAAAACCGCCTGTTTTGACATTCTCCTCCATGGTAACCCAGGTACCGTGAGTTTTCGCAAGGTCATGCAGTAATTCTTCATCCATAGGTTTAATAAATCTGACATTAACCAGTTTTGCCCTTTTACCCATTCTGTCAAGTTCCGTAACAATGGAGAACCCTGTTTCCACCATACTTCCTACTGCGAGGATAACTATGTTATCTCCATGGCCGTCAGCCAAAGTCTCCGCCTGGGTATCTGCAATATCTTGTTCCGGAGCGGTTTGTTCTTGTAGGCTTATAATCTCGCTTTTACCAAATTCAATTGGAGCATTATGCTCATTAAGACCTTCGTAAGCTTTACCTCTGGGGTAGCGGATAGCGATGGGGCCGTCAAAGGAATTTGCATACCAAAGCATTTCCTTAAATTCCTGCTTATTTTTAGGCGCCAAAAGCGTCATGGACGGAATATGGGATAAATAAGATATATCAAAGATACCCTGGTGGGTTTCCCCGTCACTACCCACCAGACCGGCACGGTCAACGGCAAATACAACCGGCAGATTGCTGATACAGACATCGTGCAGAATTTGGTCATAGGCTCTTTGCAAAAAAGTTGAGTATATGGCCACAAAGGGTTTCATTCCGCCGGAGGCTAACCCTGCGGCATAGGTAACCGCATGCTCCTCTGCAATTCCTACATCAAAAAAGCGGTCTGGATACTGCTTCATAAATTTACTGAGACCGGTTCCGCTGGGCATAGCTGCGGTAATGGCTACCAATTTCTCATTCTCTTTCGCCAGATCAAGTATGGTATCGGAAAAAACATCGGTATAGCTGGCATCCTTTTTTTCTATGTTATTTTTACCGGTTTTAACATCAAAAGAGTCTACCCCATGGTACCAGCTGGGATTTAACTCAGCCGGTTTATAGCCTCTTCCTTTTTTTGTAACAACATGAACCAATACCGCTTCTTTTACCTTAGCCGCACTGGTAAAGGCTGTGATCATCTGATTGATATCATGACCGTCAATGGGTCCGATATAAGTTAAACCCATATCCTCAAACAACATTCCCGGAATAACCAGCCGTTTAATTGAGTCCTTGGATTTCCTTAGTTTATCCATAATCACAGAGCCGATACCCGGAATATTGCTCAGAGCTTTCTCTATGGATTCTTTAAATTTATTATATTTAACATCCGTTCGGAGCTGTCCTAAATAGTTGGCCATTCCGCCTACATTTTCCGATATGGACATGTTATTGTCGTTCAAAACAATCATAAGATTAGAATTCAGTCTTGCAGCATTGTTTAATGCTTCAAAAGCCAGTCCGCCGGACAAGGCGCCGTCTCCGATAACGGCAGTTACCCTGAAGTTCTCTCTGTTAATATCCCTGGCCTTCACAAGTCCCATGGCGGCGGAAATGGAAGTCGAACTATGTCCGGTATCAAAGGAATCACAGTTGCTTTCCTTTTTCTTAGGAAAACCGCTTAAACCTTCATAAGTACGCAAAGTACTGAATTCTCTCTTACGTCCGGTTAATAGTTTATGGGTATAAGCTTGATGTCCTACATCCCATACGAGTTTATCCTTCGGAAAATCCAAACACAAATGCAGCGCCATGGTAAGCTCTACCGCACCCAGATTAGAAGCCAGATGTCCGCCGGTCTTACTGATATTCTGCACTAAAAATTTTCTTATTTCCTCTGCCAGCCTTTTATAATCCGAGGGATTTATATTCTTAATGTCATTTGCCTGATTAATTCTATCTAAGATTTGTGACAAATCTTCACCTTCATTTCCATAAATTTGTATCAGCGTCAG
>JAEZSL010000267.1 GCA_023443925.1 Bacillota bacterium | reverse complement strand
CCGTAATCCTCGCAGACCGAGCCGCCAGATAACTTCTTTGACCATTTTCGTCCGTTATATTTGTTCCAAAAATTCGGAGGAAAAGGCTCATCGCTTTTATAAACGGTCAGACCAAAAGGCTTTAGTTGTGTTATTGTTGGAGTTACCCCAAAAGGCTCTGTTTCAAAGCAGATCGATTTATAGAGTTTCAAGCTGTTTAGCGCTGACTTATACTCAGTCGGCAGGATATGGTGCTCGGCAGCAAATGCTCTTGTGAAATTCTCTTTTGAATTGAATCCGTACTCAAATGCCGTTTCGGAAAATGGAACATCCGGCTGCATATTTTTAATAATCTCGGTCAGTCTGCGCTTGCGTATATAATCAACCGGGGTCAGCCCCGTCGCCTCTTTAAAAACCCGAATAAAATGATATTCAGAATATCCGGAAACACGGGCACAGTCGTTCAAAGCGACTTCGTTTTTCAAGTTTTCTTCGATATAGTCAATTGCTCTCATGATATGAGATTTGTAATCCATAACAGCCCTCCCTTGTTTTAGAGTAGCACAAAAAGAAAATAAATCATTGATAAAAATTGCGGATTATATTCATTATATCATTATTACAACAAATAAGTGCGAATCAATACAGTTTTAGAATATACCATACAATATTGGTGTTTCGTAATTACCTATCATTATTACAATTAAAGAGGAGTATTTACGTACATTGAAAGAATAAGCAAAATATAAGAGCAGTTCCCGGTATGGTATTTACTAGAAAACCATATCGGGAACTGCTTTTATGTTGAAGATTATTATTCAGTTTTATGTTATGCCTTTTTTGCTTTTCGCTGCTGCCGGCGAATACCGATTATTAGCAGTATTCCACCAGTAACAAGGTAGACTAACCGCGCTATCAAAAATCCGGAGCTTAGTATAAAAGCTGGTTCTCCGTCATTTACAACCGGCAGGGATATAGGATAACTGCTAAAATACCAATGCCCAAAGAAATCAAAATTACCGCTAAATCCAGCATAGCCAACTACCATCACTATAAGCATAAGCGCATAAAGCAGCCCTTGATGGATGCGCCCCGCCAGATGTCCAATTCCTAAGGAAAATAGTAAGCAGGGCAGCATTATCATTCCCGAAGGCAGGAGGAAAGGGATGATATCCCGGTAATCAAATACAGTGATATAAAAATAAATTCCAAGAACGAATATAACGGCGCAGATAGTCAGAAAACAAATCGTTACAGCAGCACTTCTGATCAACGCGTATCGTACTTTATTCACAGGGGTTACTGAAGTAAGTATTTCTACCTGTTTTTCCTTTTTTGAATAGTAAACAGTGAGCAAAAATAACACTGTCAATATGGAAAGTGGCAGGATAGAAGCTAAATATGCTCCAAAGCTCCAGCTTGAAAAAGGTGCGGTATAGGCCGCTCCTGCAATGGTTTCTGTTGTCAGAACATACCATGCGAAAATACCATTTATGACTAGCAGCCCGATAAAAAACTTGTTCCAAAGAAGCCTTCTAAGCTCATATCTAAAAATCTTATTCAAGGTTCAAATCCCTCTCTTTCAAACCGCAAGCCTCTAAAAAATCCTGATAGGTGAGCGGACTGGCATATTTGTATTTTTGTTGGATGGACTGTAAAATCTTATCCATATTTTCCTCACCGCCGACCAGTTGTTCCGCTTTTAAAATCATCAATGGCATGCGGCAGTATTTGTTGGTGGTCTCTGCCCGATATTTTAACTCAGCTTGATATTTCGCGGGTAACTTACGTAACATTTCCGGATGCCGGTAATAGTATCCGCGGTTTTGTACGTCCACAGCGGTTTGCCAAACATCGACATAATTCTGTTGAGCATAAAGTGCTCCGTATTTATCCTTCATCATACGATAGGTGGTATAGACATCCAGACCTTCATCCGACCATAAACCATCGTCTTCACTATACACGCCAAGTCCGCCCCACCATTCATGGATGATCTCATGGGCGAACACTTCAGCGGCACCTGCTCCTTTCAATGGATCACTGAGATTCTTTTCTGAAAATAAAAATTCACCCCACTCTACCCACCCAGGTCCGGCGTTACCGCCATCGCCTCCGATTGAAGAAGCGCGTTGAACCATTATGAGCTTACCATTATCAACAAAAGACAACGGTCCAAGATGTTCAGTACAATAATTCATAACGTCTGCAATCGATTGTGGAATGTCGTACTTTTTGATGTTCTGATCATACTTTTTACTATACAAAAGATTGATGGTTGTTCCGGCGGCTTGAAATTGTACGCTTTCGTAATCGCAGGCCGTAATCCACGAAAGAGTACCTGTTATGGCTGTTGCCTTCCATGTTCGCGTTTTGTCATTGTTTTGATTATAATTGATCAGTAGTTGATGATCTGCAATAGGTGTGAGCTTTTCCGGAAGAGTCAGCTCCAGATCGTATTGTTCGGGGAGATAAAAGGTGGGGAAGCTGGGCACAGTAGCGGCATTACTAAGGGAAACATAATCCGCAGAGCTGCTGTTGTCCCAGGAATAAGGCAAAAAACACCGCAGCATCTGGGGAAAGCCCTGATATTTAATAACAAGTTTCTCACCACTGCCTTTCGGAAGAGTAAATGTCGTTCCCCTATATTCATTAATCTCGGTGTCATGTGTTTTAAATGTCAGGTTCTTGCCATTATAGCTTATGTCAGTAATTTTATATCCAGGATCAAGCCAGATTAAAATTTCCGAATTGTCAGATTTATTAATAATATACTCTGCAGTACCACTGACACGGCCCGACTTTCCAGCGGTCAGTTTGTAAGAAGCATAGGTGGCTCTTGGGGAATATGAATTACCGGTGAAAGGTATATTATTTTTCCATTCATATGGTGCATGGTTAATGAAAGGCTGCCACACCCACAGCATGACTCCAATACAAAACAGCGCTGCCGAGATAACCGGAAGATACACTTTACCCAGACCTCGTATAAAGGAGCCTGGCAGTCTTTTCTGATACCGGCGGATGCAGAGCAATGAGAACACCCACGCTCCTCCCGCTAAAGCCAGCCAAAGAACCCTGGTATATGATGTTATACGTAGAATAAGCGCATTGGAAAAGCCGTCTGAAAAACTGACTATGATTGGGTTCAGCCAATGCGCGAAGTAATCGTTTCTTACGAATTGGCTATAACTGAAATAGATGCATCCTGCGTACAACAGTCCGGCGAGTTCGACCCGGCGGGTAATCTGGTAAAGCGTCAAAGCAAATAGGATCGAAATCCACCATGTCGGCAGCATCAGGATAAGGAAGCTGCAGGCGTACAGTCCGGCATTAAATAAATAATTGATTTTTATGATGGTAAAAGGTAAATAAACAATTGCAGATATCAGTGTCGTTACTGAAGAAAGGGTGATGAGGGATAACATCCTGGAGAGCATCATACCAGTCGGTGAAATCACTGTGTCAATCATTACATCAATTTTCGCACGGTAGACGCGGTCGGATTCCAGCAGTGCAAGTATCCCCCAAAGTATACCGCCAATAGCCGTCCCAGCCAAAACCGGATTCACGATATATTTATTTGACATGGTACTGTTATTTAAAAGCGGGTAGCCAAACAAAGGGCCACATAGGCTTAGCACCGCAATCACCCACACGAATTTGGATAGGGCGAGCCGCCGCAGTTCTACACGATAGAGAGAAAAGAGCTTCATTGATTATCCGCCCCTTTCTCAATTCGATAAAGATAGGCATCCTCCAGTGTAGGTTCGACACTTTCGGCGAAAACCGGAAGATTTTTTGAGACAATCCGGCACTGAATGCCACTGGCAATATTGATTTTGGAAACCACTTGACAACCTTCAGGGACAGAGTCACCCAATTTAGATAAATAGACACCCACATGCCCTTTCGTCTGCTCAATTAATTCGGAGGGGTCGCCGTCAAATAGAATCAGCCCATCATTAATGATAAGGACACGGTTACATATGGACTGTACGTCCTCAACAATATGTGTGGACAGTAAAACAATTTTATCCTGAGCCATATCCGAGAAGATATTTCGGAATTTTACACGTTCCTCCGGATCAAGTCCCACCGTAGGCTCGTCCAGTAGCATGAACTGGGGATCACCGAGAAGAGCCTGTGCAATGCCCACCCGCTGCCGTTGTCCGCCGGAGAGATTTCGAATACGCACTTTTCTGCTTTCTGTCAGGCTGGTGCGATCGATTACTTTGTCAATTTCCTGCCGGTTTTTTATACCTTTCAGAGCAGCCATGTAATCCAAAAACTGCCATACGGTTAGTTCATCAAATAGTCCAAAGTTTTGGGGCAGATAACCGAGCATAGACTTTAAGCGTGTTTCCTGGGATAGAAGTGCTTTCCCATCCAAAAGAATTTCACCTTTCGTCGGAATTAAACCTGCTATCAGCAGTTTCATAAGGGTGGTTTTACCCGATCCGTTTGGACCGAGAATCCCTATCAGGTTCGGGCTATCCATATGTACAGTAATATTTTGTAAAGCCTTTTTGCCGGAAGGGTAAATCATTGTTATATCGTTTACATCAATTTGCATGTTGCATACCTCCTAATCATTTATCATACTAGCTCCCATGGCATAAGAGATCTGCTCTTAGATGTTTTGCTGCCATAAATCAGGGTGCGAAATGTCCTTTATATTACACTAACGCCCATGCCTTCCTGGCATAAATTGTGAAGAATAGCCTACTTTGCTATTCTTATAATGGCTCAAGTGTTTTTTGTGAGACTATTCACACTAGCTCCCATGGCATAAAACATCTGCTTGCAGATGTTTTACTGCCTTAAATCAGGGTGTGAAATGTCTTTTATTTCACACTATCCATCATATCAGATATTGTATGAAGACTGGGTGGAGTTTTGTGTTTTTTGTGTGGAGTTTTTACTACATGAAAATACCGCTGTAAACATTACTCCTGCTTCGAAGTTTTCGATACCATGAGTGACTCTGTGGTTTTCCAATATCATTTGGGTTATGTACAGCCCAAGACCGCTTCCATGCCTGTATCCACCGGTATGTCTATCTCCACGATAAAATGCTTCAAAAAGATGGGGAAGATGTTCTTCGTCGATATGCGAACCGCTATTCGCAATTGTCAGTATTGCTTTATTTTGATTACGTGTTAGCTGTACGGTAACCTGGCTGCCCTCAGGAGAATAAATCGCTGCATTGTCAAGTACATTTCTAAACGCTTTTTTAAGTAAAACCGCGTCACCCATTATAAAAATGTCAGACTCAATGTCAATACTCAGTTTTATTGAGCGGGATTCCAAAATAGTATAACTATCACCAATGGCTGCTTCCAGCACATCGGGCAGGTTAACAAGTTCGTACACCTTTTTTTCTGAAATATCAAGATAAGAAACCGATATAATTTCCTTTATAAATCCATCCAGCGATTGCAGAATTTCAGCCGACCTAGCAATATATTTTGATTTGTCTTTATATACACCTATTCCTGCCAGCATACCTTCTAGCTGCCCAATAACAATTGCAATTGGTGTTTTGAGTTCATGGGACACGGCGGAAAAGAAGAGTAACCGCTTGCGGTCCCGCTCCTTTTCAAGTGCTATTTCATTCTCAAGGGATAAGTTTTGGCGGCGCAGTGATGAAAGCGCATCATTCAGCTTATCAGAAAGCTCGTTAATACTTTTGGCCAGCACACCGATCTCGTCTTCGCGCAGATCAGGGCAATACCAGCCAAAATCCAGTTCAGCGAGATTAGCTGCTGTCTTGCTCATTCGGACAATTGGACGGGTTGCATACCGCGAAAAGAAAAAAGCACCAAACAATGACATTGCTAATACTAAGCCTCCAACCCAAGGCAAACTCCTCTCCACAGCATTTTTGATCTCTTCGGAACGTGCCGGATTGAAATGAACGATGAGAATATATTCCTTATCTGAACCGGCGAAACGGAACGGATATTCCTGCCCGGGCTGAATTGTTTTATGAGCTATGGTGAAAGTGAATAGATTTATCGTCTTATGGTTCTCATCCAATAAATATAAATCAGCACCGGTATCCTGCATAAAACCCGCAAAAAATTCTCCGCTTTCCGAAGCTGGGCATTGCCGCAGTTGTTGAACCAAAGCTTTTGACCTGGTATCAAGTTTACTGCGAGCTTGCGTTTCATTTACAAAGGGTAAAAACAAGCTGAATAAAGTATAGGTGATTGCACAGAGGATAAGGAGGAGAGCCAGAAGAATGAGGAAAGTTTTAGAAGTCAGGCTTCCGTTAATTTTCTTTTTGTAATTTATAACCCAAGCCGCGAATTGTTTCAATGCAGTCTTCATCCCCTAACTTTCTACGTATATTTTTTATATGTGTATCTATGATTCGCTCATCACCAAAAAATTCATAATTCCATATTTTTGAAAGAAGCATTTTACGTGAAACTACCTCGCCTGGCACACGCAGCAACTCTTGCAGGATTTCAAATTCACGAAGAGTAAACTCAGTAGGGTTTCCCGATACTTTGACTGTGTGGCTGCTAATATCTAAGATGATGTTTCGATAAATAAGGTTATTCGTTTCTGAAGAAGATGACCTGCGCAGTACTGCGGCTACTTTATGTAGTAAAATCGTCATGGACACCGGCTTTGTAATATAATCATCAATACGTAAATCAAAACCTCGTACCTGATGAGCCTCGCTGTCCAGAGCGGTCAGCATGATAATCGGGATACTGGATTCCTCCCGGATCACCTCGCATACCCCGTATCCGTCAATTTTAGGCAGCATGATATCCAGCAGTATCAAATCAAAGGCCTGTTTCTTCGCTATAACCAATGCCTCAACACCATCTTCAGCGATGGTAACGTAATAACCCGCATTTTCTAAAAAATTTTGAAGGAGTTCCCGATAATCAGGATTATCCTCCACAACGAGAATATGTGTCATATTTCCTCCGTCATAACTTATAGTATGGTATTCTTATATCTCATAATTTTACAATTTTTTCTGTTTAAAAGATATCACTTTACTTATGTTTAATCAATACAAATCTTAAAAATTTATATTAAATAAGTGTTTAAGCAAATATGGCATGTCACCTAATCCGCTTGGTTCTTATAACTGGGAGGATGCTATGATAAGGTTTTACCCAATTTATTAATTTGCAGATATAGCTTAATGAAATTTATGGCTATGTTATGCTAACCAATTCCTATGATTATATCAATCAAACCTTAAGCAAGATCACTCATAACGGTTTCAGCTATAATTTTCTGTATGATGCATTTAATAATATTACTGATATAAAAGTTGGAAATACTTCTTTAGCCT
>JAEZSL010000250.1 GCA_023443925.1 Bacillota bacterium | reverse complement strand
TGATAGAATGGTCTGTACATATAAAGAAATATGCAAACAGCATAAGTGCAAAGCAAAAGTATTTACACATATGCCTGCCAATTTTAAAACCATGGTAGGGAAACCGGACTTACTTTTTTTATTTACCAATACCGTATCCCATAAAATGGTTGTCTCTGCCTTGCAGGCAGTGGAGAATGAGAGTACAATTATCGAAAGATGTCACAGCAGCAGTGCCTGTGCTCTGAAAGATATATTATCAGGACACTGTAAAGCAGCAGTCTGATTTTTATACATTATAAGGAGGTTTCATATGGATAAAGTAGTAATTGTATATTGGAGTGGTACAGGAAATACACAGGCGATGGCAGAGAAAATCGGTGAAGGTGTTGTATCGGAAGGGAAAGAAGCTAATGTCGTTGAGGTCTCCGCTATAAAAGCGGAGGAACTTACGGGTCTGACAGCATTTGCCCTGGGCTGCCCTTCTATGGGAGCAGAGGTACTGGAAGAAGAATTTATGGAGCCTTTCGTAGCCGAAGTTGAAAAATTTGCAGCCGGTAAAAAAATCGGTCTGTTCGGTTCCTACGGATGGGGTGACTGCGAATGGATGCGTGACTGGGAAGAGAGATTAATAAATGCCGGCGCAGAAATCATAAACGGCGAAGGTATCACCGTGTTAAATGATCCGGACAGCGAAACATTAGATAAATGTCTGCAATTAGGTAAAGATCTGGCAGCTCTTTAATACGGGATAGTTTACTTTAGTGAAAATAATATTTATTACATAATAAGGATTTATAAAAGAGAATAGTGTGTACATACACTGTTCTCTTTTTGCCGGGGCTGAATAATTTTTTAAGTATAAATTAAATTGATTAATTGTGATTTAAATCATAGTTTAGAAAAAGGGAAGGTGGTATACTATAAACAAATAAAGATTGGAGGCAATTAATATGGCAAAGAAATTAACGGATAAAGTAACCTGGGTAGGTAAAATAGACTGGGAATTAAAAAACTTTCATGGACAGGAATATTCTACAAACAAAGGCTCTTCTTATAATTCCTATCTGATAAGGGATAAGAAAACCGTGCTGATTGACACGGTATGGCAGCCTTTTGACAAGGAATTTGTTACACGGTTAAAACAGGAAATTGATTTAAAGGAAATCGATTATATTATTGCAAACCATGGTGAAATCGATCACAGTGGTGCGCTGCCCGAACTGCTTCGGGAAATTCCTGATACCCCTGTTTACTGTACTGCCAAAGGAGCACAGATCTTAAAAGGTCATTATCATGAAAACTGGAATTTTATAACGGTTAAGACCGGAGATACACTTGATATCGGGGAAAGCAAACTGATTTTTGTCGAAGCCCCCATGCTTCACTGGCCGGACAGTATGTTTACCTATATGACCGGGGACAATATTCTCTTTAGCAATGATGCCTTTGGTCAACACTATGCTACGGAGTCTTTATATAATGATAAAGTAGACAACGCGGAACTTTACGTGGAAGCGCTTAAGTATTATGCCAATATCCTGACACCGTTCAGCTCCCTGGTAATTAAGAAAATAGAAGAGGTGCTTAAATTTAACCTGCCTCTTAGTATGATATGTCCCAGCCACGGTATCATCTGGAAAGACAATCCTGCACAGATAGTGGAACATTATTTAAAGTGGGCCGATGCTTATCAGGAAAATCAGATTACGATCGTATATGATACGATGTGGAATGCCACCAGAAAAATGGCAGAGGCAATTGCTGCCGGTATAAGACAGGCGGACAGTACGGTTACGGTTAAATTATTTAATTCTTCCAAGGAAGATAAAAATGATATTATTACGGAAATTTTCCGGTCCAAGGCAATCCTTGTTGGTTCCCCAACTGTTAATAATGGGTATCTTCATTCCCTGGGAGGTCTTTTAGAGATGGTAAAAGGCCTGAAATTCAAAAAGAAAAGTGCAGCTGCTTTCGGCAGCTATGGCTGGAGTGGTGAGGCTGTCAAACAGCTTACCGAAGAACTTGGAAAATGCGGGTTTACACTGGCGGATGATGGTTATCGTACTCTTTGGGTACCGGACGAAGAAACAATTAAGGGTATCACGGAATACGGCAGGGATTTTGTCAGCCATCTAAAGTAAAATTTTAATCTTAGTAATTAGAATAACGCTCTTATAATTCGCGGTACGGCTGAAATCTTTATCATAAATAATGGTAATGCTTTAAAATTATGATATAATGAAAACGGAATGAGGAATTGCAAGCTTGCTTGTGAATTCCGATTGGAGTAACAAGATCATGAACACGCATTTTGTTCATGATATAATGGAAGTGAAATGAGGTTTGCAAGCTTGCATGTAAACCGGCTGGAGTAACAAGATAAGGAACAAGATTTATGCTTCTGATATTATGAAAGCGGACAAACTGGAGTAATAAATGATATCAGCACCCAACCCATATGTCCCTGATGTAATTTATAAATATAAACAGGCAGTGCGGCAGCCTTATTGAAGTTTTGTACATTTATTAAACAGGATGGACAGACCTGATATAAGAGTGCCGCAAAAAACTCCATTCTAAGGGGAAGAAAGGAATTAGTATGTCTTTAGCAGAAAAAAGCTGTATCCATTGTTCCAATCATCTGTGCATCCATAAAGTACCTATTTTTTCTGTACTGGATCACAAAGATCTGGTAAACATTTCAGAATGGATTGAGCATGTGGAGTATAAAAAGGGGCAGGCAGTTTTTAATCTGGGGGATACTCTGGACTCTATCATTATTATCAATGAAGGTAGTGTAAAGGCTTATAAATACACTCCGGAAGGGAGAGAACAGATTCTATATGTATTTTCAGAAGGCGATTTTTTTGGTGAACAGTATCTGTTAAGCAACCAGACAGCTGCTTATACCGTGGAGGCGTTGACCTCCGTTAAAGTATGCATGCTGACAAAAGAGCATTTCACCCAGCTGCTGCAGCATTATCCGGGAATTGCTATTAAAATTATAGAGGAATTAGGCAGCCGTATGTCAAGGCTGGAAAGTGCCATGCAAAGCATGGGTGTCCGAAGCGTGGATGCAAGAATTAGTTCCCTGTTGCTGGATTTTTCGGACAAGTACGGTAAGAAAGTTCCGGAGGGAATTCTGGTGAGACTTCCCTTAAGCCGTGAAGGTATGGCAAACTATCTTGGGGTGGCAAGAGAAACCGTAAGCCGTAAACTAGGACAGTTAGAGAGTGAGGGTGTCATTTGTTCTGTCAGTAATAAATCCCTGCTGATACTAAAAGAAAGTGTATTACAGGAAACAGCAGATGTGTAAACTACTTTAAATAATGATAGAAATAACCATTAAAAGGATGGAGACCGCTGCAAATCCAAAGGTTTTCCAATACTTGTAATAGAAAGCTTCCAAAATGGCGTAGATACAAAATAATCCGGAAGATATTGTATAAAATACCGGCATATATTTATGAACCATATAAGAAGATAACGAAACCGCAAAAAATATACAGCCAAACAGTAGCATAAGAACTGCCTTCACCCGGATATTATGATCCGGTATCTGAGGCGGCAATTCTCTGTGCCATTTTCTGGCTGAATCCAGTCCGTTTTTCTGAAGTAAAAAGGTTAGATTAGTTAGAATTTCCATAGTTCCAAATGCCAACAAAAATGCTCTTAATATTTCTCTTCCCCAGGACATAAAGATTCCTCCTTTGATAAATTTTTGATAATTTGTTGTAAGGATTTGTTTAAATTTTGTATATCTGTATCCTCCATACCATACAGTGCTTTCATTGTTACGTCTGATGCCATTCTTTCCATATCTTTTATCAGTTCTTTTGCTTTGGGTGTTAAGCTTACCGAATAACTCCTTTTATCTCTTTCATTTACCGATTTTTTAAGATAATCTTTTTCACTTAACCGCAAGATAACCTCGCCCGCCGTGGCCTTGTCAGCAGAGAGAGCCCTGGCAATTTCGGTTTGTGTCAATCCAGGTTTACTGTCTAAAAGTTTTAACACAGCCCATTGTGAAGTCGTAATATTGTATTTGCTTAAATTGTCATCCATTGCTCTTTTGATCATCCTTGCGGCGGTATTTAGGAGATAACCGAGTATTTGCTGTATTTCCATAATTCCTGTCTCCTTTTAAAAATTACTTTCTGACGAATGCGTTATCCGGCTGGTACTCAGGATATTACATATGTTTTGCATAAATTTTATTCTAAAATAGTTGTATCGTAGATTAATATTATAATAGTAAGTATACATATAATAAGTACACTTACTATTATAATACGCAAACAATATTTGTCAATGGTGAATTTATAATTAAGCGGTTAACTTTATAATAGAAAGCGTTTTATATTGAGAGTTCACCGTATTTTTCACATTAAAGCTTAATAAAAATATTAATAGTTTGATTTGAATCACAGAATGAAAGCTTAACTTAGGTTATAATGAATTCAACAAAGAAACAATATCACCAGAGAGGAATAGGTTGAAAAAACGAAATACAGTTTTTCAACATCTTGATTTATACGTGCGCTTAAGCGCACAGATAGGAGTTTAGGTTGAAAAACGAAATACAGTTTTTCAACATCTTGATTTATACGTGCGCTTAAGCGCACAGATAGGAGTTTAGGTTGAAAAAAACGAAAAGCTGTTTTTTCAACTACTGATTATCGAATATTTAATCGATGATTAAATATTCAGGAAAGAGGTTAATATGAATAATCTGGATAAAAATATGAGTATAGGCGATGTCGTGACTGCAGTACCTAAGGCAACTGAGATTTTTCGTGAATTTGGCATTGATTATTGCTGCGGCGGACACCGGAATCTTACGGAGGTTATTAAGGAGCAGAAATTAAATGAATCTGAGGTTTATGAGAAATTAATTAAAGCTTTCTCAAACCGTCAGGAGGAATATGGGAGTCTGGGAGATCACTTTGATGAAATGAGTCCGGCAGTCCTGACGGCATATATAGAGGATACTCATCACGGCTATTTGAGAAAAACCTTACCGGAAACAGCCGATTTGCTCAACACCATAGTCAGGGTTCATGGCAGGAATCACCGCGAACTGTTTGAAATAAATCAGTTATTTGGCAGGCTGAAAACAGATTTGGAACAGCATTTATTAAAAGAAGAGACCCTTTTGTTTCCGGTGCTGGAACAGGTTGAGGAAAATTATGATGAGGTTCTCTCTTTAACGGATGAAATCATATCGGAGCACGAAGCTGCCGGTGAAATTTTAAGAAAATTAAGAGAAGTCTCCGGTAATTATAAGCTCCCGGAAGATGCTTGCGGAACTTATAGAAAATCCTATTCCATGCTGGAAGAGTTGGAACAGGATCTGCACCAGCATATACACCTTGAAAACAATATTCTACTTAAAAGCTATTCGATCCGCGGCTGATTAAAGCCATTGGAAAAGTTGTAAAAAAGTCCGTTTTTCAACTAATAAATAACGCATATATTCAATCGAAAATAAGAATACTCAGAAAAGAGGTTAGGTTGAAAAAACGAAATACAGTTTTTCAACATCTTGATTTATACGTGCGCTTAAGCGCACAGATGGGAGTTATTATGCAGGAGAAAGTTATTGATTTGAATAAAACCGTATATGAAATATGCAGTAAGTATCCGGAGGCAGCAGAAATCTTATCCGGAATCGGATTTACGGATATCACGAAACCGGGTATGCTTAAAACCGCCGGCAGGTTTATGACCATACCCAAAGGAGCTGTAATGAAAAAGATTAGTTTGGACACCGTGAAGCAGGCATTTGCTGATAAAGGTTATGAAATATTGGAATAATGCAGTGAATGGTGCATATGGTTCAGAATAAAAAAGACTCTTTGATAATCATTTCACCGAATCCATAAACAAATAGTATTGTCAGATATAATAGAGTATAAGAATATTCTAAGCGAAGAATGAACAAAATTAGGAAGTGTAGTCAGGAGGAAACAATATGAGTGAAAGTATTAATAACAGGGAATACCGGCAAAATGTGATTAAACAGGTAATATCAAAGCTTCATGAAGGAAAAACCGTAGATGAAGTAAAGCAGGAGTTTGAAGCGGCTTTTAGCGGAGTATCCGCAACAGAAATATCCGAAGCAGAGGCAGCTCTTATTGCAGAGGGCTTACCCGTAGCTGAAATTCAGAGGCTGTGTGATGTCCATGCGGCAGTGTTTAAAGGAACCATAGAAGAAATCCACCAGCCTTCCGATCAGACCCAGATACCCGGACATCCGGCCAATACCTTGATTCGGGAAAATCGTGCCATTGAAAGAATCCTGGAAAAACAGATAAAACCTTTTCTGGAGGGGAAAAATGAAAACCAGGATCTTTTATCCTTAAAGGAAGGTCTGGATAATCTATCCAGGATCGATCTGCATTATTCAAAAAAAGAGAACCTGTTCTTCCCTTATATGGAGCAATACGGAATTACTGCCCCGCCGAAGGTTATGTGGGGAGTGGATGACGAAATCAGGGATATGCTAAAGGCAGTTCAGCATGTTATAATAGAAAAAACACAAGACTTCAGCATGGAAGAGGCAAAGGATAAAATGAATGCTCTGGTAGAGAAAATTCAGGAAATGATCTTTAAAGAAGAAAACATTCTTCTCCCTATGCTATTAGAGACTCTTACCCAGGATGAATGGAAGAAGATTGCGGAAGAAAGCGGAGAGATCGGTTTTCTGGTAGAAAAGGTTCCGGTGTGGAATCCGGTGGCGGGGTATCAGGCTGAAATTAAGGAAGAAAAGAAAGAAGCGGGAGTCATAACCCTGCCCACCGGAGTTTTCAGAACGGAAGAACTAATCCAGTTACTGAATACCCTGCCCTTTGATATTACTTTTGTTGATAAGGATGATGTGGTAAAATATTTCTCCCAGAGCTCCGAGCGTGTTTTTCCCCGTACAAAAGCAGTAATCGGACGGAATGTCTCCAACTGCCATCCGCCGGCAAGTGTCCATATAGTAGAACAGATTGTAGCAGATTTTAAGAGCGGTAAAAAAGATCACGAAGATTTTTGGATTAAAATGGGAGATAAGTATATTTTAATTCGTTATTACGCAGTCCGCAGCGAAGAAGGTCAATATCTGGGGGTACTGGAAGTGACCCAGGATATTAAACCGATTCAGGAGATAACCGGTGAGAAAAGACTGGTAGCCCAGGACTAGTAAAAATAAGAATAGACCAGGGACCTGGCTGATTCCAGGTCCCAAAGCCAGAAAGGGGAAAAGTTGAAAGATAAACACTTTCAACTTTTTAATGCGTGCCAAAGCACGTGGATGGGAGTAAGTCATGAACATTAAAAATATATTACTGACTATAGTTGGATTTTTGTCTCTGTCACTGGGGACGGCAGGGATTTTTCTGCCGGTCTTGCCGACCACCCCCTTTTTCCTGCTGGCAGCAGGCTGTTTTTCGGCAGGCAGTCCCAGAATGGAAGCCATATTAATGAGAAACCGGTATTTTGGAAGTTATATTGAAAATTACCGCCATAAAACAGGAGTGCCGAGAATAGTCAAAATCCGTGCCATCTTCTTTTTATGGACCGGTCTTATAATTTCCATGGTATTAATAAAGACGCTTTTTCTAACGGTCTTATTAACCTTTATTGGCATATGTGTGACAATTCATATTGGTAAGCTTAAAACGAGAAGCTAGGGAAATTAACCTTAAAAAGATTCAGACTGCGGACAAAGTTAAAAAGATTCAGACTGCGGACAAGATATTAAGATTCAGACTGCGGACAAGATATTAATATTCAGACTGCAGTCAAAGTTAAAAAGATTCAGACTGTAGACAAAGTTATTAATATTCTGACTTCAGTCAAAGTTATTAAGATTCAGTCTGCAGATAAAGTTATTAAAATCTTGAAGCGCACACTCTTCTCTGCTATAATTAAATAAATCTAAATTTTAACAAATAGTTTGGTTATTGATTACTATATTAGCGGAGGAAATATATATGCTTATACCTCATTTACATTTAGGCGGTAATTGCAAAGAAGCGATTGACTTGTATGGAAGAGCGTTTTGCACAAAAGTAAAAGCGGAATCAATTGATTACATGCCCGATGGTAAAAAAATTGCTCATGCTGCTATGAATATACATGGTATGGAAGTGTTTTTAAATGATGCATTTGGTAACAAAAATAAAACGCTTGATTGTGGAGCTGTGCATTTGGTAATTACGTTTCAGACTTCAGAAGAATTGCTTGCCTGTTATGAAATTTTAAAGGCAGAGGGAAGCCTTTCTGCTCCATTCGCTGAAACTTCATATAGCAAACTGGTAGGTAATTTTATGGATAAATTCGGGGTCATTTGGGGGTTTATGGTAAGCGCCTGATAGCATAAAAGGGTGCTAATAATTTCCAATTAAAGATCAAATCAGTACGACATCTGATATCATAAATTATCTGGTGTCGTTTTCTTTTTACCGCTCATTCTTTTAAAAGATATGAGGAAAATTACATAAAAAGAAGCAATGGATGAGACGGAGCGGAATATAATAAATGAGATTTCTGTTTCTGCCGATAGGAATATCAAGCAGTCAGTGTAAAACCAATGCTGACTATTGAAAATATACAGAAAAACAGATAAAATAGCTTAATTATAAAAAGTAAAAGATTTTTTTATAAATATGTGGTAAAATAAACTGAATTACCAAATAATATAAAAAAGTAGATCAAAACGATTGCTATAGGAGGATTTATTGATGAAAGGGATTATTCTGGCCGGCGGTTCCGGAACAAGATTGTACCCGGTTACAAAGGCAGTTTCAAAGCAAATACTTCCGATTTATGATAAACCAATGATTTATTACCCGCTTTCCATCCTTATGCTGGCAGGTATCAGAGAAGTGCTGATTATATCAACCCCCAGAGATCTTCCTGTATTTGAAGAGCTGCTGGGAGATGGAAGCAGGCTGGGGATGTCTTTTACCTATGAAGTGCAGGATGAGCCCAGAGGTTTGGCAGAAGCTTTCATCATAGGAGAAAATTTTATTGGCAATGACAAGGTTTGTTTGATTCTGGGTGATAATATTTTTTATGGCAGAAGTTTTTCCGCAACTTTGCAGAAGGCCTCGGAAAGAGAACATGGAGCCACCATATTCGGTTATTATGTACGGGAACCAAAAGCTTATGGTGTAGTGGAGTTTGATGATGAAGGCAATGCAATTTCCATCGAAGAAAAACCCGTGAAACCAAAATCCAATTTTGCAGTACCGGGTCTGTATTTCTATGATAACCGGGTAATTGAGATCGCTAAAAACATTAAACCCTCCGATCGGGGTGAACTTGAAATTACAGCAGTAAATAATGCATATCTTAAAGCAGGAGATTTAAAAGTGGAAACCCTCGGGCGCGGTATGGCCTGGCTTGATACGGGCAATCATGATTCTCTGCTGGATGCTTCAAACTATGTGGCTTCCATACAAAAAAGGCAGGGCTTATATATATCCTGTATTGAAGAAATTGCATTTAAAAAAGGATATATTACCAGGGAACAGCTGTTAAAGCTTGCGGAGCCTATGTTAAAAACCGAGTACGGCAAGTATATGGCAGAAGTAGCAAATGGTTTGTAAACAAAAAACTGATTCACCACAAAAAATCGTTGTGGCAGTGTAAATCACTGATCAGACAGTGGCTTAGAAAAAATGTCTTTTGTCAGGCAGTAAAACATCTGTTAACAGGTGATTTCTGTCATAAAGGCCAAGATCATAATATACGGCAGGAGAATTTATGGGACAATTTAATTTTATAAAATGTGATATAGAAGGTTTGTATATTATTGAACCGAAATGCTTCGGGGACAGCCGCGGTTATTTTATGGAAACCTATAATTATGAAGATTTTAAAGCAGCAGGACTTGACCAGGTATTTGTTCAGGATAATCAGTCCATGTCCGGAAAAGGAGTCTTAAGAGGTCTTCATTTCCAGAAGAATAATCCCCAGGGAAAATTGGTACGGGTATTAAAAGGGCAGGTATTCGACGTTGCGGTTGATTTACGTCCTGAATCGCAAACCTATGGTAAATGGCAGGGGGTAATCCTATCGGATGAAAATAAAAGAGAATTTTATATACCGGTAGGATTTGCCCATGGCTTTCTTGTTTTGTCGGAAGAAGCGGAATTTGCATATAAGTGTACCGATTTTTATCACCCGGAAGACGAAGGCGGAATCATGTGGAATGATCCGGATCTGGATATAGACTGGCCGTTGGATGAAGGGGTTTCGTTAACACTGTCGGAGAAAGATACAAAACAACTCAGATTTTGTGAATTAAACAACTAAAAGCTGCATAAGATTAAGGAATATTTCATATGGGGTGGGATTAAAGAAATAACCCTTTGTGGTGCAGAAAAGAGGTTAAGATGGAACGAAGAATCGTAATTACCGGTGCTTCCGGTCAGTTAGGGCAGGCCTTAAACCAGGTACTGAAAGAAAGATCAGATCTGACGATAGTGAATACGGGTTCGAGAGAACCGACCGCATATTGTCCTATTATTTTGGACATTACCAATCCCGTAGCAGTGATGAATTTTATACAGGAGATAAAACCGGAGATCATTATAAATTGTACGGCACATACGGGTGTGGATTTATGTGAAAGCGAACAAGAAAAAGCATACCGTATGAATGCTATAGGTCCAAAGAATCTGGCAGCAGCGGCCGCTGCTCTGGAAGCTAAGCTGATTCATATCTCCACCGATTATGTGTTTAATGGGGAAGGAAATTTACCCATTGCGGAAGATTCCGTAACCAGTCCCAATACGGTATATGGAACTACGAAACTTGCCGGGGAAGAATTTGTTCAAAGTCTGTGTGAAAATTATAACATCATTCGGACTGCCTGGCTGTACGGGGACGGCAGGAATTTCGTAAAGACAATGCTTGCCCTGGCTGAAAAGAACAGCGAAATCAGGGTAGTAAATGATCAATACGGTTCACCCACCAGTGCTCTGGAACTTGCCAGGGCCATAGCTTTTTTAATTGATACGGACGGACAGGGGATTTATCACGGTGTCTGTGAAGGCACTGCTACCTGGTATGAGTTTGCAGTTGAAATCTTCCGCCTGGCGGGAAAAGAAGTTAAGGTGATACCGATTACGACGGAGGAATATCCAACTCCGGCTAAGCGGCCTAAGTATTCGGTACTTAAGAATACGAGGCTGGCAGAAGCAGGACATACGTTAAAATTCTGGAAGGATGCCCTGAAAGAATATATGGAATCATAAAATTGGAGGTAAATAAATTGAAAACATATTTAGTAACCGGAGGAGCCGGATTTATCGGTGCAAATTATATACAATATATGTTTGATAAATATAAGGAAGAGATTCGGATTATTAATGTAGATAGTTTAACCTATGCCGGTAATCTCGAAAATCTGGTTTCTGTTAAGGATTATGAGAATTATGTATTTGTTAAGGAAGACATTTGCAATAAAGAAGCAATGCATCAAATTTTCAGGGAATATAATATTGACAGGGTTGTACATTTCGCCGCTGAGAGCCATGTTGACCGCAGTATCAGAGATCCGCAGGTATTTGTAAGCACCAATGTAATCGGTACGTTAAACCTTTTGGATGCAGCTAAGTGTGCATGGGAAACAGAGGACGGTTATCTGGAAGACAAAAAGTATCTCCAGGTATCAACCGATGAAGTATACGGATCCCTGGAGGAAGAATCCGGTTATTTCTATGAAACAACCCCCATTGACCCTCATAGTCCCTATTCGGCCAGTAAAGCATCTGCGGATATGCTGGTAAAAGCGTACATAGATACCTTTCACTTTCCGGCTAACATTACCAGATGCAGCAATAATTACGGACCTTACCAGTTTCCTGAAAAGTTAATTCCTCTTATGATTAACAATGCCCTCACCGGTAAAAAACTACCTGTTTACGGAGACGGAAAGAATGTCAGGGACTGGCTGTATGTTGCAGACCATGCCAAAGCCATAGATATGGTTATGGAACAGGGGAGAACTGGTCAGGTATATAATATCGGCGGCCACAATGAAAAACAGAATATAGAAATCGTGAATCTGATTATCGAAACACTGGCAGAGCTGCTGCCGGAGAATGATCCAAGAAAAGCTCATCTGAACAAGGATTTGATTTTGTATGTGGAAGACAGGAAAGGCCATGACAGAAGATATGCCATTGCACCGGATAAAATCAAAGCTGAAATCGGTTGGGAACCGGATACCATGTTTGCAAAGGGCATCCGCCTGACTATTGAATGGTACCTGAACAACCAGGAGTGGATGGATCACGTAACCAGCGGGGATTATCAGAAATATTACCGGGATATGTATCAGTAGTCCGGCAGAGATTTATCATAATAGTAATCTTCCTAAATATTGAAACAAGACCGGAGATTTATAGTACTAATAGATAACAAAATTGATAATACAATAAATATGGCAGCGGATAAGAGGAACAGATAAGAAACGGCACCATTTGGGATTGTTTCTTATCTGCTTCTCTTTTATTAACTTAACTGAGTAATATCTAAGGGGCAAGCCGGAAGTTATCTTCTATTAATTAATTTCTGTAATATATTTAATAAAATTTGCAATTTGTTTAACGGGGTATTTCGCCTGTTTAACATAATTTAAGGGCATATTTGGTGAATATTGTACTTTTTTAAACTGATTTAGCATTTTATTTATGGATTATTAATGTTTTATTGGCTTTTAATAGCTTGCTTTTTCCTTTATCCTATGATATAATTATTACGTAATTATTAAATGATTATTACCTCATCTTAATACATGTTCGAAAATTGTAATAATTTGATAGTTATAATTAGGAATGACTTAAATAAAATTAAGCCGTTAAAAGGAGACTATTATGAAATTCAGAAA
>JAEZSL010000247.1 GCA_023443925.1 Bacillota bacterium | reverse complement strand
TCGCTGGTGTCGGAATTTATAATAATAATATTTTCTTTTGACTTATCCCTCATATAAATAAAACCGTCTTTAATTTTTACATAGCCGTAAGGATAATAGTCTTCATACTCTTTTGTAATTTTACCGGATTTCAGATCGAGTTGCTGTAGGTTATTGTAAAGTCTTAAATTTTCCCGGTACATTGATTCTTCGGGATTATTTGCGGCAGATTCGTAAGTTTCCAGAAGAATTTTACCACTTGACAGCAGATAGAAATCAGAATATCGGCTGTCTGTCAGGGCGGAGACATTCACTTTATATTTTACTTTAAGTGTTTTATCTAACTGGGTGATATAATATTTATCGCCAATTTTCATTGACATATACCAATTACCGGACTCATCCCGTTGGATATGCGAGGCCTTATTCGTTTTTAAGGGATTTTTCCCCCCGGGACCATCGGAAAAGCGGTAAAGCTTTTTATTCCATTTTCCGGCTGACCAGGTAAGCACTCTTAGGACATATTCCCCTGAGATGCCGGATTTTGCAGGTGTCCACTTGCTGCCGTTCCAGGAGTATATTTTTTCGTTGACATCGGTGGCGTCCAGGTATATTGTGTCATAACACACAGGAGTATTTTCTGTGGTTTGTTCCATGGAGAAAATACCGGTACTGCCGGTATGATATAATTGTTTAAAAATATCATAAGATTTTTCTGTGTATTGATTGATAAGTTCAGGTTTCACAAGTTCTTTTAGCTGCAAGGCAGGGATCTTTTCATCCGCCGGATAGGAATTACTTTCAGTGATAAATCTCCTGGCTGAATTATAAAAGGATTCATTAATTCCGGATTTATTTTCTAAATTTGTTTTGCTGCTCAACATGGTATAAGTGGTATCAGCACAGGTATTGCCGTTAATGTGATACTGCAGATAGACTGCCAGAGCTAATCCGGCAGCAGGTGTAGGTTTGGAATCCGGATTATTAAAGTTTAGCTGTTTTATGTCTGCAATTTTGGCATAATACAAGTCAATCCATAACTGATGTGCCGATAATACATTAATTTGAGCCGTGTCTAACTGGTTCGCATAGAAGGAATGAGTGGCAACGAAATAAAGCTTTGAGTCAGTTTGGGTATGCCCCTTTATTTTCGCAACCTCTTCTTTTGAAGGCTGTAACCCGATTATTATTACTTTATCAGCAGCAGCAATTAGGCTCAATGAGGAATTGTCCGTCAGTACACCGGTAAGGTTGTCGGAGAAAATAGTATCTATAGCCAGCTTCTCCTGCGCTGTATTTAAATGCTGGTAAAAAGCTGCTGTTTCTGTATTAATCAAATCCTTACTTAGAATAAATAAGGTATTGGCCGTTTTGTCTTTCTGTTCATTATAGCTTGATTCGGGAAGAGAAAGAGTTGAGGCAGACACTGTCTTAGGTCTGATCAAAAAGCTGGATAATAAAAATACCAGCATTAAGCCAAAGAATAATAAAACCATTAACTTACTCATTTTTTTCATAATGCACCTCCATATGGTTATCAGGTTCTTATTTTTTATTTAAGAGAGCCCCTTTTTAATTGCGGTAAATCTAAAACTTACTGTCGCAAGCCTGGTTCGGGTTATGTAAACACATAATCTATCTTTAATATACAATGAATGCTAAATAATGTAAACCGTAATTATGTATGAAGCAGATGGATAGTAACGCAGCATCATAAATACAGTGCTGCAGATTTACTTTCTATTGACTTATCGGGTCGATAGTGTATTATTTTGGAAAGGGGATTTATTCCAGGTGGTTGAATTATTTGGCTCACGATATATAAGGTGATTACCAGTGTTATTCAATAAGCTATTTTCAGAGTATGCAAAGCTTGAATCGATTGGTTTAGGAACTGTTGAAATGGGAACTTTATCTCAGTTAGTCTTATAAATTATGGAGGTGTTATGTAATGAGTAAGGTCATACTTACAAAAGCAACCGATGTTCTACCCAAACATAAAGATGAGCACGAAGGGTATGAATATTACAAACGTGAAATGGTACCAAAAGGCGCTGCCAGGCAATGTGCGGTTTCCCTTTATGAAATACCCCCGGGTAAGACAGCATACCCCTATCATTACCATACCCAGAATGAAGAATCCTTTTACATAATCAGCGGACAGGGTATTTTAAAAACACCTGACGGTGAAAAGATGGTAACTGTCGGTGATTTCTTATTTTTCCCTGCTGAGGAAGCAGGAGCCCATAAACTTACCAACGCTTCAGAGACGGAACCTTTGATTTATCTGGATTATGATTCTTATAACGAAATTGATGTGGCTTTTTACCCGGACTCAGGAAAAATCGGGATATGGGGGAAAAATACCGATCAGGTTTACAAAATAGAAGATGAGGTTGATTACTATAAAGATGAGTAATAATTAGCTACAATAGGTCAAAATTTGAATTAGTTACTGGTTGTACAAAAAGGGCAGAAACCATGAAAAGATTTCTGCCCTAAATTAATATGATATTTAGTCATACGACTTAATAAATATTTAAAAATTTTATGTTCTTTTACAAGGTACAGAACGGCTATTCTCCGTTATACATAAAAGCAAGTAACTTTTTAATATCTTCCGGGTCATATGCAATCAATTCAATTTCATCAATCATGCCTTCCGTAAACACATTAGCCAAAGCAACATATTGTGACAGCTTTGACTTTAAATTTAATCGGTCGCCCTCATTGGTAACCAACTCAACTTTACCGGTACAGGAATCAATAACTTTAAATAAACCATTCACATTAGTAACATTCATCACTTTCATCTTAATAATCTCCTTCCGATTATAATTCGAAATCACCCATAACGCTCTTCTCCATCAAAAACCGGCAAATTAATAACCCAATCGATGCCGGATATATTTTTGATACTTTAATTATACATCAAATGCATCCTTTTTATCAAGCATGCAGTAAAATATTTACCAATAACAGTAAAATATTTAATTAGGGTGCTAGATATAATATTGGTATTAGATTGTGATAGAATGAGGTATATGAATTTCCTCCTTTTAAGAATCAAAAAGTTCTTTCTTAAAGTGTATTCTGTTTATACAATATTGGTATAATACTGAGCCTGCATACGAAACAGCTCGGCATATTTTCCGCGGATTAAAATCAATTCATCATGGGTCCCGTATTCTGTAATTTCCCCGTTATGAAATACAGCAATTGTATCACAGAATCTGGCGCTGGACAGACGGTGAGAGATATAAACTGCGGTTTTTCCCATTACCAGTTCATTAAAATGTTCATACATTTCGTATTCGGCTTTGGGATCTAAGGCTGCGGCAGGCTCATCAAGTACGATTATGGGAGCATTTTTAAATAAAGCTCTAGCCAGGGCGATTTTCTGCCCTTCACCGCCGGAGGGTTCAAAACCATTTTCATCAAATTCCTTATTAATATTCGTATAGATACCCTCAGGCAGGCTGTTTAGTTTAGCGGATAAGCCAACACGACCCAGCAGCTGTCTCATTTCGACCTCATTTGTTGTACCGGACAAGGAAATATTATCTTTTAAGGAAAAAGAAAACAGTTTAAAATCCTGAAATACAGCGGAGAACAGTGACATATAACTATCATAGTCAATATCCTTTATATTGATTCCATCAAGCAATATTACACCCTCTGTCGGATCATAAAGCCGCATCAGCAGTTTTATAAAAGTAGATTTCCCTGCTCCGTTTTCACCAACAACAGATAGTTTTTCACCTGGTTTCAGTGTAATATTAATATTTTTTAATGTATCGTTAGTCTGGCCGGCATAACGAAAGGATACCCCTCGAAATTCAAGTGTATATTGGCCGTTTGGAACCGGCAAATGACGGTTAGATCTCATTTTATCCGGAACATCCAGGTAATCCTGCATTGCTTCATAGTAAATGCCATATGCCT
Organism: Bacillota bacterium; assembly: GCA_023443925.1. Next base: position 48,732 of record JAEZSL010000247.1, on the reverse strand, counting down.
TAACATCGACAAAGCTGCTCATTATACTGTGCATTGCCGTAGAAAATGCGGTAACGGCTCCCAGATACATGGTAAAATCTCCAATGGTAATTGCTTTTTCCAAAGTACGGTAAACAAGATATGCGTAAGCAACACATTGCTGAAGGAGGGCCATAAGGGAGGCTGCAAATCCGGATTTAATGTAGAATTGGTTTCTTCTTTCATAGTAGGTCACGGCTTTCCGGGAATACTCCTTCTCCTTGTTCAATAGCCAGTCTGCCAGTGAGTTGATTCGAATTTCCTTACCATATATAAAATTTTCAAATAATCCTCCAAAATACATCCATCCACGTTCTACTTTTACCTGTTCCAAGGCAAGTTTCAATTCATTTTTTTTTGCCCAGTGTTCCACCAGGGAACTTGCCAGTATCAGTAGAATTAGTAAAAGAACCAACCACACATTTAAGGATAAAATTAATACGGTTATGCTTGTGAGTGCAATAAACTGTCCAATTATATTTAAGGCGCTGTCAAACACATAGGAAAATCCTCGTCCGTCACCGTACAGGAACTTGTTGGCTTTTTCTTTTAGGTCAAGAAAATCCGGATTTTCCAGGTTTTCATAATCGGCATATGCCAGCTTCTTATGCATATACAAACCAAAATCAGCGGCTACCTTGCAGCGTAGTGTAAAGACGTTTAGACTCAGCCAGTTAGCGATGCTGTCTGCCGCAAAATTATATCCTGCCAGAATACCGATGCAAAGAAACAAGTACTCCGGACTTTTACCGGTGATTAGACCGTCAATAATATATTTGGGGAGCAGTACATTGACCAGGGGGGACAGGGAGTGAATTAGCTGATACAGCACATTATAAATAATATATTTTTTATCGGTTCTCCAGCCAAATTTACAAAAGAACCACAAACCTTTCATCATAAATCTTACCTCCATCATAAAAATACCGCAGGTCTTATGCTTAAACAGCATAAAAACACCTGCGGCGGTTAGTCGTCAGGTGCAACTCAATACAAAAAAAGCTGTAAAGAGCAACACCTAACTAAGAGCAGTGGTTCCCTGCCCCATTTATGTTAAGGTATAGATACTCTTCACAGCTTATTTCTGAATAAAAGGTTTGTAATTACTGCATTTAAACATAGTACAGGCTCCTCGCAAATTTCATAATATGCCCAGTATATCACAAGAGCAGGATTAATTCAATTTATTTAAATAATATCCACCTGTAAATGAAACAGCATTTTGCTTTAATAAATACCATCGTATTGTTTATAATCTGAATAAAACTATTGAAGTTAGTGGTTAGTCTCGAAACCACAAAAATAAATCAGAGACAAGATACACATTCGTAATTATCTAGTAAGGTTCAAATCTTTAAGGTCAAATTCTATGTTAAATAAATATGGTTGTAATACTTATTATTTAAGATTTACAGTAATTTTACAAAAACAAAATATAATTAATACGTGAACGTGGTAGGATATCTATGTAATAAATAACGGATACGGACTTTTGGAACCGGAATGTAAGGATAAAGGATTAATTACCATTTAGTTATAGCATAGGAATATAAGGTATTAAATTCAGTAGGTCTAAGTTATTAAAAAATGTATAAATATTGAAAGTCTAAGTCATTTGAAAAATATAAAAAGGAGGTTGCCATGCGTCAGGAAGATAAGATTTATGACGGAGTTAAGGAAATATTGCGAAAGTATGGAAGAAAAGAGAAAAAAAGCACCAACGAAAAAGTAATTTATGAATGTGGGGCACTAATTTATTGCATACGTCAGGAATACAAAGAAGATACCAGAAGTTATATGATTGCTCCGAGTATCTACGAGTTAGAGAAAGAAATAATCTTTAAGCTCCAAAACCAGATTAAGTACGATGAAGAACATGCTGAGGAAGCACTTCAAACCAGTAAAAATGCACTGATTTATATCGAATTGGTCGTAAGACCAAGAACAAATTTAAGTTCTCTTGCTTGTTAATTAGCGAGGGCTTTTTTTATTATATCGAAACCGAGTATTCAATGGGTAGATTTTATATCCTGAGTAAATGCAAATTAAGAGTACGATATTTTATAAAGAAAATTATTTTTTTATTGACAATTGTACTATATAGTACTATTCTGTATAAAGAGGTGAATATTTATGAAAACATACGGAGGATTTCTGGTCTCCCAGGTGCGTCAGCTCCAGGGTAGGGCATTTGAAAAGATGTTAAAGGACAGCGGAATAGAAGCTTTTAACGGGGCACAGGGAAGGATTTTATATGTATTATGGGAGCATGAGCAACTTTCCATTACGGAAATCGGGCGGCTAACCTCCCTGGCAAAAACAACGCTTACCAGTATGCTGGACCGGATGGAGGCTGGCGGATTGGTAGAACGTATACCGGATAAGAAAAACAGAAGGCAGATTTTTGTAAAGATTACGGAAAAGGCGAAAGGATACAAGCAGATGTATGACCAGGTATCGAATGAGATGAATATTCTGTTTTACCAGGATTTTACCAGAAAGGAGATTACAGAATTTGAGAATATGCTAAGGAGAATTATAAAAAATTTGGAGGATTAGGTACACCGGACAAGGTTGGAGATAATATTAATTAAAAATTAATATAGATTTTTTTCGGTAATTACAAAAATCAATACTGTATTTGTAGACCATACAGTAATACAGTTCCAGCGTTTTATCCAGGCTGAAGGGAATGAAAGCTATGGAATTCGTATTTAATTGAAGTGTAGATATATATTTATTACGAAAACCAATCCCATTTTGCAATTACCAGAAATTTTTTAATCATGAAGGAGGTAATTATGGAGGAAAGAATTAAGAAGGATATTTTCAAACTAGTGGAGGATACCAGAGATGTTATTGTTTGTTCCGTTGCAGAGAATGGTTATCCCAATGCGAAATCCATGTTCAAATCAAAAAACGAGGGGCTTAAAACCTTTTGGTTTTCAACCAATGTTTCCGCAGCCCGGACAAAACGATGGCAGGAAAAACCGGAGGCCTGTCTTTATTTTCTGGATTCAGCAAATATTCATGGATTAATGCTTACCGGACGGATGAAGGTTTATATGGATGCGGAAACAAAGCTTGCGTTCTGGCGTCCGGGAGATGAAATGTATTATTCACTTGGCCCCGAGGACCCGGATTATTGTATGATCTGTTTTACAGCAGAAGAGGGGAATTATTGGGGACAGCAGAAAGTCTTATTTCAGGTGGATTCTCTGAAGTAATGAAGCTAAGTTAAGTCTATAGAACAGGGATTATGGCATAGTTATGGGATGTTATTAATCCAGAAAAGAGGTCATTATGCCTTATCAGCAGGTTGCAGATTGTTCTGTATTTTATGAAGATATCGGATTAGGTGAACCGGTCTTGTTTTTACATAGCAGCTACAGCCGGGGAATTATTGCCTTTAGCGGCCAGATTCAGCCTTTTTTTCATTCTTATCGCCTGCTGCTTCCGGATTTTCGGGGGCACGGCAGAACAAAAGCGGTGGAGAAAAACTGGAATACCCCCAGAATTTGTGAGGATATGGCAGGCTTTTTAAGGGAACTGGGAATTGAAAGTGCACATTTAATCGGATACAGCTTAGGCGGGGCAGTAGCTTTGCATCTTGCTGCGAAATATCCCTATATGGTACGCTCCATTACCACGATTGGATGCGGCGGTGCGGCGGATCCTACCGGTGCCGATGATTTTGAGCCGGAGGCACTTCTTGAAAGAAATGAGCATGCGTTTATTGATATGATTAAATCGGTTCATGCGGATGCCCATGGTGGTGACTGGATGCATCATTTAAGGCAGAGTGCCGAGGATTGGAGAAGGTATCCGACCCTTACGGATACGGACTGGCTTAAGTTAACTATGCCAATGCTGCTGATCGGCGGTGAAAATGATATCTTTGCAAGCTATGACAAATTACAGGAAATGAACAGACACTGCCCCCAGGCGGAGATTTATATAGTATCAGGAGGCAGCCACCGTCCCCATATGCCTACTGATAAAGTCAAAGAGGTAAATACAAGAATTTTAGAGTTCTTGAGATCGTGTACATAATTATCCGGTCCTTTCTTTTTATTTCAAATTAGTACAGCATTCAACTGGTGATATAAAAGTAGAATTACAAGAGGAGAACAAGAAAGTCTTCCTGTCTTTTCGATACCTAGTCAGAAAACCCGAGGATCTGGATGGGAACCGGATCTTTGAACGTTTTTATACCGAAAATAATTTCAGGAGCCGCACCTCGGGTCTTGGACTTTCCATCGTCAAGCTGATGGCGGAACAGCTTGGCGGCAGTGCAGCCGCTTTTTATAAGGATGAAATGCATTTCTAAACATTTATTCCTGGGATATAGGTTCTTGTTCAGCTTTACCGAGCCGATTCATTTCTCTTGCGATAAAAATGATGGCTACACTGCATGAGATTAAATCTGCAACCGGGCCCGCCGCCCAGACGCCTGTCAGACCCCAAAAAACAGGCAGGATTAGCAGCATTGGGATTAATGTGAAAACTTGTCTGAGTAAGCTAAGAAGCGTTGCTTTCTTTGCTGCTCCGACAGCTTGGAAATAACTTGCACCTACGATTTGAGCACTTATAATCGGAAGCATCAGTAAGAAAATACGTATACCATGGCTGGCTGCGTTGATTAATTTCAAGTCATTGCTAAAAATACGGGCAAGACCTGTGGGGAAAAGTTCTACTAATAAAAAAGTAAGCACACATATGGCTGTTACTGCAATCAATTCCAGTTTCAATGTTTTTTTCACCCTGCTATACTGCCGTGCTCCGTAGTTGAACCCAAGAATAGGCTGGGCTCCTTGTGTAATTCCCATAGCAGACATAAGAAAGAGAACCATAACAGCATTGATTACAGTCATAGCACCGATTGCCACATCGCCTCCGTAGGTTTTAAGAGCGTTATTTGATATAATTCCAACTAGGAAAGCAGTAATTTGCATGAAAAAGGGAGACAATCCAATGCTAAAAATATCTTTCAGGATCGGTAAATTTAGTCTCAGATTTTCTTTGCGAATCTTTAAAACACTTTTCTTTCCAATAAAATGGGCAATTACCAAAACAGATGTTACGAAGGATGACATAACCGTTGTCAAGGCTGCACCAGCGATTCCCATATTAAAAGTAAATATAAAAATCGGGTTTAAAATCATATCTAACACGGTACCAATTACGAGTACTACCGTAGCTTTTACGGGATGACCCTCTGCCCGGATTACATTACTAAGCCCAACACCAATACCCTGGAAAACACTGCCCACCAGTATGATGGTAATGTAGTCCGAAGCAAATTCCATAGTTGCTTTACTTGCTCCAAGCAGAGTTAAAATTGGTTCCTTAAGCGCCAAACCAATTGCACTCACTGCCAGCATTAAGACAATAAGCATAGAGAAAGCGTTTCCAAGTACCTTTTCCGCATCGTCTTTCCTATTTTGGCCCATTCGCATAGAAATGATTGCGGAAGTACCAATTCCAACTAACGAAGTAAAAGCAGATAGTAAAGCCATAAATGGTAATGTCAGACCGATACCGGTCATTGCAAGGGCACCCAGTCTGCCAACAAAAATACGGTCAAGTAAATTGTAGAGGGAATTAACCAGCATTCCCGCAATCGCGGGAACGGAATATTTAAGAAGCAGCTTTCCAACCGGTGCATAGCTTAGTTGTTCGTTTATTGTATTCATAATAAAATCCTCTTATTTTCTAGCTGTTATGATATAGATAGTTTCTTTAATAAATCTTTTTTGTTCAATAATAAATCCGGCAGAAATAAGTTCTTTTTCCATTTCAGCTGATGGAATACGAATATGCATAGGTGGTCCTTCAACGACGCTTTCATCTTTTTCATATTCTATACACAGAAAATATCCTCCCACTTTAAGTACCCGGTGCATTTGACCTAGTACGGGAGAGAGTGGCCCAACCTCATGCAGGATAAGAGAGGCTAATACCACATCAACGGAGTTATCAGCCATGGGGATGGGTGCAATCCCTCCTTGTATCAATTGAATGTTTGTGATATTCTCGGATATTGCTTTTGAACGAATTACATTTAGCATTCGCGGATCCATATCCAATGCATAAACTGTTCCATCGGTGCGTTTAGCAGCGGGAATCGTAAGATATCCGGAACCGGCACCTGCATCCAGAACGCAGCTTTTTTTCTGCATCGGAAGCAGATTTAATATTTCCTCCGGTGGAAGCATTTTTTTTCTAATAACTCCATCCAGAAAGTCAATTTTCTTCATGAAATTTTGGTCATTCATAACTTGATCATTATGTGAGTGATGGTTATAATTTGACATGTGTTTTCTCTCTCCTTTTTATTTGTTTTCAAGTCAGGTTATTGCGAAACACCATTGTTGTATCAATTGTATGGTATATTAAAAAGTAAATAGTTTTGCAATCACCTATTTAATCACCTATATCTGAAGCCGCCTTGGCAGCTTTGACATCAATTCTTTGATTCGTATTTTCTTCTATCAAGTGAGCTAAAAGCCAGCAGGACGCCCATCAAGAAGTCTCAAAATGAACTACAACTTATATGCTTTCTTTTGTATAATTTGTACTGTCATGAATACACCTATCCTTGGATTAGTTGACATTCCTTGAATTGAATATATTAAAGACTGTAAATGTCTTTGATTGTCGTAAAAAAATTTATACCCCATATGACACCTGTTAGTCACAGGTGCCATGAGCAGGTATGTCTTTTACTGCTTTATATATTGTTTTTTCCTTCAGGTAGTGTTCCATCTGACTTTCTGCTTCCTGCATAATTTTCTGAAAACAGCATTCTTCCTCATCTACTTCACAGGTAAATAAGGCGCCGCTACCCTCAATTGCATGTATTACATCAAGAAAAGAGATATCTTCTTTCCTTTTACGCAGACTATATCCGCCATTCACTCCGGGAGTGGATTGTATAAGATCTGCTTTGACAAGCTGGGTTAATATCTTCGAAAGATAAGTAGGAGATATGTTCATGTGATTCGCCAATGGCTGTAAACTTAGATTATCCTTGCCTTCATATCTTACCATGTACCCCATAATGTGCAGAGCATAATTAGTTGCCTTTGTGTATTTCATATATAAATCCTCCTCTCTATTCAATAGATATTAAAGACTGTTTATATCTATAATACATTTTTATCTTACTTTTGTCAATAGAAATAAAAAAATTAATTTGATGCTTTTATGACAAATCATTTTCTATATTATAACAGCAGGGTGTCCGGCAGTTTGTTGATATACGATCATCCAACTAACGGAGGTCTTTGACTGGTGGCAAATTCAAAGGTCTATATGAGGTAGATAAACAGCCCTGTATGGTTGAATGATTCCATTGTCTGTTATGACTATATAAAATTGTTTTATTTATAAATGTCCTTTCTGATATTGCCGCTTGCGGTACGGAAGGGGCTGTGTTATTATAAGGAAAGAATTATATACGAATACTGTTTGTATATACGAACAAAATAAATAAGATTGAAACAGGATATTATTTTATCCTGGTATGAAGGTGCACAAGGGTGCGCAGATGGGAGATATTATGAAGATTACAAAACTAGAGTTATTTAAAGTTCCGCCAAGATGGTTATTTCTAAAGATATCCACGGATGAGGGGTATGAAGGCTGGGGGGAGCCTGTTGTGGAAGGTCGTGCGGATACGGTAAAAGCTGCTGTTGAGGAGTTAAGTTCTTATTTGATCGGAGCAAACCCCAATAAAATTGAGGACATCTGGCAGGTATTATACCGCTCTGGTTTCTATCGGGGCGGCCCTGTACTAACATCCGCAATTTCGGGCATTGAACAGGCACTCTGGGATATTAAAGGAAAGTATTATAATGCCCCGGTGTATGAACTCCTGGGAGGAGCCTGCAGAGACCGCATCAAGGTATATTCCTGGATTGGCGGTGAAAAGCCGGATGAAGTTGCAGTGCTGGCCAAAGAGAAACAGGACCAGGGATTTTCAGCAATCAAGATGAATGCCACCGGTGAACTGAATTATATTGACGATTACAGCAAGGTCAGAGGGGTTGTGGAACGGGTTGCCTCCATACGGGAAGCCTGCGGCGAAGATTTTGGTATCGCGGTAGACTTTCATGGAAGAGTACATAAGGCCATGGCAAAAATTCTGGTGCAGGAACTAAATCCCTACCATCTGATGTTCGTGGAAGAACCGGTACTTTGCGAGAACTATGAGGCTTTTAAGGAGATCGCATCTTATACCACAGCTCCCATCGCCACCGGAGAGAGACTCTTTACCAGATGGGATTTTAAAAAGATCTTCGAGCAGGGAGTCGTTAATATTATTCAGCCGGATCTATCCCATGCGGGTGGTATTCTGGAATGTAAAAAGATCGCAGCCATGGCAGAAGCATATGACGTGGCGGTAGCACCTCATTGCCCCTTAGGCCCAATTGCACTGGCGTCCTGTATCCAATTAGATGCCTGTACGCCCAATGCAATAATTCAGGAACAGAGTCTGGGCATCCACTATAACCAGGGAAATGACTTAATGGACTTTCTGAAAGATCCGACGGTGTTTGAATATAAAGACGGATATGTAAGCTTACCGGATAAACCGGGACTTGGCATTGATATTGATGAGGATAAAGTAAGGGAGTTAGACAGAATCGGTCATAACTGGAAAAACCCGGTATGGAGAAATCAGGACGGCACCATCGCTGAGTGGTAAAAGATGGACACATAGGAAGCCGTATAAAGGAGGGTGAAGGTGAAAGAATATAGTTTAATCATTGACGGAGGAACTACCAATACACGGTTTACCCTGTTGGACCGGGATACGGTTATATCACGCACAATATGTAAAGTGGGGGCGTCCAGTGCCGATTCGTCCGGCGCGAATGAACAACTGAAAACGGCTGTTAAGGAAAAAATAGCAGCACTGAAAGAACAATATCATTGTGCCATAACCGATATTTACGCATCGGGTATGATTACCTCCAATGCCGGATTATTTGAATTAGACCATATTGAAGCTCCGGCATCTCTACAGTCGCTGTCTCAAAGTATCCGGAATATGAGTATACCGGAAATCTGTGAGGAGGGGGTGTTCCATTTCATTCCCGGTATCCGGTTTCATAATCAGCCAGCTATAGGCATTGATATGATGAGGGGCGAGGAAGTGGAAATATTCGGCGCCCTGAAACAGGAGGATGAAGCAAAATCCCTTCTATTTCTGCATTTTGGCTCCCATAATAAATTAATGTTTTATCGGGATGAAAGCATACAAAATTCAATCACAACCATCGGCGGCGAGCTGCTCTGGGCTATTCTAAATCATACTATATTAAAAAGTTCCGCCGGGGGCCTGCCGGAAGCCTTTGACCTGGACGAAGAATATGTAAAAGCGGGATTTAAAGAAACCGAAAAAAACAATATATCCAGATCCATGTTTCAGGGAAGAATAAGACAGGTGGCAGGTAAGGCGGGAAAAGAGCAGGTACTCTCCTATATCTTTGGCGCTGTCATGTATACGGATTTACAGGCATTTATACCTCTGCTGGAGCAGAAGGCAGACAAATGTATTTTGTATGGGAGAGAGGCTTTTATTCAAACATTTCTAATCTGTCTGCCTTTGCTGGTTAAAATCCCCCGGTTTAAGACAGAAATTATACCTTATGAAGAAAGCGAATGGCTGAGTTTTAAGGGAGTCCAGATAATCCGCAGATATATACAGGATAAATAGAATAAAAAGATTGAAAATATAAATTATGGAATTGCGGGATAAGCCGAGCAGAACAGGTTAACAGTAAAGACAAAACATCTTCGTACTTATACCCGATAAACAGTTCGAGCTGATCACAGAGGATACTACTAAACTTCCCAGTCAATGTCGTAGCAGCGGCATAATGTGACGGGAAGAGTATTTTTACAAAAATATAAATGAAAGGTTGCCACGATGTATTTCTCGCATTTATACTGTGGCAGTATTCCAGGCAATCATGGGATACTATACGGGTAAAATATGATAGAACAGCAATTTTTAAACACCCGGGTTATCGCTATATCCAGGGGAGCGGCAGGAGTTCCCCTGGAAAAGCTGATTCAGGCTCTGTATGAGGGCGGAATTATGCTTGCAGAAGTTACGCTTAATTCGCCGGATGCCCTAAAATCCATCAGCCGGTTAAGAGAAAAATTTGATGGTATTATGCACATCGGTGCGGGTACGGTTTTAAATCTCCAAGCAGCAAAAGAAGCTGCCGCGGCAGGAGCGGAATTTATTGTTACACCTAATGTAAATAAGGAAGTGATACAGTACTGTGTATCAAATGATTTGTTTATCACTCCCGGGGCATTCACTCCCACTGAGATCGTGGAGGCTATGAGTTACGGAAGCCGGTATATTAAGCTTTTTCCGGCCGGTGCCATGGGAGCCGGGTATCTTAAGGATGTACTTGCAGCTTTAAGTGAAGCAAAAATACTGGCTGTAGGGGGCATCCATACCGGGAATGCGGCAGACTATCTGGCTGCCGGAGCGGTTGGTCTTGGAGTTGGCGGCAGTCTTTGCAGAATACCGGAAGACGGAGATTATTCCAAAGCAACGGCCTACGCAAAGGAACTTCTTGCTTTGTGCGTTATGGAAAAGTAGAAGAATACAAGATGAAAAGGAGAAAGTATGGGATATACGGAACATAGATCTACAGCAAGGGTTTTGTCTATTCTTCAACTGGCTGCCGGAAACCAGGACGGTTATACCTTATCAAAACTGGCGGAATTGACTGGGGCACCGAAGGGAAGCATATTTCCCATACTGCAGACGTTAAAAGCGCAGCATTTTCTGCTTCTGGATGAAAAAACCGGCCTTTACCGGATCGGCCCGGCGGCATTTCAAGTGGGCATGTCCTATGTAAATCGGGAAGACAGTTTAAAATATGTGGAAGAGAAGATTACCGGAATAGTAGAGCAGTGCCGGGAGACGGTTCATTTTGCAATACTGGATAAAGGAAATGTGGTTTATCTGCTTAAAAAGGATTCCCCACAGGCAATTCGTATGATATCCATGGTAGGCAAAACTCTGCCGGCTTACGGAACAGGAATCGGCAAGGCGCTGCTAATGGATTATTCCCTGGAAGAATTAAAAACAATCTATCCCGTTGGTCTAAAAAAGCTGACAGGCAATACCATTACCGAATTTGATACGCTGTATGAACAGCTGAGCGGTTACCGCAAAGATGATATCGCTTATGAATGCGAAGAATCCAATATGGATGTACAATGCGTAGCTGTTGCTATCCGTAAAGAGGCAAAGATTATAGCGGCGCTTAGTGTAGCGATTCCTGTATTTCGGTGCAATGATAAAAAACTGGAGGATATCAGGAATAACCTGTTAATAACGAAAAAAGAACTGGAAGACTATTTTGCACATACAGATTTTACATTACGATAAATTACGAAGAGAAATGTAAAGTTTCTTTGGAAATAAAAAATCAACAAAACTCATAATCAAATTAATAAAATGGCTGCCATTTCGGGGAATTGCTGCACTTATAAAAGTGATGAAAGTTCCCAATCGGCAGCTGTTTAACTTTAATAATATTGAAACTGCTTTGGTGTGTCATAAAACATACACGGTTCTGAACATCCCTTATAGATATATTACGCCACAAATTTGAATATTTAACCTAAGGGCTATTAATAATGTAACGTACTTCTGAAAAAGTAATGGGATAACTCCGGATTCATTAATTTCATCTAAATTTAATTTTGAAACGATTACAATATAGCCTATGCATCAAACTAAATTCTAACTTCTTTACCATCTGATAATCTTATAATTTTTATCATCCGGATAAAAGAGAGCTGTAAAATCCAGTAAATAAATGATATAATAAGGGAAAGGTTACAGGCGGTACGGGGGGAATTTTAAACTGAAACGGGAGGTGTTAATATGGAGCGTATGTATGCTTATATTGCAAGTGCGGGGAATTATGGATTCCAATTTGGTCAGGCAGGAGTTTCCGGCTATATGACGGTAACAACCGTTCTTATTCCGGAATCCAGGCTGGATGTGTTAAAAGATCATGTGAATGAAATCATCCGGGCTAATTTTCAAGGAGAAGAAAAGCCGGCCGCACCTGATTCACTCAGCCATGGGCTAAGATGCAAGATTCTGGAGGAATTGCTTGGGGACGAGTTTAATTTATTTTCAGTCGTGGCGGACAAGAAAAAAATATATGACAATATTGGTCCCATGCAAAAAGAAGCCTTTTATAAGTTCATTCATAATCTGGTACATAAAGAACTGCGGTATGGGTTTCGGAAACTGGCAGTCTGCGGAAATGAAGGCGGCTCTGGGAATGGAGCCGGGAATGAATATCTGGAAAGCTTTTTACAGTATGTGCGGGCAAATGAAGATGTTCCGGATTTGTTCGGAGAAAGGGAATTTTACCTGGAAGAGAATAACCATGGGGCATTGATTTGGATGGCAGAATTTATAAATAATACCCTCTCTTCTTTATATGAAGCAGAAAAACGTAATGATATACCGAATTATTTAAGGATACTTGATAAAAAGATAATAAGAATTGAACACTACCCCAAGGACCTGACCGACACCGTAACGGAAAAAGGGGGTAATGGTACCTATAATAACCGAATAATAAAGATCTGCCAGGAGCAAATGCAGCACTTTCTGGATAAGTATAAGAATACGGAGGAGGAAGATAGGCTCAATCAGATTATTGTACTAAAATACTTGAGTTTCCGTTTTCTAAATAATAATACCGGAAGCTATATATCAACCAGGGAATTAATCGGTAATCTGCGGTACCGGACTGGTAAAAGTGTCAGTATGCAGTATTTCCGTACGAGAATAATTGCTAAATTAAGAGATGAAGGTGTTATCATTGCCAGTTCTCCCAAGGGTTATAAAATACCGTCCAGGGAAGAAGAATTATATGATTTTATCAATCATGGAACCAGTATTATTATGCCCATGTTAGCACGGTTAAAAAAATGCAGGGATAATATAAGCCAGGGGACGGACGGAGAATTGGACTTATTTGCCAGTACGGAATATAGCAGCTTAAAAGAATACTTTGATCTGTAGAATTTTTCAGTCCTATACGATTATGTAAAGAAAGGAAAATGGAATGTTTCAGTTTATCATTATCTTCACTATGTTAATCATGCTGGTTACTTTATATTTGTCTGTACAATATTCTGTAAAGGCAGACAAAAACTTGCTGCTTGGAATCAGACTTTCCGCTGAATATAGAAATCAATCGGAGGTTAAGGAAATATTTAAGATCTTTCAAAAGAGCAGCCGTATTATACTTGCCATTTTTTTCGCTGCCATGATACCAATTATATTTATTGAATATACCTCTATACTGATCACTGTTATGAGCATATGGTTTATTCTGTATATGTGGCTATGCTTTTACTGTGTTCAATACTACGGCAGGAAGCTTATGCTGGTGAAAAGCAGAAATCGCTGGTTTTCTGAAGATGGGGGAGAGGAAATCCTGAAGGATAAAAAAATTCTGTCCTGGTTTCAGAAACACAGGCTGTTAACTGATAGTACGGAGCTTATCTTTGTAGATGATGATAAGTATTGGCTCAAAGGTTATTATTACAATCCGGAAGACAAGAAAACGATAATTAAGAGTCGTTTTCAAGGAGGTACATCTCTGAATATGGCCGCCAGAGGAGCTAAGGTATTATTAATTGGTATATTGGCATTCTCAGGTTTTGTACTGGGGGGAGTTATTCTGGTATTTGCTGTTATGGACTTTTCGACCTTTAAACTAACCATTGATGGTGAGAATATACAGATAAAGGCTCCTCTTTACGGTTATCAGTTCCGTACGGAGGAAGTAAAGGAGATTACCTTAAACGAAGGGTTGCCTGAAGATGGAAGAAGGACGAATGGTGCCGGTACGGATACCTATCTCCTGGGAGATTTTTATTATGAAGGATACGGCAAGGCTAAAGACTACCTATATAAGGATACTCCTTTATATATCTCCATTAGTCTGGATAATCTGACGGTATTCTTTAATGCGAAGTCGGAGGGTAAAACCCGTGATTATTATGAAGTATTAAAAGAAGTTATTACTCATTAGCAGACCGGTTACCCTGTGGTTATATTGAGGAACAAAAGATAAAAGAATCGCTGTTAATTTAATGATTTTTCAACTGGAAAGATCAGTTTTTTTAAAATAGAGTTATGAAAAACAGGAAGTAAAGAATGTTAGGGAGAAAGATGTAAGGAATGGATATCAGAGAGAAAAAATATCAAAGTTAAAAAGTTAAAGATGTAAGGAATGGACATCAGAGAGAAAAAATATCAAAGTTAAAAAGTAAAAAATGTAAGAGGGAAAAATGTCAGGAAGGAAGAACGACAGGATGAAAGAACACCAGGAAGGAACAATGTCTGGAAGGAAAAATAACGGCCTAAACACAAAAGAACATATTTATTCATTGATCAGTTATATCGAGGAAAATCTGTCCTGCAGTATGGATACGAAGTTATTATCTGAACTTGGATTTGTATCTCATATGCAGTTGTACCGGGACTTTTACAGTATTACCGGACATTCTGTCAAAGAATATATAAGAAAGCGGCGCCTTTCCAACGCCCTGGCTTTGCTTAGGCACTCTGAAATGAATCTTGCCGATATTGCTTACGAATGTGGTTATACCTCTCAGCAGATTTTCTCTACCAGTGTGAAAAATGCAGTTGGCCTGACGCCGCTGGAGTACAGAAGCAGTGGCGAGATTTATTACTTTCCGCCCTTTCACCTTATTCGGGAGCGGCAGGTTACTATAGCCGCAGCCCCCCTTCCGCCAATGTTAGGTATCAAATATTACCACGAGCGGCTGTCGGGGATTGAGAATGCTGCTTTACAGGATTTCTTTTCATTGGTGCCGGATTTTACCGGCAGAATATTCGGCCGGGACGGCGTGCAAAGCGGCCCCAGGTTCTGTTATGAGCTTTATATCACGGATTGGGAAGGGTTTTATGATAAATTAAAGGATAGTAACTTCATAATAATTGGACAAAAACCGGAGGTTTTTTCTAATTTTGCCACCACAACAGTAAAGAATCAGGAGGAAGAGATCAGATCCGGTTGGGATTATCTTTACACAGAATGGCTGGGCCTTAGTATGTTTGAATATGGGGATGAGCCTTATTACGAGGAATATCTGGTAAAAAACAGGCAAATTAAAAAGCTTCGTCTATTCCTGCCCGTCCGTAAGAAAAGTGATTATTCCAGAATCACCTTTGAAAGGCCGGGAAGTATGAAATTTATCGTGTCTACTGCCTGGGGAGATAATGCGGAACAGGTGTCTTCGGAACAGATAATTGACTGTTTAAAAGAACAGTATCCGTACCTTATTAAAACCTCAAACCAGTTTTATATATGCAGATCCGATGAATCATTTACAAATGGAGTAAGGATAGCAGAGGATTTAGAGCTTGCTGAAAATAAAAGAATGTATATCCTTAATAAACCCGACTGTTTGTATGCCGTTCTTTCCTGCGGTTTATGCAGTGACTATTCTTTGTACCGGGAAATATTGCAAAACTGGATCAAAGACAATGGATTAAGGATGATTCGTAACATTATAGACGGCAACAGAACAGACATTCATGAACCACTTCATGAACCCCTGCATGAACCCATCTTTGCCTTATTCCATGCCGAAAACGGCTATGAATCACTCTATATGAAATTATACTGTCCCGTAAAAATGGTATAAAACAATAATACTTTTATTTTGTACATTGCTATAATATACAAAATAAAAGAAAAGGAGTGATTATGTGTTTGTCATAACAACGTCAAAAATAACAAAGGTTTACAGTAATACAACAGAGCCGGATCATAGGAGGGGAGGATGTGTGTATGAATACATTAAAAAAGCTTGAATATTATAATTTGCCGGAGAATTATTCTCCAAAGAAACTGCCTGATATTATAAAACTTGTAAGATCCATTCAGGAGGATAATGCACTTATATTTGAGAGGGAGAAGAAGCCGTTTTTATTTGAGACAGGCAGGCTGGTTATCCGCTCCTTTTATGAGGAGGATGCAGATGCAGTCCAAAATTTGGCTGTCGACAAAGAGAATTCCCCTATGAGGGAGCGGGACCATACCTGGCCTACGGATCCGGAAGGCTGTCTGGAGGCTGTCAGATGGTTTGCCACTCAGGATACTATGTGGGCCGTATGTCTCAAACCGTCCATGGAACTGATTGGTATGGTAACCTTTAATACGGTGGATGAAAATAATATGGCAGATCTGGGACATGTCTGGCTTACTGGTTATCAGAGAGAGGGTCTGGATACGGAAGCCCTTTCCTTAATGGTACAGTATGCCTTTGAAAAACTGAAGGTAGATGGAGTTTTTGCTTATAATCCCATTGATTATGAACCTCAGATTCATCCTTTAAAAGAGATTGGCATGGAAATTACAGAGAAGATAACAGCTTCCTTTATAAAGGATGAGGCAGGAAATCCTGTTGAATTTCAGGCAGGTAAGCTGATAATAACAAGAAAAAGCTGGGAAGGAAAAATATTGTATTAAAAAATAATGTATGAAAAAAATATGCATGGAAAAATAGCGAATGAAAAATAATGAATGAAAAAATAGTGAATAAAAAAATAGTAAAAAAGTAGTAATTGAAAAAATAGTAATTGAAAAAATAGTAATTGAAAAAATAGTGAATGAAGAAAAGTGAATGAAAAATAGCACATAAATAATAGCACATAAATAATAGCACAACAAGAGAGGTACCGTCAGGAAACGGTACCTCTCTCGTTGTATCTCCTTGCTTAAATAAAATCACAGAGTTTATTCAGACTTTAAATTTATTGATCAATAATTGCAGTTCTGCGGTTATAGTGGAGAGATTTTCACTGGCATTGGCGATTTCTTCGGATGAAGCGGTTGCTTCTTCCATGGCAGCTGCAGTTTCCTGCAGGGCTGCCGCAGTTTCGTCGGCTGCTGCGGATAGGTTTCCGATATTATAAAACACTTCGTCTTTTCTTAGGTTCATTCGGCTCCCGGACTCGTTTAAACTATGAACCGCATCTCCTGCACTCCTTATGGCAGCTGAAATCTCATTAAAGTTTAATTCAGTTTCTTTCACACTTTGTGACTGTTCCCTTACAAGAGAGTCGGCTTCCTCCATCTCTTTTGCAGCGATTGCAGCATCTTCCTGCAAAGATTTTATTATATCGTGAATTGTTTTTGCGGAATCGGTGGACTGTTCTGCCAGTCTTCTGATTTCTTCGGCTACAATGGCAAATCCTTTACCGTTTTCACCGGCTCTGGCGGCTTCAATGGCTGCATTTAATGCCAGAAGATTGGTTTGGGCGGCTACAGAAGAGATAAAGCTGCTTGCTTCGCTGATTTTTTCTGAACTTTCGTTTGCTTTTTGAATACTTTTATAAGCAGTACTCACTGACTGGCCATTGGCCTGAGCTCTTAGGGACAATGTAGCAACGTCGTCAAGACCTTTTTTAATTAGTTGGTTGACCTGCCTGGTCTCATCAGCCAGATAATCCAGGTGGTTTTTATCCGAATCAATTAAATTACTTAAATCCTGCAGACTTAGAGTACCCGCACTCATATTACCTGCTTGCTCTGCGGTACCCTGGGCAATCCGGTTTATGGTTCCGGAAACTTCGTCAGCGGCAGCAGCGGATTGTCTGGAGGATGCCGATAGTTCTTCAGCGGTGGAGGATACCTGACTTACGGCATCGGAAGTTTGTATCAGGAGCTGTCTTACGTTGTTCTCCATAGTTAAAAGGGAATTAGTTATAATACCGATTTCATCCCTTCGTTTTTCATACTTTAAGAAGGCAGCCTGGCTGTCATGGCTGAAATCCAGACCAGCCTGCTTGCGGATTGCGGCGGTCAGAGAGATTATAGGTTTGGCGTTTCTTCCTCCTACCAGGTAGGAGATAAAGGCCACGAAAAGCGAAGTAAGTAGGGAGCACAGAATCAAAACCCGGAGCAGATTATGCACCGGCTTTATGTATTCCGAATCCGATACGGCTATGCCGAACTTCCAGTTTGTTGTTTTAATCTCTGTCATAACAAAATGCCTTAAATTGCCATCGTAATCCTTTTTTGTAGTTAACTGGCTGTTTTGTGCAATCCTACTTACTATGTCAGCACTGTTAACACCCAGGGCTTCTTTTAAATTATGAGAAGTTTCTTCTTCCGGCATATATTCCTTATTGGGATGTATCATAATATTATCCTGATCATCAGTTAAAAACGCGTAACTGTCCGGCGAAGTAACAGATTTTTGGGCAATTTCGTTTAAAGTCCCCAGATTTACATCCACACCTACAACACCGGCAAAACTGCCGCCGATGGTGACGGGTTTTGATATGACCATAACCATTTCACCTGTAGTTACATCCATGGAAGGAGTACCATAAATTAAAGTTCCTTTTTCCTTGGCGTTGATATACCAGGCTCTGGAAGTGCAGTCATAGTCCGCCGGTGCTTCCCAGCCGGAACCGTCCAGAAAGCTTTTATCCTCAAAACCCATGTATACGTCTAAAACATAGGGATTGGATTCGGTCTTAAGGGTTAAATATTCTAAAGTTTTATCCCGGTCCATTACTTCCTGAGTACCGAGGCTGTCGGTGACTTCACTGATAATTTGACCCTGCACAGCAAGCCAGCCGTCAATTTCCATGGAATTCTTTTCGGACGCATTAATTAATTTCATATTATTTTCCGCTGAAATGACACGGTATGCAGATATACCGACGGCGAAAGAGATGGCCAGCAACGTAAGTATATTCATGGATAGAAAGGTTAGTACCAGTTTCAGTTTCATGCTTTTAATACCTGTTTTTTTGTTTTTTTCTGTAAGTTTATTCATATTTATGTCTCCTTCCGCCGATTCTTTAAAAGCATTATAGCAATGTGGTATTCAGTTTACAATATGAATACTGTTAAGAAATATCTGGAATTTAACAGGTTTTTATGGGCATTTTAATCAGAATTATGGTAAAACTACATGCGAAGACAAGATTTTAATGTATATGGGACTGTAATAGAAAGAAAAGAATGGACAGTTTATTGATATGGAACAGTAGAAATACTTTGAGATAAAGACTTAAGCGGAGACATAATATGGTATAAATAAATAATCGATTCAGAAAAATTATAAATTAAAGCTGCCTCTTATGGTTTTTTAATTTTATATTAATTTAATACCGGTTTCTTTATGATACAATGAAAGCAGCAATATGGGCCTGGCACGATGCACCTGACAAATTCGCGCCGGGCACCCGACGGGTGGCATGGGCTTGTTGTTAATTCCTTAGCTAAGCAGTTGAATTCTTAAAAATTAGCCGGAGGTGCATTACTTTAACCGCCCCGGCATAAATTAAAATAAAAAATGTAACCATAAACCTTGTTTTTAATATTTTCAGGAGGTATTTAGCGTGTTATTTGCAGCGGATTTTCGTTATATGGCAAGACAAGCCCTTAAGGGAAGATGGGGACTTGCGGTGGTAACCGGTTTTGTTGCAAGCCTTTTAGGTGTTAGCAGCAATTTCGGCGGTTCTTCCAATTACAGGCGCGATGATGCGGAGAACTTTGCGTACACCCAGCTTGGCATTCGTCCTTCCTTATTTTTCACCTGGCTGCTCATCAGTATTTTGTTATTTATGTTAATTTATTTTTTAATCGGTGGTGCCATTCAGTTAGGGTACTGCCAGTTTAATTTGAATCTGATTAACCGGTCGAATCCACAGTTTAAAGATCTTTTTAGCAGAATAGATATATTTTGGAAAGCCTGCGGACTAAAGCTTTTAATTTCACTTTTTACATTTCTCTGGAGCTTATTATTTATTATTCCGGGTATAATAGCTGCAATCAGCTATTCCATGGCACCATACTTAATGGCGGAAAATCCTGACATGGGTATTGGTGAAGCAATCAGCCGTTCAAAAGAAATGATGGACGGAAACAAATGGAGGTATTTCTGCCTTTTAATAAGCTTTATTGGATGGTTAATCCTTAGTTCCCTGACCTTTGGCCTTGGATTTTTTTTACTTAATCCGTATATTAATGCAGCAAGTGCGGTTTTTTACAATGATCTTTCCGGAAAAGATATGCATAGGCAGGATATGTAAGCTTTAACCGGCAATAGAATCAAAAAAGGCGTTTCTGTGTGTAAGAAACGCCTTTTTTGGTTATAACAGTAACCTTTGTTTTATTAACTGATTGTCTGCTATGCCTTTTTGCATGAAAAATTGGTACTGCTGCAGAAGCCGCTCCTTCTTTAACTCAGCAATATTTTCTCCATAATCAAGATCTTCTGTTTTGCTGGTAGCGGAGGTCAGATTCAGACTTGTATTGGTGTTGTAGTTAACGGTGTAGGAAATGGCATTATAAGAGGCACCTTGGCTGCTGCGGGAGTCGGTTATCTTTTTGAGAGCATCATCAATAACAGATATATCAAAATCACCCGTCAGGTCATAATCTGCGATTCCAAGGGTTTCCAACGTAGTATCCACCAGGCCGATTTTCATACCGTTACCCTGAGGATTGGTGGCAAGATTTAAATCAGCCATACTGCCGTCCAATAACTTTCTCGTATTAAACTCGGTACCTTTTGCCGTGGACTGGATTTCTTTCTTAATCTGATCCACTTCATCCTGCATGGACTGAAGATCTTCATCGCTGTAGATTGCAGAATTAGAAGCCTGGACACTTAGTTCACGGATTCTCTGGAGATGATCCGTTATACTGCTTAGAGCACCGTCAGAAACCTTAAGCAGGTCCTGACCGGTCCGGGCATTATTCGTTCCGGCATCATAACCTCTTGTTTGAGATTTCAGTTTTTCAACAATGGAAAGCCCGGCCGGATTATCGGAAGCAGTAGTGATCCGGTAACCGCTGGAGAAATTGTCATAACCGATACCGCGGTAGCCAATAGGCGAAATACTCATACCAACACCTCCTTTCCTTAACTGGCAGGCAGAAATTAGTTACATGTATTATTTCGGTAAATTCTGCAAATTCTATTAGCAGGCCCAGCGTACCAAATTAAATATTAAGGAGTCAGAGATATGAGTAAAGTTTTATATATTAAGGCAAATGCAAAACCGGAAGGAGCCTCGAGAACTTTTAAAATATCCGATACATTTACGGAAACTTATAAAGAATCCCATCCGGAGGACGAAGTTATTACTCTGGATCTGTACAGGGAACATATAAATTTCCTTTCGGAAGAGGATATTAATACTGTCTTTGGACCAAAAACAGAGGACAGTAAAAATCATCCGATCTTAAAATATGCCTATCAATTTGTAGAAGCAGATAAAATGATTATTGCCGCACCGCTTTGGAATTTAAGTATACCAGCCATATTAAAAGCATATATCGATTATATCTCGGTAACGGGTATCACTTTTCAGTATACGGCAGACGGCCCGGTGGGCTTATGCCATGGGAAGAAAGCAGTCCATATTGCAGCCAGAGGCGGCGAATATTCCGAAGGAGCATCTGCGGGATATGAGATGGGTGACCGTTATTTAAGAACTATCTTCGCTTTCTTTGGTATAACGGATTTCACAACCATAGCGGCTGAAAAGTTGGATGTGGTTGGTGAGGATATCGAAGGCATATTAAAAGATACCATAGAAAAGGCTGTAATGATTGCTGAGAATTTTTAATTTTCTGCCGGCAGTGTATGCCGGATAAACTTAAAAAGATTCAAACCAAGCCGGTCTGAATCTTTTTTGTTACATATGAGGATTCGAGTGTCAAAGGGTTAATTTTGTATTCCGAATGAATACGAAGTTTAAACATATATTCATAAAATACTCTTTGAGAGACCTTTTGGCATTCGAAGCATACAGGAAATACCTTCGAATTTTCTTGCATAGAATTAAAAGGGTATTAATTTAGGTATTTTTAAGGTTGAGTTAGTATAGTAGATAGGAGCAATTAGAGTTGTATGATTCATGTCAATGTTAATCAGATAACCTCTAAGGAAAAGGTTTTTGATATTTAAGGATATATTCGATATGATTAAGAAAAGACATAATTTAAGAAAAGATATGATATTAGAAAAGGCTTAATAGGAGAAAAGATATGATATAAAAAGATCTGTTATTGGGAAAAGAATAACCACAAGCTTGTAAACGGATAGAGTAGGCAGGAAGGTAACATCAACCGGCGTCAGATATGGAGGAATGGGTATGAGAATTTTACTTGCGGAAGATGAAAAAGAATTATCCAATGCATTGACAGCTATTTTAAAACATAATAACTATTCGGTAGATGCGGTTTATGACGGTGCTGATGCACTGGATTACGGGCTGGCTGAAAATTATGATATTCTGATTCTGGATATCATGATGCCAAAAATGAGCGGCCTTAAAGTACTTGAAAAGCTAAGAGAAAAAGGTGTATCAACACCGGTATTAATGCTGACTGCCAGAACGGAAATTGAAGACCGTATTCTGGGACTGGATACGGGAGCCGACGATTATCTGGGTAAACCCTTTGCTATGGGGGAATTGCTGGCCAGAATCCGGGCCATGACCAGACGTAAGGCAGAATTCACACCCAATGTAATCACCTTTGGAGATATTACTCTGAATAAGGAAAATTATGAACTATCCGGTAAAAATACCTCACTAAGGCTCAGCAATAAGGAATTTCAAATGCTTGAGATGCTGATAAATAATCCGAAAAGACTGATTTCCAGTGAGTTGTTTATGGAGCGGATTTGGGGCTATGATACGGAGGCGGAAATCAGCGTTGTCTGGGTTTATATTTCCTATCTCAGAAAGAAGCTGGAGTCCCTGGAGTCCCATGTTAAAATAAAAGCAGTCAGAGGTGTCGGTTACACCCTGGAGGATGAGCAATGATTAAAAAATTACAGCGGAAATTCGTTATGATTACGATGCTATCCTTAACTATGGTAATGCTGCTGCTGGTAAGCACCATAAATATCATTAATTTTTACCAGATGGATCACCGGGTAAGCGGGACAATCCGGATTTTGTCCGAGAACCAGGGAAAATTCCCTAAATTTGATGGTGGTAAACCCCCCAAGAAAAAGCCAGATTTCGGGTTTCAGATGAATGAAGAAACTCCCTTTGAAACAAGATATTTTACCGTAAGAACAAAGGCGGACGGCAGTATCAGCGAAATTGATACAAGTCATATTGCAGCCGTATCCTCCGGGAATGCAGCAGCCTATACGGAGAAAGTATTAAGTACCGGAAAAAACAGCGGTTATAATGGCATTTATAAATATGCTGTATTGAAACAGCATTACGGTTACATGCTTATCTTTGTTGACTGCAGAAGCCAGCTTCAGACCGTTTACTTAGTGCTGCTCATATCCTGTGCGGTGGCAGCCGGAACCCTTCTTTTGGTGTTCCTGCTGGTATCCGTATTCTCCAGAAAGGCAATTAAACCAATTATCCTCAGTATGGAAAAGCAGAAACAGTTTATTACGGACGCAGGTCATGAAATTAAGACACCCTTAGCCATTATATCTGCCAATGCAGATGTACTTGAACTGACCGGAGGAGATAACGAATGGATTACCAGTATCCGGAATCAGACCGGAAGACTAGACAAGCTGGTAAAGAATCTGCTCATGCTGGCTAAAATGGAGGAAGATACGATACAGCTGATGTTTCAGGACTTTGATCTTAGTAAAGCTGTAACAGAGATAGCCGGATCTTTTGAGGCTCTGGCAGAAACCCAGGGTAAGAAATTATTATTTCATATAACGCCGGGCTTGATTCTGCACGGAGATGAAAACAGCATACATCAGCTTATCTCCACTTTGACAGACAATGCGGTGAAATATTCCGGCAAAAACGGTATTATCCGAATTACGCTGGAAGCCGCTAAGAAAGGCATTAAGCTGGAGGTCTATAATACTACGGAGGATCTGGTAATTGAAGATCTGAATCATTTATTTGACCGTTTTTACCGGGTAGATTCCTCCAGATCCAGAGAAACGGGCGGTTACGGCATTGGCTTATCCATAGCAAAATCCATTGTGGAAGCCCATCATGGTAAAATTATGGTTAAAAGTGAGGACGGTAAATCCATATGTTTCACTGTCGTGCTATAATTCAAAGTTTTTGGATGAGCATATTAGAAAAGTATAAAAAAGTTCATAAGCAATGCACCTGCTTCTTAATAGTTCTGATCGAGAAAATTTGTTTAGAAACGCAACTTCCTGTTTCAGATAATCAACTTCATGCTTGAGCTGCATTAATTGATCTTTTTTTGATGGGGGTTTATGAAATATTGATGAATTTAATTTTATCAATTAGTGAGAAGCATAACCTTCGTTGAAACTCGTCGTGCTTTTTGTATTATTCAAAAGAAAAAGAAATTAGTATAAGAAAAAACAGAATGAAGACCCGGAGATTACATAAACTCCGGGTCTTTGTTCTGTCTTGCCTTTTCTGGTTATTGTTAAGTAATTTATTCTAGATAATAATATTTTATATGATTCAATTGTGTTTGAAACGGTCTCTTACCATGCTGTGTATGCTAATAAAAATATCAGTAATGAATTCAATAATAAAATTTTACGTTAAATTTACATTTAAGGTTCATTTTAAGTTTGTATTATACAATTACTTCAAGACAAAAATCAGACAGGAGTGATTTCGATGAACCAATATCAGGATACCTTTAAACGATACGAAAAAAAATACCTGCTGCAGCCGGAGAAATATGAATTACTCAGGTATCGCTTACAGGATTATATGCAGGAAGATGATTACGGGCTAACAACCATTTGCAATATTTATTTTGATACACCGGATTACCGGCTGATACAGGCATCTCTGGAAAAGCCGCTCTATAAAGAAAAGCTGCGTCTTAGAAGTTATGGTGTCCCCAGAGAAGGAGATTCGGTCTTTATTGAATTAAAAAAGAAATATAAAGGAATTGTTTACAAAAGAAGAATTACATCAGATATAACCTCTGCAGAGCTGTATTTATATAATGCAAAACCGGCGGTAGATTCGGGCCAGATAAAGAAGGAGATTGACTGGTTTTTAAATTTCTATCAGGATATCAGACCTGCCATGTATATTTCCTATAACCGGATTGCGATGTACGGTTTGGAAGACAGTAATTTAAGAATTACCTTTGACAGCAATATTCTGTGGCGGAAGGAAGACCTCTGGCTGGAACATGGTATCTGGGGCAGCCCGCTATTAGAAGAAGGCGGACAGCTTATGGAAATAAAAATACCAGGTGCAATGCCGGTCTGGCTGTCCCATTTGTTAGGTGAGCTGGAAATCTATCCGGTCTCCTTTTCCAAATATGGAAGAGGTTATCAGGAGGCCTTGACGGATCAGAATAACAAAGTAAGAAAGGAAGAATTATTATATGCTTAATTCAGTATTAACAGATACATTTACAATGGGATCATTTTTAATCTGTATGTTCAGCTCTATTCTGCTAGGAACAGTGATGGCCTGGATACACAGCCTTTATAACAGCAGCAGCAAAGGATTTGTTATGACCATTGCTTTATTGCCGGCTATTGTTCAGATGGTTATTATGCTGGTCAACGGAAACCTTGGAACCGGAATTGCCGTAATGGGTGCTTTCAGTCTGGTAAGGTTCCGTTCCATACCGGGAAATGCCCGGGAAATAAACAGTATCTTTATGGCTATGGCAGTAGGTCTGGCAACCGGAACCGGTTATCTGGCAGCAGCAGTGGCATTTGTCATTATTCTGGGCGGGATAAGTGTTCTGTACCAGGTGACCGGCTTCGGTGAGGTGAAGCGAAAAGAAAAAGAACTTCGAATTACCATTCCGGAAGGCTTAAATTATGCAGGGGTTTTCGAGGATCTGTTCTTAAAATATACCAGAAAAAGTGAACTGATACAGGTGAGAACTGCCAACATGGGCAGCCTGTATAAATTAAATTACAGAGTAATCCTAAAAAATCCGGCGGAGGAGAAAGCTTTTCTTGACGAACTCCGCTGCAGAAACGGTAACCTGGAAATAGCCTGCGGAAGAATCTCATACGGCAGCGATGAATTGTAACAGAAAGGAAATGGGATAAACAATGAACCCCAAAAAAATAAAACCATCAAAAAAGATAAGATATCATATAACGCTGCTGCTCTTAACTGCGTTGTTATTTACCGGATGTGGGGCAAGTCAGACAAGCCAGACAAGGCAGACAAGCCAGGCGGAAACGGATACAGAGGTTACAGACACTGGTATTGAAGCCGTAAATACCTCTTCCTCCCAAGTGGAAGTAGATACAGAATTTACGGCGAAGGACCTGGAAGTGGGATATGAGGAAAGTACGGCAGTCACGATAACCTTAAATAAAGACAGTGCACAGGTCACCGGCAGCGGAGCAGTCTTTAAGGACGGTGTTGTGACAATCAGCACCGAAGGAACATACGTAATAAGCGGAACCTTGGATGACGGACAGATTCTTGTGGATGCGGGAGACAGCGATAAGATACACATAATACTGGCGGGTGCAGCCATTACCAATAAGGAGAATGCTCCTGTTTATATTAAAAATGCAGATAAAGTATTTATAACTTTGAAAGAGGGTACACAGAATACCTTAACGGACAGTACAGAATATATACAAAGCGATGATACAAACGTGGACGGTACTATATTCAGTAAGGCTGATTTAACCATTAACGGAAGTGGTAACTTAACGGTTAACGGTAATTATAAACACGGCATCTTATCCAAGGACGACTTGGTTATAACGGGAGGCATCATCAATGTCACGGCTGTAAAAGATGCCTTAAACGGCAAAGACTGTGTAAAAATCAAAGACGGAACGCTGACATTAAGTGCTGATACCGGTAATGGAATCCAGTCTAAGAATGATGAGGATACCACTAAAGGATATGTATATATTGCCGGCGGTAAAATTACGGTGGTAAAGAGTCAGGAAGGAATTGAAGGAACTGTAATCCGGATTGATGACGGTGACATCGATGTAACAGCAGAAGATGATGGACTTAATTCCGCAAGCGGCAGCAGTGATACCGCTGATTCCGGCAATTTAAGCGAAGGCAGCAGTCCGGATTCTATGGAATCTACTGATGGTAGCGGTGAGGCTTTCTCAAGACCAGATCCGGGCCAGGCACCGGATGGAATGACAAGGGATGAAGCTGCTATTGAAAAAAGTGCTCCGTCAGGAAACGTGGATGAAACCGGCAGTGCAGCAATCCCAGCCGACACCTCTGATACGGCAGATTCAGCAAGAACGGGCAGAATGGATGGCGGTAACCGCAGCGGAGGCTTTGGCGGAGGTAATTTCAGCGGAGGCTTTGGCGGCGGTGAATTCGAAGCAGAAGCCAACTGTTATATAATGATCCAGGGAGGTAGCATTCATATTAACGCATCCGGTGACGGAATTGATTCAAACGGAAATCTGTTCATATCCGGCGGCAGTATATATGTAAGCGGTCCCACAAACAGCGGTAATGGTGCCCTTGATTATAACGGAACGGCAGAAATAACCGGCGGAACGGTAATTGCCGCCGGAAGTACCGGCATGAGTCAGGGATTTTCGGATACTTCCACCCAGTACTCTCTTTTATATAATATGACAGCGGTCAGCAAAGCAGGAACTGAAGTTAAGCTGACAGATGATGCCGGAAATGTAATTGCGTCCTTTGCGCCGGATAAGGAATATCAGTCCGTAGTTATTAGTACACCCGATCTTGAAAAGGATAAAACTTATACATTAACCAGTGGAGAACAGACGGCTCAAATCACCCTCACTTCCGTTGTGACCAGTAATGCACAACAGGGGATGGGCGGCCCTGGAGGAGGCCCGGGGGGAGGCCCGGGGGGCCTGGGAAACCAGAGAAAGCAGCCGGCTCCGGACAGAAATTCGGAAAACAGTAAGGAAAATAATACGGAAAACAGTGAGGAAAACAATATGGAAATCAGTGAATAAAACATTACGGAAACTATATGAATAATAAGGAGAATAATATTGCTCTCCAGTCATAAGACTCAGTACTCCAACAGCAAAATAGCATCATCATATTGGCAGAACATTAAAAGATATGTAATATGAGAAACGAAAACGGGACGGGAAAGCATAATGAAAGGATTGGGTGTTTCTTAACAGCCAATCCTTTTGAATTTTAATTATTTACAATGGCAATCCATGCTTGATTTGGTAAAGGACCGCAAAAGCCGTAAATAGTGATTGGCTTCCCGCAGAGTGTGGTCACCTAACAGCGGGATAATAATGGACTTTACTTTACACTCCAATATACCCTGGGTGCCTTGTGCCTTGAAATCCCGGATTTCTTTTGTTGCTTCCAGGCTGTCTTCGGTAACTTTACTTTCCGGTAGTGTCAAATCCATAGCAGCTTTCGCTTCCTCAGTCAGCTGGTCAAACTCATTACCAAAGTTATTAGCGGCAAGAAACAAATCATTCTCTGTGGGATCAAGCAATCCCCGGATAAATTTTGCATGTTCAGCCATGATCCTGTTCCAGAATATTTCCTGTTCAATAGCTTCCTGTCTGGTAACTGCGGCTTCACCGTTTTGAAGCCTTCGTACCATCAGCAGATAAAGCTTGGCTTCCCGGAGAATATGGTCGATCAATAAAGGATAATTTACCGTGAACATTTTACAGGACAGGACATTGGATAATATTGAAGTTTTAAACTGGATTAATGCGGAAATTAAATCAATGGCTCTTTGATTAATACAATAAACGCTTTCGTCTAGTGACTGGTCGCCCTGGAACATATAACAATCGGACAGATCAGCCTCCTTTTGTGTAATCTCTACCGGTATATTAATTCCGGTATAATACGCAGATGCCATCTCCGCATTGAGGGTATATTCGGTAATTACTTCTCCCGATTGTAGTACATCAGGGCTTACGACACCGTTTGAGAGTAAAACTACATCATATAAAAGATTATCGAACTCGTTTCGAAATTCGTCTGCTTGTTTCGTATAATCCATATCTTTTGGTGTAAAACCTATTTCCAGGAAAAAAGAATGTTCCTTCATAATCCTGGCAAAAAATAAGTGTAATTCTAATGACTGGCTGACAAAGTCACTGCGTGAAAGCATAGAGATTCCTTCCGTTTACTCATACTGTTATATTATATGTCCCTGCACGGATCTTGTGATAGGCTTTCACCAGCAGTTATAAAAAAAGCAGAGGTGTTTAAAACTGCAGCCCTGTAAATAAAAACTTTTATAATTAACCAGGACTGGCAGTTTGGTTTAAACAACCCTGCCAAATCTATTTATTTATGTTATCAGATGTTAAACTTCTGCCTTCCAAAGTCCATGTAAATTACAGTATTCATAAACGGTGCCGGATTCTGTTTCATCGAATTCGGCTTTTGGTTCCTGTCCCGGTTCCAGATAGGTTAATTGAATTTTATCTTCTGTAGCAAGGGCAATCCACTGAATGTAGTGTTCCGGTAGAGAGGGGTGGAGTACGGAACCGACAGCAACTTTAATTTTACCGTCTTCTTTTTTAATATCCGGAACATGTTTTTCTTTTGCTCCGTCGGATGTATTTGCAACCAATTCGGTCATTTCATCGCCGCAGCAGGAAAGAGTTCCGCCACCGTTGTTGATTAATGCTGCAATATTTCCACAATGTTTGCAACGAAAGAATTTTGCATCTGCCATTTTATTTATCTCCTTTAAATTAGATAATTTTCTGATTCTTTATTTTAACTTATGAATAAATTTTTAATCTTATACCACTTCATTATGTTATATCATAGCTGCCTATTCAAAAACAGTAATGGCCTGCCTGCGTTTAATACGCAGCAAAACGGTTTCTAAAATACGGAAGCTGTGATTCAGATCTTTTTGCTCCAGATAGGCGGTAGATAAATCCTGGCCAATAACCAGATCCATATTTCTGGCTTCCGGACATACAAGAACGGCTTTGCCGGTTCCAAGTACGGTAGCAGAAAAAACGTTGCCGTTTAATAATTTATTAATGCGATCAATTTCCAGCAAACCGGTGCCGGGCTGTATTCTCTGAAGCTGCATGTAAAGGTCCGGGCTCAGTGCCAATGCGTAAGTACCATAGATTCCTTTTTCTGAAAATATCTCAAGGCCTCTCACCAGATCGGAAAAAGCATTCTCACCTGATGTCCAGTCAGAGCGTTTTATTTTATTGATACCGGATGCAGTCATTAAACCTTCATATCCGCTGGCCGGATTACCAAAGAATATAAAACGGTCTTCTTTTCTGGAACAGCTCTCTGCGGAAAAAGACGCTTTGGAAAGATCCACGGGATAGCCAAATTTCCGGCTGTTTTCCAAATCCTTTGCCAACACTGTAAAGTCATCATATATGGTAGGAAGCTCCATATATTTTCTTCCTTTGGTTGTAATGAAACCTTCCTCGGAAACTTCGTCTAAAGTATCCGCATCGTCTACCTGGATGCTTTCCGTACCAATACCCAGAGGACCGAAGATATGTAAAAATCTTCTGGATACTAATACACTGCGGGCGGTATTAATAACGGTCTGGTCAATTTGGTTCCATAATTCGTCAGGTAAATTAGAATTTTCTCTTGATAAATAACTCATATACGTACCCTCCTTAAATAAATAATTACTTTAATAAACTGCCAACGGTGTTTAAACTGTTCTCATTCTCAGCCTGTCCGGGAGCTGGTTCTGTTATACCCAGATCCTCCAACATTTCCTTGACTTCTGCTTCACCGGAAAAAAACAGTTCAGCTTCCTTCGGATCCAGGATACGAAGCAATGTCATTAATTCTCCCACATGTGCTTTTTCCTCATCTCTGATATCAGCAATTACTTTTTTGGCAATTTCCTCATCCGTTGCCTGTACATGGGCATCATAAACATAAATTGCTTCTAATTCTCCCGCTATATCCAGGCGGATAGCCTGAATCAGCTCCTGTTTTGTCATTTTCCTTTCTACATTACCCTGAAATGGGTTTGCAAATGCTGGCATCTTATTTACCTCCTTAAAAATAGTAATAGTTACTGATATTATTATATATAAAATATTTGTATAATGCAATATCTATTTTGAAAATAATAGTAAAATTTTGCGATGCTATTTATATTATTCCAATATGTGTAAATTATATGTCATTATACCATAAATTACTTAAAATTGTAAGTAATTTCCTGTAAAATATAGTGTGAATTGTCTCGCGAAATACATGCGAGTCATTAGAAGAATAGTAAGAGAGGCTATTCTTCACGATTTATTCCAGGAAGGCATGGGAGTTAGTGTGAGTTTTATTTTAACTTAGTTTATTTTACAGGGAGGTTGGATATCCGTTATAAGTGTTAGAATTTATAAACTTATATTACTGTCAGAGGAGCAGCTTGTGATGTAATATAATAAGCAGAGCTATTAGGCTTTTTTCTGTTACAGCAGCATTTATCTTATATTACAACTTTCAGGACAGTATTAAAATCAATGTATTTTTGACAGTTGACCTTTTCTTTGTTTGGTATTGAACTGAAAGATTCGGTACACACATTATCATCACAAGGATTACAATCGCAGTATAAATAATATAGTATCTATAAATATATATAGTAAGTATAAGTTTGATTGGTATGTATAAAGTATATCAGTACTTGAATATAAATTATCGGTATGTTATTATCTGCCTATAAATAACCGTAAATATTAAAATGGCATATAAACAACAGGAATATGAACTGACCCTATATTTAGAGCATGAAATACACTTTAGCAGGATATATTTATAGTAATCCTTTATCAGCTGGTTTTAAATTACATATACGGTTATTATAGCTTTACACTTAAAACTATTTATTATATAGAGGAATTTAATTAGGAGGTAATAATTATGTCAAAATCATTTTGGGAAACAGTGAAGGCCAGAAGAAGTGCTTACGGCTTTGATAGTGAAAAAATTGTAAGTGAGGACCGAATCACAGAGATTGTTAAGGATGCTATAAAATATACACCTTCAGCATTTAATTCGCAAAGTACCAGAATTGTGGTGCTGTTTGATGAACATAACCGGAAGCTATGGGATTTTACACTTAATGAGCTGAAAAAATATACAACGGAAGAGCAGTTTAAGGATTCGGAAGAAAGGGTAAATTACGGATTAGCCTCCGGCTACGGAACCGTTCTATTCTTCGAAGATCAGGACATCGTAAAAGGTCTTATGGACAATTTTCCATTATATAAGGATAATTTCCCGGTGTGGTCCCAGCATACCAGTGCAATGCACCAGTATATAGTATGGGCAGCTTTGGAAGCTGAAGGCTTAGGAGCTTCGCTGCAGCATTATAATCCCCTGATTGACAGCGCGGTGCAACAGGAGTGGAATACACCGGAGAACTGGAAACTGGTAGCTCAGATGCCTTTTGGAAAACCGCTGGCTGCTCCTGGTGAGAAGGAATACTCCGATGTGGAGGCCAGATTCAAGGTATTTAAATAAACAGGCGGCCATGAGTATCATCAATTTAATTTGTCTTTAAAAATATGATTCGTTTTTAAAATATTAATAAAAGTATTTTAATAAAATAAAGTATGAAAAATAATTACAGGCACAACATCCAGTTTAAAAGATGTTGTGCCTGATTTGTTATTTTATGTAGGAAACAGAAAAATGAGAATTGACATCTCCTGCAAATATAATGTAGCCGCCCTGGGGGAGGGTAACCGTATTCTGTTTATACGCATAAGAATTCATTATACAGCTGCCGCTGGCATTATATACCGAAAAAGAAGCTTTAGCCGGCAGTTTAACCTTTATCTTTTTATTCTCAGCATCTTTACCGATCTTGTACCATTTAGCGTAACCGCTGCCGTTAATATCTGTCTCAAAGGAAGAAGCGGGCAGAGCAGGTACGCTGTCTTCCGATACTAAAATGGTTCC
Organism: Bacillota bacterium; assembly: GCA_023443925.1. The sequence continues at coordinate 15,791 of JAEZSL010000247.1, read as the reverse complement.
CTGAGCTTTCAGGTATTCGGTATCTCCTTCTTTATAAAAGGTGTAATCACTTAAGTCCCTTCCCAAAACACCCGGTATTTTAACTGCAGCCAGGGCAGTATTGGCATCGGTTATGGTATTACTTACAATATAGCCTTCCAGCTCATCATACATGGGGAGCTGGCTGAAGGGATAACTTACAAGATAATATTCGGAACTATACTTTTCATTAACCGTCAGATATTTTTTACCGGCTCTGCCAGCCCAGGCAGCGTTTACTTCTGCCGTAATGGGATTTGCAGCTAATTTCTGCGCCTGGTAGCCGTCGGAGACAGTCTGTCCGATACCGGGCAGATTGGCGTAACCGGAAACATAGACATAGGTATTACCGTTTTTCGCCTGGTCAAAAGTGACATAAGCACTTCCGTCGGCATAATAGAATTTATTATCGCCCGTATAAATAAACTGCTGAGTTCCGGCTTCAGGTGCTGCCATACTGATTAGAGACAAAGTACCGTCATCATTGATGGTTATTTTTAAAGCACCGCTGTTAGCACCGTAGAAACCGGCATATTGTTTTAAACTATCCGGCATAGAAGCTTTCACTGGTTTTGTGAAAGTGACATCCGGCTTTATTTCGTTTATAATACCTTTATCTTTTAAAGCCGAAAGCAGTATTTCCTGTGCCATTATCTGATTATAAGCACTGGAACCACCGGAGGATAACACTGCCACTGCCATATTTTCATCCGGCAGGATAGTCAGATTACTGTGATAAAATAAAGTATCTCCTCCTTTTATTAATGCCTTGATGCCGTAATTTTCAAAAGGATAAGTGTAAACACTGTCCCATCCGAGTCCGTAAGATAAAGTAGAAGGTTTATCCTCCGGCCATAAGCCATTTAAGTATTCCTTATTTTCCATGGCTTTTACAGAAGTGCTGTTAAGTACGGAAGAACTGGAATTTTCCATAAAAATAGTTGCAAACTCACAAAGATTCGTAGCGGAAGAGTAGATACCGCCTGCTCCTATCATGTTCAAACTCTCTGCCGGGAGCGTGATATTGGAGCCGGGAACGTAGGTTTTAGCCAGTCGTTCCTGCTGGAAATCATCCTGAGGAGTTTTGGTATTATATAAATCCATAGGATTTGATATGTATTGTTTTATATACTCGGTGAAACTGCTGCCTGTTACTTTTTCTACCACAAGTTCGGCCAGGGAGAAGCCATCGTTGCAATATACGGAGAAATCACCCGGGTCGGCTTTCAGTCTTGAGGTTTTCAAAGCATTCAGGAGATTATCATAGGTAGCAGTATCCTTATCATTAAATAGTATAGTACTTCCCAGATTACTGCCCATTAAACCGGATGAATGGTTTAACAGCATACGAACGGTTATATCCTTGTAACGGGGATCTGCCATGGTAAATTCAGGTATGTATTCCGTCACCGGCGCGTCCAGCTTTACTCTGCCTTCCTGTACTAACTGCATAACCGCCACGGTGGTGAAAATTTTACTGATGGAACCGATTCCGTACATCTTGGTATCCGTTAAAGGGGTTGGTGAATTTTTACTGTATACCCCGGCAACACCGGATATTGTGATTTTGCCGTCAGCAATTAATGCATATTGCACACTGGTTACACCATAGAGTGTTGTTAACGTTGCAGCTTTATTTTCTGCAAGGGTTCTTGTGGACGAAAAGATATCGTCCTTAACAGAATTATTAGTCTGGGTATCCGGGGATACTTTATCGGTTTGTGAAAGTAAGGTTACATCTGCTGTGCCTTGTGTCAGAGGCTGGGCGGCTATTGTTTTTGCATAAGCAGCGGAATTGGGTATTACCGCCAGGGATAAAGCTAAAGCAATGGACAGACCGGCTCTAAAAAATTTTTTTACCATCATGTTTTCCTCCTGAAATATTTATTATAAAGCAATTGAAGTATCACCAGCGTAAGAAGTCCACTTAAAAGATAGAAGTCATATCAAAAGAGAGAAATCATCTAAGAGATAGAAGACATCTCAAGCTATAAAATACATCGCTGGCAATAGAGGCATCGCCTATAATCTTTGTAAATTCAAATATTTACCAATGTTATTATAGCACACTTAGACAGGTATGCAATTGTCTTAATGAAACTTTAATCTTAATTTGGGAAATACTGCTGGAAGTTATTTACTTAAAGAGTTATAATAGCCATTGATTGAAAAATCAATAAAAATGAATTGTAGATCAGGAGGAAATAGGTTGAAAAAACGAAATACAGTTTTCAACATCTTGATTTATACGTGCGCTTAAGCGCACAGATGGGAGTAGGTTGAAAAGAAAAGCATTTTTCAACCGGCAAAAAGCACGGAGGGTGCTTTTCGCTCAGTATTTGTATGCCGCTAAAGCGGCAGATGGAGGTTAAAATGAATCAATTTAAGAATTTTTGCAGACTTTTTGTGCTTATGGTGGTGTTTACCCTGGTAACACCTTCTGTATTGCCCGTAAACAGTATTGCAGTGGCTGAAGCTGCCGTGATTAAATTAAGCAAAAAAGAAATTACCCTGGAAACCGGTAAGTCATTAACGTTAAAAATAACCGGCACCAAACAGAAAGTTACCTGGAGCTCCAATAAAAAAGCCATAGCAGCAGTTAACAGCACCGGTAAGGTAACGGCGAAAAAAGCCGGTACGGCAATAATAACTGCAACCGTAAATAAGAAGAAATACACTTGTAAAGTTACGGTAAATGCAGCAAAAGCGTCTAACCCGTTTATTACGAATGCACCCTTTGATGCTAAGGAATTGAAGTTTAACAAGGTATCCTACATAATACCCAAGGAATGGATAAAAGATGTCTTAGCCGAGCAGGGTAATAATACATTATTATCTATTCATCCTAAAATCGATGATCTTACAAAAGGCAGCTCCAGTATAAGCTTTGTAATTAATCAAACGGATCAGCCCAAGACAGATTCCAGTACGCTGAAAAATACTATAACGGAAGATTTTATTAAACAAAAGCTGACTCTGTCCGATGCAAGTGCAGTACTGACTAAGTTTAAACAGAGTGACTATGAAGCAGCACTTGGTACCGCTTTAAAGACGGAATATAATATAACTTTTAATGGTATTGCCATGAAGCAGATTATTTATGATCTCATTATCGACAATTATCTTCTTGAAGTAACGGTTACGGATATCGGCGACGGAGTATCACCTGATGTAAATATTGCAGGAGAGTATCTCCTTAATACCATTTCAATTGGAAAATAAAACAGCCCTATAGGGAGCCTATCATTATAGTACAGCAAAAACTATAGGATGAGGCTCCATTTTTGTCTTTACATCAAATCCGGTATAATCTACAAGCGGACTTATGGTATAGGTTACCGTAATAAATTTTTTCGATCAGATTAAGTATTATTTGGTAAATTAAAGCGATACTATTCTAAAAGTGTATTTAATATTTAGTTTTTGATGTTATTGATAGAATTTTATTCATAGAAAGAAGGATAGATTTAAATTGGATAATCAGGAAACTGCTGACGACAAAAAAAGAGATATTTATAAATTGACGGTGGATAAAGTTTATAATGCACTGGATACCAGCCCCAAGGGATTGTCGCAGGCCCAGGCAGAGGAAAAGCAAAAGGAACTTGGTAAAAATCTGATTGAAGAAAAAAAGAGGAAATCGGTTATACTTATTTTTCTGGAAAATTTTATACATCTGATGGCAATCTTATTATGGATTGGCGGGGCAGTAGCTTTTTTTGCGGGTATGCCCCAGTTAGGGATTGCGGTCTGGCTCGTTAATGTAATTAATGGAGTATTCAGCTTCTGGCAGGAACACCGGGCAGGAAAGGCTACGGATGCCCTTAGAAATATGCTCCCCTCCTACGCCCGTGTAATAAGAGAAGGGGAAGAAGTAAAAATACTTGCTGAGGATTTGGTAATTGGCGATATTATACTACTGGAAGAGGGGGATAAGATCTCTGCAGATGCCCGTTTGCTTGAGAGCAGTGACCTTCAGGTTAATCAATCCACTCTGACCGGAGAATCCAATCCGGTACGCAAGATAAAGGAAGCGGTGCTTTCGGAGGACTTAACCCGTGCGGAAATACCAAATTTAATTTTTGCAGGCACCAATGTATCCGAAGGGAACGGAAAAGCAGTAGTTATAGAGATCGGCATGAAAACGGAATTTGGTAAAATTGCCGGCCTTACTCAAAACATGAAAGAAGCCGAAAGCCCCCTCCAAAGGGAATTAGACCGGCTTACCAAACAGATTTCAGTTATAGCCATTGCTTTTGGAGTATTTTTCTTTGTTGCTGCATTACTATTAGTAAAGGAACCGATCGCTTCTTCCTTTATATTTGCCTTAGGCATGGTAGTAGCATTTATACCGGAAGGACTGCTCCCTACAGTCACGCTGTCCTTAGCGATGGCAGTTCAGCGGATGTCAAAAAGGAATGCCTTGGTTAAGAAGTTATCTTCGGTGGAAGCCCTGGGCAGCACCACGGTAATCTGTACGGATAAAACAGGTACACTGACTCAGAATGAAATGACTGTGAACCATGTATGGCTGTTAAATAAAGAATACGAGTTAACCGGTGTCGGGTATGAACCAACCGGGGAGGTTTTATTAAAGGGCAAAAAGGTAACGGCTGATGAAGAAACGGATTTAAGGCTGTTACTGACCGGAGCAGCACTTTGCAGCAATGCCAGGCTGCTTCCTCCTGGAGAGGAATCGGCCCGCTATACAGTTTTGGGAGACCCCACGGAAGCCTGTCTGGGAGTGGCGGCAGAAAAGGCCGGTATTGATATCCACAGGCAGCAGGAACAAACACCCAGGCTGCGGGAACTTCCTTTTGAATCCCGGCGAAAAAGAATGACCACAATCCATCAGCTGGAAAAGGCAATGGATGGAACGAAACGTATTGCTTATGTAAAAGGAGCCCCCAAAGAAATCATTAAACTTTGCGTATCGGTACGTATGGATGGAACGGTAATACCAATGACAGAGGAAATGCGCAAAAATATTATGGAGGCAAATGACGGTTATGCAAGAGACGGACTCCGGGTTCTGGCGGTTGCCTACCGCCTGCTTCATAAAGAAGATAATATACCAGCCGCAATGAGTGCATATACGCCGGAGATTATAGAAACAGAGCTGGTATTTGTCGGGCTGGTTGTAATGGCGGATCCTCCAAGGCCGGAAGTGGCAGATGCAGTAGAGGAATGCCGGCGTGCCGGCATCCGGATAATTATGATCACCGGGGATTACGGGTTGACCGCAGAAAGCATCGCAAAGCGTATCGGCATCGTGAAAGGGCCGCGACCCAGAGTAATATCAGGAATTGACCTGGAAGCACTATCTGATGAGCAGTTAAAAGAGTACCTGAAAGAAGAAATTATATTTGCCCGTGTTGCTCCGGAACAGAAGCTGCGGGTTGTAACCAATTTACAGGAGATGGGTGAGATTGTTGCGGTAACCGGCGACGGGGTAAATGATTCTCCGGCTCTTAAGAAAGCAGATATTGGTGTAGCTATGGGAATCGCCGGAACCGATGTGGCGAAAGAAGCTGCCGACATGATTCTGACGGATGATAACTTTGCTTCCATAGTTCATGCCATTGAAGAAGGCCGGGCGGTTTACAGCAATATCCGTAAGTTCCTTCTATATATACTAAACTCTAATATGTCGGAAGCAGTACCCTCTGCCATGTTTCTTTTTTCCAGAGGAGCAATTCCCCTGCCCCTAACGGTAATGCAGATTCTTACCATAGATTTGGGCACGGATATGATGCCGGCATTGGGGCTTGGGACAGAAAAACCGGAAGCGGGAATAATGGATCAGCCACCCCGCAATCCGAAAGAAACTTTATTAAACCGTAAGTTAATTATTAAAGCCTTCTTGTGGTATGGATTGTTAGGCTCCATTGCCTCCGCGGCGTCCTACTTTTTTGTCAACCTCACGAACGGATGGCCCAAGATTCCGCTGGCAGGAGGTACGGACCCTGTTTATATCAAGGCTACTGCAATGACTCTAGCTGCAATTGTATTCTGTCAGATAGGTGCTGTATATAACTGCAGGACTGTAAAGCAGTCCGTATTCCGGGTGGGTCTGTTCAGCAATAAGCAGGTTAATCTGGGAATTATCATAGAGATAATCTTAATTGTTGCACTGGCCTATATACCACCCCTGCAGTCTGTTTTCCATACCGCACCGTTGGACATCTCGGATTGGCTGCTGTTATGCATCTGGCCGCCTTTGATATTACTCATCGAAGAGGGAAGAAAGGCCTGGCTGCGAAGAAAGACAGGATAGTTAAAACAATTGAGTTAAAAAACGAAATACGGTTTTTTCAACATCTTGATTTAAACGTGCGCTTTAGCGCACAGATGGGAGTAGGTTGAAAACAAAATACAGTTTTTCAACATCTTGATTTTAACGTGCGCTTTAGCGCACAGATGGGAGTTTTATATGAAAGTAATCATTGTAGGTTTAGGCAGAATGGGAGCGGGTTTGACCCTCAGCCTTATAAAAAAAGGTCATCAGGTAACCGTGATTGATTCAAATCCGGAAGCCTTTGATATTTTGGGAAAGGATTTTCCGGGAACGAAAATCCTTGGTTTTGGTTTTGACCGTGATGTATTGTTAAATGCAAAGATTGATAAGGTGGATGCGGTTGTATCCTGTACGGAAAGTGATGAAATAAATGTTGTAATAGCAAGAGTAGCAAGAAATATTTACCGTGTCCCCCATGTCGTAGCAAGACTGTATGATTCTAGAAAGGCTGATATCTATAGAAGACTTGGAATTCAGACAATATCAACAACTGCCTGGGGAATTGAAAGGGCAACGGAGCTGTTATCTTATAGCCAGCTGGATAGTGTTTATGAACTTGGCAACGGCAATGTAAACATGATTCGCATCGAAGTACCTTCACTGCTGGTGGGACGTAAAGTTAATGATCTTACTGTGGTTGGAGAAATTATAGTTGTGTCCATCAGCAGGGATAATAAAACTTTTATACCAACTCTTGGAACGGTTCTGGAGGCGGAAGATGTCCTTTATATCACTGTCCATACAACTTCTGCAGCAAGACTAAAATCAATGTTGGATTTAACATAAAAGGAGGGATAATAAATGAAGGTAATTATTGTAGGCGGAGGACAGGTCGGGTCCTATCTGGCTTCCCTGCTGATGCCCAATGGGCATGATATTATGATAATTGAGCATAGAGAAAAACTCTATAACAAATTATTAGAAGAATTCCCTGCTGAAGTTTTAATACATGGAAATGGTTCAGATCCCGTGATACTGGAGCAGGCCGGTATTAAGAATGCGGATGTGGTAGCGGCAGTTTCGGGAGCAGATGAAATCAATTTAGTAGTTTCTACCCTTGCTAAAATGGAATTCGATGTAGCGCGGGTAGTAGCCCGGGTTAATAATCCAAAAAATGCATGGCTTTTTAACAGCGGAATGGGAGTGGATATCGGGGTTAACCAGGCTGATATAATGGCTCATTTTGTAGTGGAAGAGATGGATTTAAAGGATATGTTTACCATGATGAAACTTAGCAGAGGAGAGTATTCTATCGTACAGATGAAAGTAAACCATACGGCCAAAGCCGTCAATCGGCTGCTAAAGGATCTGGCAATTCCGAAAAAAACGGTACTTATAGCCATAACAAGAGATGAAAAGGTGATTATACCAAAAGGAGATTGTGAAATTCTGGCAGGAGATGAGATCCTTGCATTAACAGATGAAGCAAGCCGCCTGGAATTAAAGGAGATATTCGGCTAAAGAATAATAAATACAATATTAAAATGGAGTATCTTATAGGATTCGAGTGTTTAAGGTCAATTTTGTGTCCTGAATGAATGTGAGCGTTATATTTACAAACACAAATATATTGATTCAGAAAATACACATAAACCAGCTTTTTAACACTCGAGGTCTTATAGGAAAGATCCATTAAAGGTAAAAGGCCTCAGGGGATTTTTTCATCTATCAATCATCTTCAACCATCCGGTAGCCTACGCCGATTTCCGTAAAGATATATTCCGGGTCTATTGGATTTTTCTCAAGCTTTCTTCGGATGTTGGCCATATTTACCCGGAGAATCTTATTATCTTTTATTGCATAGGGTCCCCAAATTTTCGTTATGATGTAATCATAGGTCAGCACCTTGCCGGCATTGCGGGCTAATAAAGAAACTAATTTATATTCAATCTGTGTTAAATGAACTTCCGCTGCGTTAACGGTTACCAGGTATTTATTAAAGTCAATGAATAAACCTTTGGCTTTAAAAATATCGGTAACGGCTTTGCTGGCGGCTTCTGATTTATGATTATGACGTATTGCGGTGCGGATTCTGGCCAGCAGTTCGGAAGTTCCGAAGGGTTTTGTTATATAATCGTCGGCACCCAGATCCAGTGCTTCAACTTTAGAGATTTCATCACTTCTGGCGGATACTACAATTACCGGTATTCCGGACCATTGCCTGACTCCTTTTAAAACAGCCAGCCCGTCCATATCCGGAAGTCTCAGATCCAGCAGTACAACATCCGGGCAATGAGAGGGGATAAGGGACAGGGCCTCCCTGCCCGTAAGGCATTCAATAACTTTATATTCATTGGCAGTTAAGGTGGTGGCTATAAAATTAGAGATTACAGGTTCATCTTCTACGATAAGGATACTGGCTTTTTTACTCATTGGTTAGGCTCCCTTCTAATGGTAAGGTAAAAGTAAAAACGGCGCCTCCGCCCTCTTTGTTTGTGACGCTGATATTGCCGCCATGTGCATTGATAATCGTCTTGCAGATGGAAAGACCGATTCCCAGTCCTTTGTTTGAATCACTGCTGGAGGTATCCGTCTGGGAGAAACCGTCAAAAATAGATTCGATTTTGCTGATGTTAATACCCTTGCCGTCATCTATAATATGAAAGGCAACGTAATCCTCATTATGTTCTACATGCAAAGTAACCGGGCTGTTACTGCCGGAATATTTAATTGCATTTTCCAGTAAATTAATGATAACCTGTTCAATGAGTGTTGCATCCATGGGTACCATAATAAACTCTTCAGGTATATTCACCTGTATGCCGGAGTGGGGAAAACGGTTGCGTATACGCATGATTGCTTCCGTTATTACCTCTTCTAACGGCTCAGCCGTCTTATTAACAGAGGAGCCGCCTTCCCTGATTCTGGTGACGGACAGCAGATTCTCCACCATGTGAAGAAGCCAGTTGGAATCTTCATATATGAATTCAAGTAATTTAATCTGTTCTTCTTCATTCAAATACTGTTTGTTTTTGAGTATGGTCTCGCTTGCCCCTATCATACCCGTCAAAGGTGTCCTAAGGTCATGGGATACGGCTCTTAACAGATTAGCTCTTGTTTTTTCCTTTTCTGTTTCTACCAGGATTAACTGCTGGTTATCGGATAAATGCTGTCTTTCTATAGCAATGGCAACCTGGGACAGAATCAGTTTAAGAGAGGATATATTATACTGGTCCGGTTTTTCCTGGCCTGTCCGAAAAATCCCCATAACCCCCCAGATCGTATCATGAGAGATCAAAGGCAGATAGGTGCAGCTTGATACACCCTGAAAGCTGGTGCCGATGCCCGCCGGGCTCTTATTTTGAAATACCCAGTCTGCAATAAATTCTTCATGATGGGAGCGGATAATTTTTTCATGTTCCGGTTTTAAGCAGCGGATAAAACCCCGGCTTCCCAACTGGGGTGATTCCTCGTAATATATAACGGTGCTGCCCGTATACTCACCGATGTATTCCAGTGCCAGATCTATAATCTCGTTCAGGGTATTCTTTGAAAACAGACGGTTATTAATTTCATTCAGCCGGCTGGACTTTTTTTCATTTTCATAAGCTTTTCTGGCAAGTTCCTTCAGATTAAAAATAGTCATATTTATAACTAAGGATATAATAAGCATACCGAAAAAAGTAAGGGGATACCCGCTGTGGGTAAATTGAAAGACAAAATGAGGATAGGTAAAATAGTAACTGACCGCCATTACTCCGGCTGCCGAAGAGAGTATACTTAAGATGTAACCGTCCGTTATTTTGGATATTAAGATAATGGCCAGAAAATATACAATAGTAACATTGATTTTGTTGTTGTTAAGCTTCGCAAAGACCATTGACAGCAGGACGGCCGGCACGACTATTGAAAACAATTTAATCAGATTCATAAAGCGTTTCTTAAATTCAGGGTTCTGCATTGTATTAACCTTTCGTAAAAGATAAGTTTCCTGTTCTTATTATACTACATAAAACTTAAAAATAAAAAGCTATTTTCACACACCGCGCCAAAAACCGATTTTCAGGCCGGAAAAACTGTTTACAGACTGACCTGTATAATACGGGAATCAGTTGAAAGAACCTGGTAATACTAGTAATGGGAAGGTTTCCCGGACAAACGTTAAGAAAGTGTTAAGAAGTTAAGAGAATATTGATTATTTGCAAAATTCATGTTAAGATTTTTCTGTTCATGAAAAAAATATATAGTACTTAGGGAGAAAATTATGACTATTTCTTTGAGTGATTTTATGCAGCAGTTATTAAGTAATCCTGCATTATTAATTACTGTAATCCTTACATTGGGCGTAGTATTGGTAAACGGATGGACAGACGCACCGAATGCCATTGCTACCTGTGTATCTACAAGATCTCTTGGTCCCAAAAAAGCAATTATTATGGCGGCGGTATTTAATTTCCTGGGTGTATTTGTTATGACTATGGTTAATGCTACCGTTGCGCAGACAATCTATAACATGGTAGATTTCGGAGGAGATTCCAAGAACTCCTTAATTGCTCTTTGCGCTGCGTTATTTGCCATTGTAATTTGGGCAACTGCGGCATGGGCATTTGGTATACCTACCAGTGAAAGCCATGCACTTATTGCAGGTGTATCCGGTGCGGCAATTGCTTTGCAGGGCGGCTTTTCCGGAATTAACGGCAGTGAATGGATCAAAGTTATTTATGGATTGTTCCTTTCAACTTTGTTAGGTTTTGGACTCGGCTTTGTTGTAGTCCGCCTCCTTGGCATTCTGTTTAAAAAAGTGGACAGGCGTCAATCAAGACCGTTTTTCCAGTATGCCCAGATAGCCGGAGGAGCGTCCATGGCTTTTATGCACGGCGCACAGGACGGCCAAAAATTTATGGGTGTATTTATGCTTGGTATCTTCCTGGCTAACGGGCAAAGCGATGTTAACAACTTTCAGATTCCTATCTGGCTTATGGTGCTATGCTCCGTAGTTATGGCACTTGGTACTTCCATCGGTGGTTACCGTATCATAAAGACCGTAGGTATGGGAATGGTTAAAATGGATACTTATCAGGGCTTCGGTGCGGATTTAGCAGCTGCCATCAGTTTGTTAATGGCTTCCGTCTTTGGTCTGCCCGTTAGTACTACACATACTAAAACGACTGCAATTATGGGTGTCGGTGCTTCAAAGCGCATCAGCTCCGTTAACTGGAGTGTCGTAAAGGAAATGGCGGCTGCCTGGGTATTAACTTTTCCCGGCTGCGGTGTGGTAGGATTTTTAATGGCTTATATATTTATGAAACTCTTCTAAAAATAAAATTTGGAATTATAAATACAGGTTGAAAGATAAATCAAAAAAGAAAGGAAAGCCGCGTTTTCATTCTTTCACCGCAGGATGCGGCAGTATTGCAGCAGGACTGTAATACATTACAGGTATAAATATGAAGAATAAAAAAGAATACAGTTATTTTGAGGCTTTTGCAAATTTATCAGAATATTCACTAAACTCTGCAGTAATTTTAAACAAAACTTTACGTGAGTTTGATATAAAGAAAATGGAAGAAAAAATCCGTGAGATGCACAACATCGAACATTCTGCCGACATTGCCAAACATGATGTGTTAAACCGGCTTGTAAAAGAATTTCTGCCACCTATTGAAAGAGAAGATATTACAAGTCTTTCACAGAAAATTGATGATGTTACGGATGCCATTGAAGATGTTTTGATCTGTATTGATATGTTTAATGTACAAAATATCCGTCCTGAGATTTTAAAGTTTACGGAAATGATCGTTGACTGCTGCAAGTCCATGAAGGTTGCCTTAGATGAGTTCCAGAATTTCAAGAGATCCAAGAGATTGCATTCAGAGATCGTAGAAATCAACCGTTTGGAAGAAGAAGGCGATACCCTCTATATTAACGGAGTGCGTAACCTTTATAGAACAACTACGGATCCCATTGAACTTATGGTATGGACAGAAATATTCCGCAGACTGGAAAAATGCTGTGACGCCTGTGAAGATGTTGCAAATGATATTGAAAGTATAGTTATGAAAAACTCGTAAAAGGAACGGTGATCTTTGTGGTTGTTTTAAAAAAAATGAGTCCGGGCAGGGTCATAGTAGCCGGCTTTGCCGCGGTCATCATTTTGGGGGCACTGCTGCTGACATTTCCATTTTCGGCAATTCCGGGTGTTGATGTCAGCTTTATCGATGCCCTGTTTACTTCAACCAGTGCCGTCTGTGTTACGGGACTGGCAACAGTAGACTTAAAAGATTCATTTAATGTATTTGGCAGGATTGTTGTCGCACTTTTAATCCAGGTGGGAGGATTGGGATTTGCCTGTGTCGGTGTGGGATTTTTCCTGCTGGCAAGGAAAAAAGTTAGTTTTAAAGACCGGATGGTGATAAAAGAAGCATTGAATCTGGATTCGGTTAAGGGAATCGTCAAGCTTGTAAAAGCTATCCTTTTAATTACCTTATGTTTTGAGTCGGTCGGTGTAGTTTTAAGCTTTATTGTTTTCTCACAGGATTATCCGCCTCTTACAGCACTTGGCATTAGTGTGTTTCATGCCATATCAGCCTTTAATAATGCCGGATTTGATGTTCTTGGCGGTTTCCAGAATCTGATACCATATGCGGATAACGTACTTCTAAATCTCACTACCTGTGGATTGATAATTTTCGGGGGGCTGGGATTTTATGTTATTAAGGAAATTGTTCATAAACGATCCTTTAAAAAATATAGTCTGCATACAAAAATCGTTATAACCATGACGGCAGTATTGCTGATTATTGGTACGGTGCTAATAAAGATTACGGATGACGTAAGCTGGCTTGGCGCATTTTTCTTCAGTACATCCGCTAGAACAGCAGGATTTACGACTTATGCACTTGGGTCATTTACAAATGCCGGACTTTTTGTTATTATAATATTAATGTTTATCGGTGCTTCCCCGGGTTCCACCGGCGGCGGCATTAAGACTACCACGGTCTTTACCTTATTTAAAAGTGCGTATAGTTCAGCTACAAATAGACATTGTTCTGCTTTTAAAAGAAGGATACCCCATGATGTAGTAAATAAAGCATTTATAATCGCTTTTTTAGCCATGATTTTAATATGTTTTGATACGTTTTTAATAAGTATAATTGAGCCTCAGTACACTTTTATACAGATTCTTTTTGAAGTTGTTTCGGCTTTTGGTACGGTAGGATTATCAACAGGAATAACACCTGATTTATCCGTTTGGAGTAAGGTTATCCTGATATTTACCATGTTCATTGGACGTCTGGGTCCTCTTACGATTGCGACTATATGGTCATTTAAAGCTATGTCCAATGTAGCCTATTCTGAAGAGACCATATCCATTGGCTGATTCACAGATGAAAATATATCTTAACGAGCTGGTTTTTATTAACAATCTAGGAGAATTATTATGATAAATCATAAGTCAATCATAGAGTTTGGGATTATCGGTCTGGGACGCTTTGGTTTTGCATTGGCAAAAACTTTGGCAGATGCCGGCAAGGAAGTGTTGGTTATTGATAATAACGAGAGTAAGATCAAACAAATCAGGAATATTACGGATAATGCCTTTGTAGTAGGTCCCTTGGATAAGGAAACTCTTGAGGATGCCGGCATCCAAAACTGCGGTACAGTCATTGTGTGTATCGGTGAGCAGATTGATGTGAGTATTCTGACAACGCTGAATGTAATCAGTATGGGTGTTCCCAGGGTTATAGCAAAAGCCATCAGTTATGAACAGGGCAGTGTCCTGGAGAAAATCGGAGCGGAGGTTGTTTATCCGGAAAGTGACATGGCAATACGTCTGGCAAACCGCCTGATCTCTTCCAGCACTCTGGATTCCATTGAATTAAAAGGTGATATCGCCATTGCGGAATTGAAACTAACTAAAAAGCTGGCAAATCAAACAGTAATGAAAGCCGACCTGCGTAAGAAATTTAATCTTAATATTATAGCCTTGGAACAAGATGGTAAGACTACTACAGATATTACCCCGGATCATGTTCTGCAAGTGGATGATAAAATAGTTGTAATTGGAAAACGGTCAAATATTAAGAAATTAGAGGAATTTCTAATCGGTATAAGATAAATAGGAGAAGAAGAATGAATTTAAACAAGCATAGGGCGTTTTTGATACATTTTTTTTATTTTGCAATTATATTAAGTCTTGCCTATATCAGTATTAAATACTTTATGCCTTTACTGATGCCATTTGTCATCGGTTTGATTGTTGCGGCGGTTTTAAGGCCCTTAATTGATGTGATTACCGATAAACTGCATTTAAAACGGTCATTTGTTTCAATAATCATTCTTCTTATTTTTTACAGTTTCATCGCTTTTCTGGCCACATTGATAAGTACCCGGGTATTCCTCTTTCTGCAGAATTTATTTTACCATCTGCCGAAACTCTATAAGGATTCCATTGAACCGGCTCTCGTGAAGGGTACGGACGAACTGTTAAACCGTTTTCCGGATATTGAATATTATCTGGAAGATATCTTTAACAGCATAAACGACTCGATTTTTGCCTTCCTGTCCAAAGCTTCTTCCACCGTTGTTGGAACCATTACCGGCTTTGCAAGCCTGGTGCCATCCATACTGATTACGTTTATTTTTACCATAGTATCCTCCTTTTTCTTTACCATCGATTATCACCGCATAGCCGGGTTTGTATTAAAACAGTTTTCTGATGAAAAAAGAAACATGATAATTAAAGTAAAGGATAATGTGATTGGCACCCTTGGTAAATTTATTAAAGCCTATACCACTTTAATTATAATAACTTTTTTGGAGCTGTCACTTGGCTTCTTTATCTTAAAAGTACCGAATCCTTTTCTGGTGGCAGCATTGATAGCCTTTGTGGATATTCTACCTATCCTTGGTACGGGAGCGGTTTTACTGCCCTGGATGATTATATCCTTTATATTCGGCAATAACACGATGGGAATCGGAATTCTAATATTATACATTATTATTACAATAGTCAGACAGACGCTGGAACCTAAAATTGTGGGACAACAGATCGGACTTCATCCTGTAGTTACTCTGATCTGCATCTTCGTTGGGGCACAGCTGTTGGGAGTGGTTGGCATCTTCCTGCTACCGGTGACAGCTACCATATTAAAGAAACTAAATGATGAAGGAACCATACATCTGTTTCGCTGACAGACTATATGAATAGGCGTATTAACCTGCCTGCTGTGTATTATGAAATTAATAGACGGCTGGCAGGTTCTTTTTAATCTCATAGGATTCGTAGTTTTAAAAATCTGCTTTGTACTATGAATGAATATCAGCTTATAACTATCGTAATATATACTCTACTATTCGTCCTATGATAAAAAACTTTGTTAGACTTTCTTAATTGTTTTTTCATTTTTACTTAATACAACATTAACTTGAAATTATTTACAACATAAGCTATAGTTAATTATTATGGTATAAAAACATGGAGAACTAAGGGGAATTATGGAATGGCAGTTTACACGGAATATACGAGTCAAAT